>CAYNYC010000008.1:0-3323 GCA_964401415.1 uncultured Erysipelotrichaceae bacterium
TTTTGGTACTATCGCTTTTGTGGCATCGGCTGTGCTTTGAAATAGATCATGCATTAGCACAATATCACCATCTTTTACTACATTTACGACAGCGTTATAAGTACTATCACTATTATGATGATACCAGTCCTTCGTATCTACTGACCAATTAATAAGCGGATAATTACAATTATCCTTAACAAACTGATTGTAACTTCCTCCAGTCGGTCTTAATAACTTAAGTTGGTAATCTTTGACATATTTATCAATATCCCTTTGAACATAATTTAACTCATTACTGAGTTCATCAATATCTAACTTTGTTAAGTTATATTTATGCGTATATGAATGATTACCAATTTCATTACCATTATTGATCATTGTTTCAAGCGTTTTCGAGTAATTATTAATCCGATTACCTACGATAAAGAAAGTAGCAGCACTATTATTATCATACAAAGCTTCAAGTATTTGATCAGTAACCTTGCTATAAGGTCCATCATCATAGGTCAAAGCGATCATTGGTTTATCGGGATCGATATAACGTAATGTGCTGTTTTTGATCAATGATGGCTCAACTATTGGATTAGAAAATAGTGTGTGTTTCAAATAGTAGTTCAACTCTATTAACGATAAGCTAATCGTTATTAAACCATCATCTTCGTTTAAGATTTTACTAGAATCATAAAATAGTATTAACTGATCATTATCTAAAACAAATTTATCCAAGTTAATGGATTCAATCTTGGTGTTACGATAAAGATCTGTATTTAAACGATCATTAAGATTAACATCTTCTTTTACTGTTTTTCTAAGCAAAGCTGTTAAAGCTGGTAAATAATCCGCTTGTAAAAGATCATCTAATAATACTCTTTGACCACTAACCAAATCATATGTAAGTGTTTGATCTATTGCTAATTGAAGTGTTTCTACGTTGTCAGCTTGGCTGCTTGAAAAGACAATGCTTACATATTGATCTGATACATAATAAATATCATAATCTAAATAGAATATTTCATATTGATCATGATCAAATTGTTCAATTTGTTGATCAATAATCATTTTAAGATCATTCATGATCACTTCATTTTTGATGATTGGATAAAAAGCAGCAACTATACTATTGTCATCTTCTCTTAATATTGAACTATAACCACTTGGGTTTTTGCTTGTAGCAATTTCCTTGGGTATCCTACTTACGGAAATATTATCGTTATATATTAATGCTAAAGTTGTCATAATCATTAATATAAGAATAACGATCAAAGAAAGAATTAATCTATATTTTTTTTTACTAGCAGTTTTCCTCTTGTTCATCATTTATCACCTTCAGTAAGTATTGAGCAGCTAGCGCTAGAGCATCATGATCTTTATCTTTGATACCTAATTGGGTATAAACTTCACCCAACATTATCTGATTCTCTTGCATTGTTTTAAACATTTGTTTTATTAATATCATACATTCTTCTCTACGTTGAACTGGTCCAAAAGGATTAGCAAAGAAAGTTGTAGAAAGTCCCGTTTCATTAGTCGTTCCTAGGGCAAAACGTTTACCCTCACAAAAAGTATCCATCGCTTCATCTACCGTGTCAAATTCTCTGCCTCCAATTTTTTCAGTGTAATTATTAGCATACATAAACATATCAACAACATGATCACTTACAACATCTTCGTAGCTGACAACAGGAATGACTACGCGCGCATTACTGGTTTCAGGATTAAAGAAGACACTTCGATCCATTTCACGATAAGCACTACCTTTTTCAAGGTCGTCTAGGCGAACAAAGGCACCAATTTCTGTTCCTTGAGCATACACTTGACCATCTTTGATATGTAATGAACCCATATCATCAAAGATAACTTGTGTCGAAATAATATCTTTATATCCAAGATTTTGGATAGCTTCAATCGTTTCCGATTTACCAGCACCAGAATCACCAATAAAGACAATACCCTTAGTTTTACCATTGGCTAAGGTAATGTTGATCATCGATCCATGTAATGGTAACCATCCCTTTTTGATCATTGCTAGATTATGTAAAGTCAAAGCCATCTTTTTTAAATACCCAAAATACTCGATTTCCGATTTATATGAAACATTACCAACCCAGATTTGATTTTCTTCGTCATGATGGAAGGTACATTCTTCTTTGTCATCTTTATTACCAAACAACATGATCACATCAGGTTTTTTATTATAACACTCCTTATCTAAAGCTAATTCAAATAAGTTTGCCATTGCTAGACCAGAAAAGATATAGTCACAATGGAAATAGATAAAGGTTAATAAACTACCAATTTTAGCTGGATAACAGAACCATTCATCTTTATCTGGATTAAAAGTATTTACGGCGTTAGTATCGATTTCTTGGAAAGTGCCAGAACGCTTATTACTTGCTGGGTGTAACAATAGTGGTGTTCTTAACATTACAGAATCAATAAAAGGTATTCCCTTTAACACTTCATAACCCTTTGGTATTAACCAACGATAGTCTCTTACTACCATACTGGCATTACTACCAGCATTCAATTGACGATAAACATTATTTTTTCGACCTTGAACATTCTCTTCGATGCGACGATACAAAGATAGCATCAGCTGATTAAATTTATTATCCGCTTCAATAAAGTTAGCTAGTTGTAAGCCTTGTTTAGCTTTCGTAGATATCATCGTACAACGTTGTAGTTTGCGCCAGAAGTTATAGAAGTTCTCTACAAACGCGATCATAAAGCGACGATCATTTAAGTATTCATTATCAATCTCTGTCACATCAATGACACATAAAAGCTTTAACAAATGAATCATTTCTTTGATCGCTTTATCATCATTTTTCTCTTTGATAAACCAGCGGTATAACTTTAAATCATTATTCTTCAAATGATCAACATAACATTGAATAACAAAATGAAAATTATCACTAGAAATAACTTCTTCGATTGTTTGATAATAAGTAGTCGTAAAATTAATTAAAACAGTATTGTTTTTGATATACAAAGACTTCATTGCTTACCTCATTTCTGTTGTTGTCTCATTATTTCAAATGCAATAACGCTGACAGCACTACTGGCATTTAATGAATTCCTAAAGTTATCGGCATAAGGGATATAAATATTCTGATCGCTATTGTTTAAAACGATCTTTGATAAACCTCTTCTTTCTCCACCAATCGCCAATAATACCGGATGATCATAATTATATTGATAGATACTTACTGCTTCTTTTCTGGTAGCACAGAGGATCTTGTGACTTTGTTTGATCTTAAGTATGGCATTAGCTAGATCATCAGCGACATAGATAGGAAGATATTCACTTGCACCACTACTACTTTTAGTAACCGTCGATG
>CAYNYC010000008.1:3333-28366 GCA_964401415.1 uncultured Erysipelotrichaceae bacterium
CCAACCAATTTCTAGCCCCCACGATCACTCCCTCACATCCAGCCGCTAGTAAGCTTCTTAAACAATAGCCGAAGTTAAAGGGATCTTCAATTCCTTCTAATAAACAGAGAAACTTCGATTTTATTAATTGATCAAGAGTATCATTACGACGATCTCCACCATAAAGGATAACCCCTCCATGGCTTGTTCCAGCACATAAAGCATCAATATCTTCACGATCTGCTTTTTCAATGTGTATCCCTAATTCACGCGCTTTCGCGATGATAAAAGCCGTATCTTTATCATGTTTTTTCTTATCGATCACGATCTTTTCGATTGGTCTTTTATTGGCTAACATGACAGCCTTCACACTGATAGAACCTTCAAAGATCATGTGCGCTCACCTCTTCGTAACATATCATCAATTTCTACCTTAAACGGAACACCTATCCATACTTTCTGCATGGGACGATTACACACACTCAAAGCTTGACCTTCTTCATCTTCTATATCATTTATCATAAAAGTCTTATTCATCTGACTATGACTTAATATTTCAACTAGATCGCCTTTTGCGAAACGATTTCGTACTTCAAGTAATAAACGATCTTTTTTAACACCTATTACTGTTCCTAAATACTCTTGAGAAGCTGTAACTTGTCTTAAAGCTGCTTGAGGGTCCTCTTGAGGCAAACCGTCAAGATAACCACTTGAAGCTAATCGGTTTTCAGCTTTAGCCATCTCTTTTTTGTACCAATTCATTCTTTCCTCAGTGATCATTTGTTCTTGATAATACTCATCAATAAGTAAGCGGTATGTCTTGACAACTGATGCGATATAATAAGACGATTTCATCCGTCCTTCAATTTTAAGACTGACAATACCCATATCGATCAATGCCGGTACCTGCTCTAAAGCGATTAGGTCAGTGGCGGCCAAGGTAAACAACCTTTCCGATGTTGTAAGTTGTTTTTCTTGATCAAACAAATGATAAAACCACCGACATGAATGGGCACAACCTCCGCGGTTAGCATCACGTAAAGTCATAAAATTACTGATCGTACACCTACCAGAATAATTCGCACACATTCCCCCATGAATAAAGACTTCTAAGGGAAGAGGACTATTATGATTAGTCTTTGATATTTCAGTCATAGATAGTTCTCGAGCTAACACAACTCGGTCTACCCCAAGATCTTTATAAAAAGCAATCGCTTGTGAGTTGGTGACTGATTGTTGAGTACTTAGATGTACCTCAAGTTTGGGCGCAACTCTTTTTGCGATCTTAATGATCTCAATACTACTACAAATTACCGCACTTACCCCTATCTGTTCTAATTGCTTAAGATATTGATCAACACCCTGTAAATCCTCTTGATGAGGAATAATATTTACAGTCACAAAAATCTTAGCCTGATATTGTTTCGCAAATATTACCGCTTCTTTGATATCAGCGATATCAAAATTACTTGCCCGAGAGCGTAGCGAAAAACTCTTTCCGCCAATATAAACGGCATCAGCACCATATTTGATCGCGATCTTCGCTCTTGTTAAATCTCCAGCTGGAGCTAATAGTTCAATCTTTCTCATAACGTTGTCTTTTCATATAAAAAACCAGTACTAAAGATGATATGTGGATAAAGATCCTTAACCGTTTCTATTAACATTGAAACATCTTCACCCCTGGTGGCTAACTGATAGATATCGATCATCATAAAATATAGTTCATCATCGATAAAACTGCGTTCAAGACGCATTGTGGATAGATAATCTTTTAGTTGTTTTAACTCATCAATACACCAAAAAAGATAAGGACTATAAGTATATGTCCCATGATCATCTTCATTGATATAAAAACGTTCATTACGGCTTGCCTCTTGAGCTTGAATGTCCAATCGATCATGTAAGTTTTCATCTAAGAACGCCTTTTGATACCCACTTAACATAAGACGTCGACTACGGCTCATCCTAAGATACCCAAAACCAATCATTTCAGTACCAGTCGGATTACTTTGTATTAATTCTAAGATCTTTTGATAGGTTAGTTCCTTAGCGATTACACAACGATTTACACCAAGTTGTAAATAACTGTTTAGATCAAAGCTATTTGTGATCGTTGTTTCTGGGTCATAGATCAACTTATCAAGTGCTTCATTCTTTTTAACAAGCTGATAAACAGCCATATCCGCGAAATAAATACCATCTACTTTTAAATCAATCAACTTCTTTAAATATAAAGCTAATTCTTCGAGTTCATCATCATAGAAAATCGCATCAACACGCACAAATAACTTCATGTTATGATCATGAACTATTTCTATCGCTTCATTGATTAAATCTATATCATTATATTTTGGTACATAGGTCGAATATTTTGGATCATTAATGATTAATCCAAATACACCCAGTTTAGCAAACTTATCAATTTCAGTAATATCTTTTAATGTACAAATAAAGTCAATCATTTTATCCCCCATTACCAAATCATTATATCATAAAGAAGGTTTACTAATGGTGACAAAAAAGAGATAATAGAATAGGTGATAAACATGAATGAAAAACTTTCCATAAAACAACTTCAAACAGATATCAAAATTTTTTGTGATGAGCGCGATTGGCAACAATTTCATCATCCTAAAGATCTAGTAATGGGCATGAGTATTGAGGCTAACGAATTACTAGATATATTTCGCTTTAAAAAAGAAGAAGAACAATCCCAGATCATTCAAGATAAAAAAGAAGCCATAGCTAATGAATTAAGCGACGTCTTTTTTTATGTATTAAGATTTGCCCAACTATATGATATAGACCTAATCGAAGCGTTTAAACATAAGATGGAGATCAATGCTAAACACTATCCAGTTGATAAAGCCCACGGAAACAATAAGAAATATACTGATATTTAAAATTTTAAAACAACACCCAAAAAACCAGCTATCGCAATATAGAAAATAGGGTGTTTTTTAAATTTATTAGTAAAAAATAATAATAAAACAAAAATAATGATTGGGATAACCTTAAATATATCAATGATATTTAAGGTGCTTTGGTATAATTCAAGATCAAATAGTGCCGTTTTCATAATCGAAATACCGGCAAAAGCAATCAACGCTGCCACTGCTGGACGAATACCATAAAAAGCACTAGTGATCAATTTACTATCTTTATATTTCTCAAAACCTTTAGCTAAAAAAGTACTGATCACAACACTTCCAAAAGACATTGCTAAACTAGCTAAAACGCCACCTAAGACACCACCTGCCACCATACCAGCATAAGTAGCCATATTAATGCCGATCGGACCTGGCGTAGATTCGCTGATCGCGATCATATTGATCAATTCCGGAACGGTAAACCACGGATATTTTTCAGCTATTTGAAAGAGAAATGGTAAAGTAGCTAAACCACCGCCAATAGAAAACAAACCTGTCTTAACAAACTCGTATATTAATTGTAAATAGACCATTAGCGCTTTCTCCCTATCAATACACTAAAGATAAAGGCAGCAATAATAACCCAAATGGTAGGAATATCAAATAGTAGCAACACAATCAAAGTCACAACAAAGATGCCTACTGTTATCTTATCAACGATACTAGTTTTTAACATCTTAACAACGGCATTAAGTATAATAACCGCTACTGCTATTTGGATACCACTAAAAGCTGATTCAACAATTGGTAATGCACTGTAGCGTTGAATGAGACCAGCCAACACTATAATGATCAATATTGAAGGTGATATCATCCCTAAGGCTGCCGATACACCACCAAAGACACTCGCCACTTTATAGCCAATATAAGTAGATGTATTGATCGCGATAATGCCTGGTGTACATTGACTTATCGCATAATAATCCATCATTTCTGTAACACTGATCCAACCCTTTTTATCAACAGCTTCTCTTTCTAAAATTGGTAACATTGCGTATCCACCACCAAAGGTAGAAATACCTATCTTAAAAAAGCTTGTATACAATTCCCACAATTTACTCATACAGCCTCCCAATCATTTACAACTAATTTATCATTGCATGTCACAAACAACTTTAACGGATATCTTTAAATAATTCAACTTCTTTACACAATAATATCTTATAGCTGTTTGTAATTATACAAGGTTTGATCATTACTATACGCAATGTCTATGTTATATTTTTACTCACGACACTCTTTTTTTTCGCAACGTGTTTGATTGAAATAGCTAATTTATTAGACTATCATAAATTTGTAAAGAAGATATGATCATTGTCTTAATGATCATGATCATATCCTTCAAAATAGCACATTATAAAGGAGGCATAGATGAAAAACGAATACATCGCTACTATAATCAAGATGCTTACAGAAATTGAAGTTAAAGAAGAAGAAAACATAACTAAAGCTGCCCAACTGGTCGCTGATTCGATCATGAATGATGGGATTATGATCGCATTTGGATCAGGTCACTCAAGGGTTGGCGCTAAAGAAATCGTTAGTAGAGCTGGAGGTCTTTTTCCCGCTAAGGAAATTAAAGATCCAGCAGAAGGTATTTTTGAAAAGTTTGAAGGGGTAGGACTTGTTTTAGTCAAACGCGTTGAGATAAAACCAGAAGATGTCTTGATCCTTATTTCAAACTCTGGACGTAATCCAGTAAGTATTGAAATGGCTATCGAAGCGAAAAAAATCGGAGCTAAAATTATTGTCGTAACAGCACTTGAAGCTTCAAAGAAATTAACTTCAAGACATAGTAGCGGTAAACTACTGTATGAATTCGCTGATGTTATCTTAGATCTACACTCAGTCGAAGGTGATGCTGCTATTGAGGTCGAAGGTGTAGATGGAAAAATATGTGGTACCTCTACTATCACGACTGTCGCCCTACTACAAAGTGTAGTCCTTTATGCGGTCAAGATTATGGTCAGCAAAGGCTTTAATCCACCAGTTAGAATTAGCGCCAACATTGACGGAGGAGCAAATCGGAGCGCCGAAATCGAAAAGAAATACGCTCACCGTATTTATCGTTTCTAGTAAGTTTACAGCAGTAGCTAAAACTACTGCTTTTTTTATGGTAAAATACTATATAATATAACAAAGAAAGAAGTGAACTTATGCCTTATATTGATCTAAGAAGTGATACTGTAACTAATCCTACACAAGCAATGATAGAAGCGATGAGTACAGCCGTTGTTGGCGATGACGTCTATCATGATGATCCAACAATGATAAAACTACAAGCGTTAGCCGCTGAAATGCTTGGCAAGGAAGCTGCTTTGTTTGTGCCCAGCGGAACTATGGGTAATCAACTGTGTATCATGACTCATACCAAAAGAGGTGATGAGATCATTACCAACGCCAATAGTCATATCATCGTCCACGAAGCTGGAGCTATTGCCGTTTTATCTCAAGTAAATACTCATCAAGTCTATAACGAGACCGACATGATCTATCCTAGTGATATCATCAAAGGCTATCGTCATAATGATATCCACGCTCCTAAAACTACCTTAGTATGTTTAGAGAATGCTTTAAGTAATGGTACAGTTGTTCCCCTTGATATCATGCAAGAAGATTATAAAACAGCTAAAAATTTAGGGTTAAACGTCCATCTTGATGGAGCTCGTCTATTTAATGCCGCCACAGCCCTAAATGTGGATCCAAAAGAAATCGCAGCCTGTGCTGATAGCGTTATGTTTTGTATATCTAAAGGTCTCTGTTCCCCCATTGGTTCCTTAATCGTTGGTAGTAAAGAATTTATCAAACAAGCGGAACGTAACCGAAAATTGTTAGGTGGAGGGATGCGTCAAGTGGGATTTTTAGCCGCCTGTGGTCTTATATCATTAAATAACATGACTAAAAGACTAGCTGATGATCACCAACTAGCTAAGTATTTAGCGCAAAAATTGAATCAATTACCAATGATCGATCTTGATGAAACTAAGGTTCAGATAAATATGGTTTTCTTCAAAATAAATACACCACAATTTGATCATCAAACTTTCTATGATCATTTATTAAATGAAAGGATCAAGATCAATCCTGTCGATAATGGATATTATCGTTTCGTAACTCATAATGATATAAGTAAAGCTAATATCGATTATGTGCTACAAGTGATCAATGACTATTTAACACAAAAAGATGCCTAAGTAAAACTTAGACATCTTTTCTTAAGATCATCTCTACTGCTTGGGCAAAACTATCGACTATATGATCAGCATGCTCAATTACATCTTGATGACCATTAGCCATGGCAAAGCTTATCCCTGTATTTTTAAACATTGATATATCATTAGGTGAATCTCCAATTGATGCGACCTGCTTCTTTTCGTAACCTAAAAGATCGATTATTTCCGCTACTGTTTTACCCTTGTCGATGCCTTTAGGAGTTATATCAACAAGATTCTTTGAGGATTGATTAAATTCAAAATAACTGCCAAAACGCTTTTTTAGATCACTCATAGCGAGAATTACTTCATTTTCTTCATCACATGAAACCACAAAGCGATTGATGCTAATATCCTTTTTAGCTAAAAACTCAGCTAAGCTTAACGGTTGATAAGCATCTTTATAACGCGTCTTTATCAAAGTATCATAACGATATTCTTGGCCATCGATCGAACTAGCCTTTATATATATGTGTGGGTACGTATTAACTACATACTCATATGCCTTGCGCATCGCATCATTATCTATTAAATGTGAAATAATCTGTTTATTATCAATTACAGCTGTAGAGCCATTAGCCCCAATAACATCTGTTTTTACCCCATATTCATGAAGGCAGTTCAAGATAAACCCATGATCACGGCCACTAGCAACGATCAATTTAATCCTGTTTGCGGCTAATGCTTTAATTGCTTGAAGATCACTTTCTTTGATAAATGTTTGATGACCATCATATGTTAATAATGTATGGTCAAGATCACTAATTAATAATCTAATCATATCAATCACCTTTTCAATAAGCTATATTCTACCATATTATTGATAAATATATCGAAGAAGTTCATAATATTACTATGAAACTAAATCTTGATAATTTACCAGTCACCATAGTCGCTGTCAGTAAAAACCGAAGTAAAGAAGATATCAAACGTCTTTATGATAAAGGCTTTATGATTTTTGGCGAGAATCGTATTCAAGAACTACTCACAAAAGTTGATATTGATTTGCCGATAACTTGGCATATGATCGGTCATTTACAGAGTAACAAAGCCAAACAAGCAGTCAAACATACATCTTTAATTCATTCTGTTGATAGCATCAAGCTTTTACAAGCGATCAATAAAGAAGCTTTTAAACAAAATAAGATCATGAATGTCTTAATCCAGATTAACATTGCTCAGGAGAAAACTAAATACGGTATAATGACAAATGAATTATTTACTTTTATTGATCAAGCTAAAGATTTGTCAAACATCATGATCAACGGGATAATGGTCATCGGACCAGATACTGATGATCAACCAAAGATCAAAGCAGTTTTTGAAGAAGGATTTAAGCTTTATCAAGCATTACACAAGATACAACAACCCAATCTCGACCTTAAGTATCTTTCAATGGGCATGAGCAATGATTATCAAATAGCGATTGAAACAGGCAGTAATATGGTTCGGATTGGTCGCTTACTATTTGAAAATTACTAACAAACTAAACAAAAGCGCAATGCGCTTTTTATATTGATTATTTTAAGTAATAATATTATTTAAACAGATCAATCAAAAAACAACCACCCTAAGAGTACATAGATCAAATTCAGTGCTAAGTTGTCGATCGCTAACATGTCAAATAGTTTTGTGACGATGAAATATTGAAAATGACCAAGTTGATAAAATACTAAATAGCTAAAGATAAAAGCGATTATTAGTTTTTTGATCCACGTCTTATATCTTCTTTTAGGTTGAATACTAATACCAAAGACAAACATAAATAAGGCCTGGATAACAATGATCAATATTGTGTTGTCGATCAGATTGCCGATGATATCAATCAACCAACTACCAACAATGATCACAACCAATGGTAAGATATACTTAAAAAAGGTCTTTGACATTAGCGTACCCTCACTTTCTCAAAGCGGTAACGAATTAGTCCCCCAACATAAAAACCTAATGAAGGGGTTATCGCACTAAGAATAAAGATCAAGTTTTGTCCGTCAATTTTTAGGCTAATATTATTAAAAGCTAAAGCACTCGGGTAGTTAAATAAGACATAATATACCCAAGCGTTAGTTACTATTCGATAATAAACCAATATAAAACAGGTTGCGTAAACAACCAACAGAACAAGCATAAAATAAAAGCCAGCCTCAAGTAACGTTTTTGAAACACCTTTTAAGTTGTTTTTACCTAAAACATATAAATAACCAGCAATCATATATAAAGGCACAGCGATCAAAGTAGAGACGATCACAAATACATAGGGTTGTCCTTCCGTATACAGAAAGCTCAACGGATGGGTTACACCAAAGACCAAACCGGCAAATACCGAAATGATAAAATGCGCTAATATGATATTGATAAATGTATATACTACATCCTTTTTATGCATATAACCACCCCTAACTACATTAACTATATGATATCATCATTTTTGTGTAAACTCGTAGATTTTTGAGATTTTCTTTTCAACATATCACGATAAGAGTAAAGACAACCACAATATTGTTGCCGATATAAGTCTAATGATTTAACAAGAGCGACCGAATTATCTGATCCACCACCTTTTTTTAGATCAGAATGAAAATATTTAACACTTTGATGTTGTAAAGCTAATCTTTCCCCAATTTGATTGAGAACCTCTGCGTCTTTATGACGACTGATCGTCATAACAGTTGTAAAATAATCAAAATGATGGTCATCCGCGTATTGATAGGCCTCACTCATTCTTAGTTCATAACATAACCAACAACGATTTGATCTTTCAGGATAATCCTTATAAGGCTCTAATGATTTATTAAAAGTTTCATTATCATATGTAGTAGTGATTATCTTAATATTAGCTTGATGTTGTAAGTTAAAATCATCTGTATACTTGATCAATTCATCAAGACGTAATTGATACTCGTTATATGGATAAATATTATTATTGTTGAAGTAAAGCGTCATATCAAAATACTCATGTAAGTAAAGCATCGGATAACAATTGCACGGTGCACAGCATGAATGTAATAATAGCTTTGGTTTTGGTCTTTGATCTTTGATCAAAGCTAAGGTCTTTAACCCCAATTGATAATAATGGTCTTTTTTCATTAGTATATTAACATCGCATCCCCAAATGAGAAGAAACGATACCTTTCATCAATCGCATGTTGATAAGCTTCTAGAATGAGATCCTTACCCGCTAACGCACTAACTAATAAGATCAAAGTAGACTCTGGCAAATGAAAATTAGTTATCAAAGCATCGATCGCTTTAAACTGATAACCAGGATAGATATAGATGTCGGTCATACCTGAGCTAGCTTGAAATCTTCCATATTTATTCATGATAGCCTCCAAAGTCCTTGTTGAAGTAGTTCCAACACTAATGATCCTATTACCATTAGCTTTGGCATTATTCAATATCTCAGCACTTTCTTCTTCCATCATATAATACTCTTCATGCATTTTGTGGTCTAAGATATTATCCACGGATACTGGTCTAAATGTTCCAAGCCCCACGTGTAAAGTAATATCCACAATCTTAACCCCTTTAGCCTTCAATGCAGCAAAAACTTCTTCGGTAAAATGTAAACCAGCAGTAGGCGCTGCTGAACTGCCCATGACTTTAGCGTAGACTGTTTGATAACGTTCAGAATCACTCAGCTTTTCCGTTATATATGGAGGAAGTGGTACTTCGGCTAATTGATCCAAAATATCATAGAAGATACCCTCATAGATCATCTTGAAGTCTCGTAACCCACCTTCTTTTATTCCAATACATTCTGCTTGTAATCGTCCATCACCAAAAGATACTATCGTTTTCAATTTAACAACTTTAGCATTACCAACCAAACATTCCCAAACATCTTTATCTTGTCGTAATAGAAGTACTTCTACATGAGCATTAGTTACTTTTTTTATGCCAAACAAGCGTGCTGGTATTACCCGGGAATTATTACGCACTAAGACATCATTGGGATTAAGATAATCAATGATGTCGTGAAAATGTTTATCTTCAATTGTCTGTTTGTCTTTGTTGACAACCATCAATCGTGATGCACTACGATCGGCTAATGGCGTTTGCGCGATCAACTCATGATCAAGTTCAAAATAAAAATCATGTTTGTCCATTAAAAACCTCTAGAGTCTATTTCGTTAAGACCATAACGTTCAAAGTAATCTTTCTTAAAATCACCAAAACGATCAGCTTTGATAGCTTCCTTGATCTGTTCCATCAAATGGATTAAGAATCGAAGATTATGAATTGATAACAAGCGCATTCCTAATCCTTCATTACATCTGATCAAATGTCTTAGGTAAGCTCGCGTATAGTTTTTACATGTATAACAATCACACTCTTCATCAAGTGGTCTAAAGTCTTTTTCGTATTTTTGATTGCGAATATTTAAACGACCAACACTGGTCATCAATGTACCATGGCGAGCTATCCTTGTTGGCAAGACACAGTCAAACATGTCTACGCCACGTAATACGCCTTCTAATATGGCATCTACCGATCCTACACCCATTAGATAACGTGGTTTATCCTTGGGAAGGTATTTAATACTATAGTCGATCATCTTATACATTGTTGGTTTGGTCTCACCAACACTTGTTCCCCCAATGCTATATCCTGGAAAATTCATTTTGACAAGCTCTTCAGCACTGTGACGTCTTAAATCTTCATATTCTCCACCTTGTACAATACCAAACAAGGCTTGATCTTGTGGATATTGATGGGCATCTTTACCTCGTTTTGCCCATCTCAGTGTTCTTTCAACACTATCCTTCATATAATCATAGGTTGCTGGGTATGGCGGACATTCATCAAAGCTCATGATAATATCAGCTTTTAGTTTGTTTTGTATTTCAATCGATTTTTCTGGTGATAAAAACAAAGTATCACCATTAAGATGATTTTTGAAGGTAACCCCTTCTTCATTGATTTTCCGATTATCACTTAAAGAAAACACTTGAAAACCACCACTATCCGTTAAAATAGGGCGATTATAATTCATAAATTTATGAAGGCCACCAGCCATATTAACAATATCCTCACCTGGTCTTAACCAAAGGTGATAAGTATTACTCAATATGATACCAGCATTCATTTGATATAATTCTTCGGGTGATATAAACTTAACGCTAGCTAATGTGCCAACCGGCATAAAGATTGGTGTTTCAATATCACCATGAGGTGTATGTAATACGCCATAACGTGCTTGTGTTTGTTTACAAACATGTTTTATCTCTAAAGTAACTGGTTTTTGCTGAAGGGTCATGATCTATCTATTTCTCATCCTGATCTTTGGCCACATTACGATAACTATTCTTACGGTCGATCGCCGTTAGATATTTCTTACGCATTCTGATCGCATCTGGTGTTATCTCTACCAATTCATCTTCTCTAATATATTCAACAGCGTTTTCTAATGTCAATATACGTGGAGGTGTTAAACGCATCGCTTCATCTGTACCAGCTGAGCGAACCGCAGTGCCTTTTTTATTTTTGGTTGGGTTAACTTCCATATCCATTTCTTTACTACATTGACCAACGATCATTCCCTCATAAACCTTAGTTTGTGGGGTAATAAAGAAGACACCATGATCTTGTAAGTTAAAGATGGAATAAGTCATCGCAACACCAGTTGAATTTGAGATCATTACCCCTGTTGTTCGACTATTGATGTCACCACGATATTCTTGATATTCATAGAAACTACGAACCAGGATACCATCACCATGGGTATCGTTGATCAATTCCGTTCGATAACCGATCAAGCCACGAGTAGGGACTAACCATTCCATATAAACATAATTATTCTCTTCATGCATGACCGTCAAAACACCTTTACGTGCATTTAACTTTGTCATAACAACACCAATGTACTCAGTAGGCATATTAATGATGATCTTTTCGATCGGTTCCATCTTTTTGCCATCTTCATAATGAAAGATAACTTCTGGTTTACTAACAGCTAACTCATAACCTTCACGACGCATATTCTCAATTAAGATCGTCAAGTGTAACTCACCACGACCTGACACTTTAAATTTATCCGTTGTTTCCGTCTCTTCAACTTTTAAACCAACATTAACTTCCATTTCTTTATATAAACGTTCTTTAATGTTTCGTGATGTCACATATTTTCCACTTTGACCAGCAAAGGGAGATGTATTGACTAAAAAATTCATCGTTAGAGTAGGTTCATCAATATGGATCATTTCTAATGGACGAACATTGTCCACAGCACAGATTGTTTCACCAATCGATATATCATCAATACCAGCGATAATAACGATATCACCACTATAAGCTTCCTTAACGGGTGTTCTTTTTAAGCCATCATAAATATATATTTGACTAATTGTCTTTTTTTCAATATTACCTGATCTTTTATAGATCATGACTTGTTGGTTAACTTTGATCGTTCCTTCAAAGATTCGTCCAATTCCTAAACGCCCTATATAATCATCATAACCAAGTGACGATACCTGCATCTGTAAAGGCTTAGCATCAAGATCAGGATATGCTTCAATATGATCAACGATTGTCTCAAATAAAGGCTGTAAATTCTTTCCTTCATCCATGACATTCTTAACAACCACACCTTCACGTGCAACGCCATATAAGATGGGAAAATCCAATTGTTTATCAGTTGCTTTAAGATCCAAAAATAATTCGTAAACTAAATCCACAACCTCTTCAGCTCTTTGGTCTTTCTTATCAATCTTGTTGATCAATAAGATTGGTCTTAATCCCATTTCCAATGATTTTTGAAGCACAAACCTTGTTTGTGGCATTGGTCCCTCGCTTGAGTCAACCAATAAAAGAACAGTGTCAACTGTTTTAATGATTCTTTCCACTTCCCCTGAAAAATCAGCATGGCCTGGAGTATCGACAATGTTTATCTTATAATCTTTATATCGTATTGAACAATTCTTGGAATAGATCGTTATACCACGTTCTCTTTCCAAGTCGTTACTATCCATTACTAACTCTGGAACATGTTCATTAGCTCGAAAAATTCCGCTTTGGTTCAAGAAAGCATCAACCAAAGTAGATTTCCCTGCATCAACATGAGCTATAACGGCAATATTAATAATTTTCTCTTTATTCATATAAAAACCCTTCTTTTTAAACGCAACTAATTATAACACAAGTTGCCCTATTTAAGAAAGGTTTTACTACTTGACTTGTTTATCAATCAAACATATAAAACGGAATGTTTCAAACATACTTTTCAATACTATACATAAACACCAAGTACTGTCTTGTCCCACATTACATTGTTTCTTGTTTGTTGTTTTTCTCATCAATCAGACTTCTTTGAAGCAATAACCGAATAAGATCTAAGATAAAACGCATGATAATATAACTCATAATGGCTAAGCCAAAACCGGCTATTACATCAGTAGCATAATTAGCCCCAGTATATATTCTAGCCAAACCAATCAAGATGATCAGAATACTATAACCAAAGACTACTATAGTTCGTAGATATTTTTGCTTGATCCCTTTTAAAAGATACAAAACAACTGTCCCATAAAAGATCGTCGCTAAGCTAACATATTCACTAGGGAAACTAAAGCCTACGACTTTAATCAAATGCATATGAGCAGGCAATGGGCGCATAATGAAGTTTTGAAAAGCGATAGTAAAGAAATAGATCAATCCTGTATGGGTAATGATCATGATCTTCCGATTACGATCTTTAAAAAACACTAATATGATCAAAGAAAAAGCTAGGATTACCGAAGGTGAGCCTAACGCTGATAATATCTGTGCAGCTAACATAATACTACTCGAATAGATTGCTGTAATACTGGTATAGACCAGATCATCAATCATTTCTGTATGATTGTTAACAACAAGATAACTCAGTACAAAAATACTAATCATTAAACCAATCAGTACTATTAACTCTATTCTTGTTCTTTTGCTCACAAACATCAACTCCACTTTTAATTATAACAGAATAAAGGACCAATTAGAATTGTGAAATCAGATAATCTAAAAGGTCCTTATCCTTATTTATTCTGTTCCACTTACGGAAACATCATCTAACACCACAAACTCTGGAATCAGATAATTATCAATCTGTTTTAGTTTATCAGCTAAATGCATAGTTGATAATAATTGTTTGATATTACCCGAAATACTACCACCTGATACTGGTATTTCCTTGTCACCATCAAAGTAATAAGCTAACCGAATTTCACCTGCAAAATTTCCAGTTGAACTATCACATTGAAAATCAGAGAATTCAGCCGCTCTTAGATAGGGTTGTTTACGTAAAGCAGTATGATCAAAGTCGCCTTTACTAAAAGCAAAGTTGCGATAGATACTAGCCCTGCTTTGACCTAAATATTGACTAAACTGTTCATTACCCCAAAAATCAAGACATTTACCGTCTTTGATCAATTCCCGATCTAGCAATAGATTCCCATCATCATCGTACATAACGTTTTTACTTGAATTAGGCAAAGATGCCAGCGCTGTTAACGAAATTTGATCATTATCACTTATCGCTTGACCTTTTACATAATCAGATATCTTCATATAAACACTTGCCGCATTAGTCATATCCACAAAATACCCTAACAACTTTACCGCATTATGTCCATCAAAGACTACCCTAAACTTATTTAGATTAGGTGTTTTTGAAGCCAATGATCGATCTTTTCCGATCGTGATCGTATCTTGAAGTTGTTGAGCAAGATAATCTTTATCACATGTACCAAAGGTATAGTTACGATAGATTTCTATCTCTGAGTCTTGCATTTTCGCATTTACGATTATCTCAGCTTGTGAATCGATCGTTTCATATTCCACATCAATCCCTTCAGAATTAATGATCTTGATCACTTTTTCATTAACAAACACTTCATACGAATTGATATTTTCTTGATCAGTTGTCTTTACTTCTTGAATGGTATCAATGATATCAGACGCTACCTTTAAAGGATCAACCTGGACAAATAATTGCTTGTTTGTTTCTTGTGGTTTAGCCAGTTGATAATAGGGATTCTTCACAAACCCAGCTCCATAATTCATTTCTTGGATCAGTTTAAGTAATTGCTCATCACTAGTATTAGGATGGATTTCTCTGGTGGTTGATCCTAATAATTTACCATCATCTAACCTACGATAAACCGTTAAGAAAGTATGTTCAACTTCCTTGAAACGATTCATATCCAAACGATTTTTAATAAAGAAGAATTCATTAGCTTTCGTTTTTACATTGACGATCTTAAAGCCATCTGCTTGTTTTTTGACAATATCGATTAGTTTTTTCATTAACTATCCTAACCTCGCTTTCGCTCTTAAATAGGGGCCACCATCAGCAGCTTTGACGTATTCTTTATAACCTTTACCACAATAACCTGAACCAAATACCTCAACATCTTTTCCTACCATATCGATTGATTCAAGTAGATCAGGTACATATCCCGTCAAGATTACTGGGGCGATAACTTTACCACTTAGCTTACCATCAACAATCTCATAACCTTTGGCTAAGATACATTGAATTCCCCAGTTTTTGGGATCTTCCATACCTGATTGCATCCCATCTAATAGATAACCATGTTTTATTGAAGCGATCATCTCATCTAGGGTATCTTCCTTAGCACTAAATATAGTATTAGTCATTCTGGTATAGGCTTTACGTTCAAATGATTGACGTTTACCATTACCAGTCGGTTGATGTCCTAAGCGTAAAGCACTAAGAACATCACAGATGCCCGTTTGTAAGATACCTTTTTCAATGATCAAGGTATCATTAGCTACAGTTCCTTCATCATCAAATGAATAGGATGAAGTATTTTCAGCACAAAGCGCCCCATCATGCATGTCAACTAAATCGGAAGCTACTCGTTTACCAATATACTCTTTAGCTAACGAACGTTCTTTCACAAACATATCCATTTCAACGCCGTGTCCAAAAGCTTCATGAGCGATCAAACCAGCGACTTCAGGTGTACAGATAACTTGGTATTCTCCAGGCACTACTGGCTTCGCTTCAAACAATTGTACAGCATCCTCAACGACTGTTTTAACCGCATCTTTCATTTGGTCCATTATTTCAGCCCCAATTGCTCCTGAAAATCCTTTATAAGCTAATTTTATATCTGTATTAGATTTAGCGATAGCGACAATACTGCTTTCACTAAACATATAACTTTGTCGTAAACGCTTGTCACCTGAAAGGTATGCTTTACTGACGTGAACCATATTAGTTGTTGCTTGACATTCTATGATTCTCTTATCTAAGGCAACCCCTTCATCACTAATCCGTGTTAATTCGCTGATGATATCTTCTACACTGACTTCCTCTGGTGCTTTTTCGACTTCTCTTTCAACAAATAACTCTCTTTCTTCTTCAATGATCATAGGTGTTTCAAAAATTTGATAGTTATGATCTGCTATCATTTTGAATTGTTTATCTAAACGCCGTTTGATCTTTTCAACTAATGCTTCAATATGATATTCATCTAAAACATTAAATGAGTACTCACTGTACAAACCATTATTGTAAACTCTTATCACAAATCCTCTTTCGGAAAACGGATAATCACCAACACTTTTTTGTTTTTGGGCTACCCTAAAACTACTACCTTTAACATCGGTAGCTAAAATACTTACATAATCATAATACTTATTCAATTGTGTTTGTAACTCAACAATCGATGTATCAATGTCTTTTAAGTAACTTGAATATCTAACTTTCATAACTAACCTCCACTGCTTTAATAATACGCTTTTTAGGTTGATCTAGCAATGAAACGAAGTGTTTAATCACTACTTCAAAGCTTTAAACAACTAAATTAAATTATTAAATAGACCATAGCATTAGCTTCGGTCTATTATTTATTTATCAAATTGAGCATTAAACAATCTGGCATAAAAGCCTTTATTGTGTAATAGTTGTTCATGATTTCCTGTTTCAATTACTTGTCCATGATCTAAGACTAAGATTTGATCAGCTGTTTTAATCGTTGATAGACGATGAGCTATCACAAAACAAGTACGTCCCTTCATCAGTTCTAACATTGCTTTTTGAATCTGCATTTCTGTTTTAGAATCTACATTAGAAGTCGCTTCATCTAGGATCAACATTTTCGCCGTTGATAACATTGCTCGAGCTATCGTTAATAGTTGTTTCTGACCTTTAGAGATATTAATCGCATTATCAGTCAAAACAGTCTGATAGTTATTTGGTAAGCTCATAATGTAATTGTGAATATGTGCTTTTTTACAAACCTCAATAACCTCATCTAGGCTTGCGCCTTCTTTAGCATAAGCAACATTCTCTTGAATTGTTCCTTCAAATAACCACGACTCCTGTAAAACCATCGAAAATGCTTGTCTTAAGCTTTCTCTTGTCATATTGGTGATTGGGATGCCATCGATCTTGATGACACCTTCATCAACATCATAGAAGCGCATTAATAGATTAATGATCGTCGTCTTTCCAGCGCCCGTTGGGCCAACGATCGCAAATAATTTACCTGGATCTACATGTAGATTAAGATCATGTAGTACCTTAACATCTTCAACATAACCAAAACTTACATGTTCTATATCAACTTCACCATTAGTATCTTTTAAGACAACAGCGTCCTTAATATCTTCTACTTCAACAGGCTCATCAAGTAGTCTAAATACCCGCTCTGCAGCCGTGATCGCTGTTTGTATTTCAGTAATGATACCAGCTGTCTCATTGATTGGTCCTGCAAATTTACGTGAATACATCACAAATGATGATATCGCTCCTATTGATAGTTTGCCTTGAACAAACAAAATAGTCCCAAACATACTAACAAAAGATAACGACAAGTTGTTTATACCATTAACGCTTGGTCCCAAAATACTTCCTTGATAATCAGCGTTATAATAAGCATCGCTCGCTTCAACATCTCTCTCATCATATTTACTGATCATCGTTTCTTCTTGACCATAAGCTTTGATTGTTTTAGCCCCAGATAACATCTCTTCTGTAAAGCCGTTAAGCTCACCTAATTTACGTGATCGTAACCTAAATAATGGTTTTACTTTATGCATTCTTAATCTAGCAATATAAAATACTACTGGTACAGTAACCAAAACAACTAAAACTAAGATCTTCGAAATCGAATACATCATCACAAAAGATCCAACAGCAGTGATTACCCCATTAAACAAATGCAAGATATCGGCGGATAGTGATGTATTGATCGTATCAACATCATAAGATATCTTAGATATTATATCCCCAGTTTGATTCTTATCAAAATAACTGATCGGTAATCTTTGTAGGTGTTCAAAAATCTCTTTACGTAATCTAAAAGTGATTCTATTCGATACAATGATCAATAATCGATGTAGTAGATAGATAAATAAAGAAGATATAAGATAAACAATGATCAACACGATCGCGTAATAGAATACTTTATCAAAGTTGACATTACCACTAACACCGATCGCATCAATTGCTAAACCTATTAATTTAGGGGCATACAGTGCTAATACATTAGCCACGATCGTAGTAATGATTGCTAACATCAATAGGTACTTAGATTCCTTTAAGTAAGCTAAAAGGCGCCTTAATGTTTTCTTCCTATTCAAGTAAAGCACCTCCCATCTGCGATTCACTGATCGAGGCGTAGATTTCACTTGTTTCTAATAATTCTGAATGAATTCCCCGTGCTACGATCTTACCCTCATCTAACACAATGATCTCGTCAGCATGCATGATGCTCGATACCCTTTGCGCAATGATGATCTTAGTCGTGTCCTTGAATTTTTGATTGATCGCCTGTCTTAATTTAGCATCTGTCGCATAATCTAAAGCACTACTTGAATCATCTAACAACAATATATTCGGTTCACTAACAAAAGCTCTTGATAACAAGATCCTCTGTCTTTGACCACCAGACAAATTAGTACCCTTACTATTAAGTTTATATTCATACTTATCATCTAATTCTTCGATAAATGCATTAGCTTGTGCATTAAAGGTAGCCTGCTCGATCATATTATCATCAACGATACGGCCAAATTCGATATTTTCTTTGATCGTGTCCTGAAAGATAAAATCATTTTGCATGACTATACCAAAATTATCTCTTAATGTACGTGGCTTATAACTTCTAACATCTTTACCATATATTCTAATAACACCTTGATCAACATCATAAAAACGTAATAGTAATTGCATGATCGTGGATTTACCAGAACCGGTTGCCCCAATGATCCCTAGTGTTTGACCAGCTTGGATCTTAAAGGATATATCAGTGATGTTATTAGTATTACCTAAGTAAGAGAAAGAAACATGATCAAATTCAACCACACTATCATTTGGATGATCATCACCTTCAATCACCAACAACTCCTCCTTAATATCCATGATCTCCGCAATTCGATCAGCACTAGCGATGCCTTTTGAGTACATCACAAACATCCGTGATACTGCCATCATCGCATTAGTGATCAAGGTAAAATAATTAGTAAAAGCGATGATCTTGCCCGTTTCGCTAACACCACCACTGACTCGATATGCTCCAGCAACGATCACAAGCACTAAACCAATATTCATAAATAGATTCATTAAGGGATTAATGATCGCCATTTTGGTAGAAACCGTCTTTTCCGCTTTCATCTGAGCAGTATTTACTTCTTCATAGTGTCTCATTTCGTGCTCAGACTTAGCAAGAGCCTTGATGATCCTAATACCTTGCGCGTTTTCACGTACAACTCCAATCATCTTGTCCTGACTTTTTTGCACAAGTGTATATAACGAAATACCTTTAGCAGCTTTCAAATAAACTAATAAAGTGATAAAAGGTAGGGTAGCCGACATAACTAAAGCCAAGTATGGTTCCATAAAGAAGGTCATGATCAAACCACCGATCAATAAGATTGGTGCCTTAACTCCCATTCTTTGCATCATGCCAATCATACGATGTACATTATATGTGTCACTAGTTAACCTTGATTCAAGGGAAGATATCGTCACTTTATCTATTTGCTTACTAGATAAAAACATCGTCTTCGCAAATAGATCATGTCTTATATCAATGATCGCATCACGAGCTACTCTACTAGCCATACGGTTAGAGATAATCTCACTTACCCAAGCAACAATCGATAATAAGATCATCAATCCACCATAAATAAAGATCATATTGATATCTTTCAAAGGAACGACACTATCAATGATATAAGCCAGTAAATACGGCAAAAACAAAGCTGCTAACGCAGCCAACGATTTAAGGCTTAAGCCCAGTAACATCCTCTTTAAAAGTGGTTTTAAATAACGTTTTAGTAAATTCATTGAATCTTCTTTCTATTAACTATTAATGATCATATCAACTATTGTAATGCAAACACAAGCTTTGAAACAAATTCTAACAATTTAATTGATTAAATATATTATATAATCTCGTAATCGCTTTGTATATGCATTAACAAGTCTACTAGTTATTCAACTGCTCTTACAAGCCCTGTTGTTTTTTTAAAATACAGCACTAATATAATAATCCCTAAGATCAAAAACAAGGTCATGACTGCATATAGATTACGATAACCAAGCATTGATACGATCATCCCAGCCAAATTTGAACCAATAAAGCCACCGAGATCTAAACCAATATAACTCGTATTACTAGCCAATCCTCGCTTTTCAGATGGTACGCTTTTAATCGCCATACCCATTAAAGCCGTTTGCGTGCCCGCAACACCTATGCCTCTAAACACGGCAGATAAAACCAAGCACAATTCATTTTTAGCGATAAATAATAAAATGAAACTAATAATCTCCAACACAAAACAGGGGATAACTATTTTCTTGACAGAAAACTTATCAATAAGATTAGCTAAAACCGGTCGCATGCAAAACGACATCAGTGAGGTAATCGTAAAGTAAAAACCGACATTTATGATACTCAAGGTGTCCGCATACAAAACTAAAAAAGCCACAATGGAACTACCAGCAATCGAATCTAACATCGTAACACTCATCGGTACAAGCGCTGGTAGAGCAATAATGTCTGAAACCTTTAGTGAAAATGAAAAATTACTTTTTCGATCACCCTCTATCTTCAAAAAGACTGTTAGGATCATGGCTAATGCAATCAAAAAGATATTTACATAATATGATTTATTAAAACCAATCGTAGCGATCAAAGCAAGTGCTGTAACTGGCGCTACAGCTTCAGCTATTGTCCTTCCGAGTGCATAAATACCAATACTGGTATTTACTCTATCCGAGGGGAAACATGAAGTCGCCAATGTCATACATAGCGTAGAACCAATTCCCCAACCCAAACCATTTAAACCTCTAAAGATAATCAATTGGATAACTGAGGAAGAAAAAGACAGACCAATTGTCGCAACCAAGATCATTCCTAAACTAACTAACAATAATTTTTTACGATTCAAATTATCAACTGCTTGACCACTAAATGGTCTCATAAACAATGCCATCATCGCAAAGCTACCAGCCACCATCCCAACCAAAGATGAACTGGCGCCTAAATAATCAGCGAACTTTGAAATTGTTGTTGCGATCATTTGATTGGATATATAAACTAACGTCGATATCAAAAAGATATTTATAAAGGATCCATATTTTTTTACAAAATCACTTTGAATCATATTAACTCCTTTAAAATAAAAAAAACATAATAATATTCTTACTCTAAGCTAAGATCATATATTTAATATATGATAATAACTATATCAAGTCACTATCATAAGTGATATTTTTCACATATTTTTTTTTTGCATAAAAAAACCGCTTAAAACGGCTAATTTAATGCCTACTAATTCTCAATTAACTTTAAGATTTCTTTCAGCGTTTCTTCCCCATCAAATAATCTGATTGGCAATAACACTACTTCATTATCATTACATTGAAGCACTAATAAATTACGAGAAAATGAATAATTAAGTAGTTTAAGTTCTTTTACTTCTTTACCAGTGGTAACAATAACCATCTTTTTAGGTTTAATCATTACTTGTAGTTCAGTAAACTTATCTGCTTGTTTTATCTTAAGCGTACGAATCATCTGATTGATAACGATACTATTATAAATATAGTTAGCTAATATAAACCATAAAGGAGAAAGGAGTAAGACGATTAGATATACATACCACAACCTTACATTTAATACATAAAGACCAGCCAGTACGATGATTGGGATAAAGTAGATAAAGTTTCTATGAGAAGATCTTACCTTCTTATCACCCATCACAAAGTATTGATAATATTCAGCATATTCTTTACCGGTAAGGGTATATGTAAATTCCATCATAATCTTACTCCTTAATACTATAGACTATAGAATGCCTGTGAAATAACCAACAGCCGCAACGACTAACATAATCCAGATCATGTGTTTCGCTAAAATATTTTTATAACGCATGAAGTAATATGTTAGAGCAAAAGCGATCAATACTGTTAAACCTGGGAAGATTTGGTTCATGTAGCTTTCAACAGCAACTTCCAAACCACCACTTTTAATAACTAATGCTAATTTCAATTTGCTAGCAACTTGCGCAGTAACTGCACCAACAACGGTACAACCTAGAATAGTAATAGCATCAATTATACGATCTTTAAGATCTGATGTCATTACCGCTTCAGCACCATCTACACCAAGATTAATACCCATTTTAAATAGGTAGAATGATATTGGATAAGCTGTAGAGAAGAAAGCAAGAATAACAAACACACCACCTAATGCTGATCCACTAGCGCTTAATCCCATACCTATGGATAAAATAATAGGAACAAGCATTCCTTGGATCAAAGCATCACCAATACCAGCAAATGGTCCGGCTAATGCAGCTTTAACTGATTGGATAACTTCGTTAGGAATATCAGCACCTTTTGATCTTTCAATCTCTAAACCAAGTACTGTTCCTGGAACGATACCCATGTTTGGTTGGGTATTATAGAATACTAAGTGATTTTCAACCATTTCTTTTTGTTTTTCTGGAGAATCTGGATATAGATCTGGCGCAGCAGCGATTAACATGTTAACAATACCAGGAGCCATCATCCGTTCCCAAGAGAAACATGCAGCGGTTCCGAAATAGTATGTCCATAACATTTTATTCAGCCATTTAAAATCTTTTGTTAGTTCATCGATTTTTCTTGTCATAACTATTCGGTCCCCTTTCTGTTACCTGTAGCGATAAAGACTAAGTAAGCCAATACTACACCAACAATTGCGATACTAATGATTGATAATCCCATAACCTTGAACATCATGAAACCTAATAATACGAAGATCAAGTGAATATTGTTTTTAACTAAGTTAATTAACAATAAACTGAAACCGATTAAAGGACACAATGCGACAAATACGTTTAAGACACTTACTAATTGTGGTGGAATCTTAGTAATTAGATCAACAAGCACTGCTGAACCTACTAAGTTAGCAACTACGATAGTTGGGAAATACAATAAGAATGTCCACAAATAACCTGTATAATGTGCCCAGAAAGCTTTACTCAGTTCACCCTTGTGAACAAAGTTATCAGCCATATGTACACTAACTAAGTTTACTTGTTTTTGTAAGTTACCTACTAAATTTTCTACTGAACCGAATGTTGCTGCCATTAAGATAGCATATTCGGCATCTCCTCCTGCCAACATTGATAATGGAATAATAAACCATGCACTAATGTTGATTGGAGGCATTGATGATACACCACCAACTACCATAACCCCTAAATACATTGCTTGAAGAGGAACACCAATAGCCATTGCTGTTGCCATATCGCCCATAATTAGGCCGCAAAATAAAGCAATCGTTAACGGTTTCCTCGAGATTTGGTTGAACTGTCCACCGAAGAACGGTGATCCAACGACCCATCCCATAATCCCAAGCAATACTGCTTGAATTACTGTCATTTTCTATCTCCTTTCAAATTTGAATGACATATTACTCAACCAAGCTGCAGACTTGATCGTTAATATCAGAATTTACTCTTGATATCATTCCATTCAGTGGTTGGTTTATCAGGTATTAAGTTAAACCAAATATGAACCCCCATCGCGTCCATTTCTTTCACCGCATTCATTTCAACATCATTGAAATGCGCGTAGAACACCGGATCAACTGTGGCATTTTTAGCCACAACATTGGCAATATTAAAGTCTTTTGGTAGATCAGGAATAATCTTAAATATCTCTAACATTATCGAAGGTAATCTCATTAAAACTAAAGTGTTAACATCGTTTGTCATAGCCTGTTTAATTAATGCAATTGAGTCTTCAAAAGTAACTGCTGTCGCTGTCATGCCTTTCGGTACAGCCGCTTGAAAAATTCTTTTCATGATCGCATTGTTAGCTGTATAGTCATCAACAACGATAATGTCCTTGATGAAATGCTTTCTGACGATCATATTCATACATTGTCCATGAATCAAACGATCATCACATCTTAATAAAGTAATCACAATATTGAACCTCCTCTATAAAATTCAATGGCGCTATCCTTAATCTTCTTTGTAAGCGTTTACGCCTTCTAATAACCATTTTCATTGTAGCAAAAACATCAAATTCTAATTACACCAAGAAATGTCTTATAAAAAATACATTTGATGAAAACAAAAACCAAGTCTGTCACTTACTTGATTTTTTTAGTATTTGATTATATTCTTAAGCCATAAGGGGCTTACAGATTTAATCTTCGCCACAATGTTAACTAACATTGTTTTATTAAATAAGCCACATAGGTAAACCATGAAACAGAAGCTAGATCAGATTATCATAAACAATCTTCTTCAACAAGAAGCACCGATAAGTACTAAGAAGCTGTCTTTATTGTGTGATGTTTCGATCAATACATTACGTCGTGTTTTATCTAACATCAATGAAAGACTTGAGCATCAAGGATTAAAGATCATCTCAAAACAATCAATTGGATGTTATCT
>CAYNYC010000009.1:0-27597 GCA_964401415.1 uncultured Erysipelotrichaceae bacterium
GATGTCCCTCACCACCTGGTCCATAATTGATGCCATCATTAACAGCGACTTTCGCCTCTTTAACTAAATAATTGACGATCTCACTTGACTTACCTAATTTTGATACGTTCACTTAGGCTAGAAATCCTGATTCAGGCATAAACATACTGACATCGGGAATTGAGTTAAAGATTCTGTTGCTATTATTTTTGAATGTTGTCCCTTTTTGGTTTGTGGTATATCATACAAGTGTATCATTTATATATCCTTTCTCATCTTGTTTTGTAACTTAATGATACTAGGTTTTTTTAAATGGTGCTTTTCTTTTTTCTTTACTTGGTGGACAACATCATTTTACAATCCGCTAAGGTAATTCATTTTAAAATAACCATAAATTTAATCTTGATTTTTCTTTAAATTAGGGAATATCCTGATTTTTTCAGAGTTTAAGGGTTGTAATTAACAGTTCATAATCAAACTAATCTCATAATTTTTTCTTTTTGTATTTTTCTAAGAGTGAATTGACTAATATTGTTAAATTTACTCCAATCCACAAGGAAATAAATTGATAACTATTAATTAGAAAATAAAATAAATTCCCTTTAATAAATGACATATATGGAATTATTAATAAAATAGTGAAACACACAATGTGTCCAGCGCATAATAATATAGTTAATTTTTTTTTCGTTTGATTACTATTCATGAAACAATAAATTGTAATCAAAAATCCAATTGTCAAAATAATAATTATGTTCAAAATTTTAAGGTTATTATAAGAATATGTAAATGCATCAAAACTTTGGTTGTTGTTATAATAAATCAGATTAATTAGAAGGCTAAAATATGGAATTAAAATTTGAAAAAATAAGTTTCTTTTTTTGGTCATCTTTCCTCTCCTTTTTGAAAGGAAACTGCCTTAATGCAATTTCCTTTTTAAAACTAAAATTCATCTAAACTAAATTAATACTTATTTTGTACATTAGCAGTATATGATGCACCACCATGCTGAATTGTTACAAATATGGAAACGCCAATATCGTGTATAGCGGAAGTACTCACAGCATTCCAACTAGGACAAGTATAACTCCATGTTTTACTTGTTGTAGTTCTCATGATTGATTGTTCAGCCCAAGGATTTCCATCATAGGATCCAAATGTTCCCATATAGATATCTTGACTCACTACATAAAAACCTGAATTTAAGTCTTTAACACCACCACTTGCTGATGTTAATTTACACATTACAGTCCCATTGTTAGTCGATGTCGTATAGTAAATAGTACTATAAACTACTGCGGAATAGAACACTATGTCTTCTTCATAATATTTATAACCTGATCCTCTTGGTTGTATACTGTTAGGAATCAGATAATTCATTTCTGTAACTGCTACAGTTTCATCACCATTTAATGTTGATTTTGTCTGTACTTTAGATTCTGTTCTGAATGTTCTAACAGTCATATCAAAATCAGCTGCTATTTCTTCTAATTCACTGTTTGGTATAATTTCAACAGCATTTTCTGATATTTTTACAACTTCATAATTTAATCGATCTTCTACCGCCAGTACTGTAGTCGGATAAAGTGCTACTAATAATAACGACGCTATCAAAAATTTAATTTTTCTCATATATTTTCCTTTTTGTTATTAATTTAGTAATTTTTGCAAAGATTTTAGGAAGTTAGTAAAATGCTATCAACATGAACTCCTTTTACTTGATGTCTATCAAGTAATTCCAAATTGTCTATTTCAATCAACCCCCTTTAATAAATTTCAATATAGCATGTGAATAAAGCGATAATAAGACTACTAATCAATGAATGTATATGAGTAAACACGACTTATAAATAGAACATTCTTTACTGGCCTGTATTACTAGTGTTTAATAAATGATATTCTCATTTGATTCATGTATAAATAAATGCAAGCTAATTTTAGCAATCATAAGTGCTGTAACAACTACAAAGACAATATCTAAAAACCAGTTTAATGACCGATAGCCAGGGATAATTCTTTTAAATATAAACGTAATAGGAATAGCTAGATAAGGAGTAATTGCAAATAAAGTCGAATAGATTGTCTGTTTGTTTGTGACTTTATAATTGGTATCATGGTATGAATATGTAAATTCATTATTCTTTCTACTTTCAGCAAAAAGTAATCTACGCTCTCTTAATTCTAAAGGAAAAAGATAATCTTGAAGCCTTGTTAACATTTGCATTAATCTCCTTTTCAATTAAAATAATAATCTAGTATCTTTGCGTCAATGTGCGACAAGCAGCTGGATATAAATCATATATCCACGGAGTATCTAACCAATTTACTGTAGTAGCTCCATATGTTTTTATTGTTCCATTAGAATTGTAGCGGTTTACGCGCTCTTTACGAAGAATTGAACAAAACGAATTGTAATTATAATCGCCTTTTACGTAAACGGTTGTTCCGTTTTCTATTCCATCCCAAATAACATTAACAAGTTGCTCTACAGCAATAATAGAAATGACAATTCCATTTCCTGTAAGTGCAGCAACTATTAATGATTTTAAAACTCCTTTTACAATATTAGTGCCTGAAAAGTTAGGAACAAAATTAACCATTGTAGTTGGTCTCCAGCCATTCCATATATCATAGTCATCTACTAGTGACATTAGAGAGAATGCTGGTCTTGTCTCAATTGAAATAAATTGTGAAGAAACAACAATCGTACTACATCCATAGGTTGCAGATGCAAGTAAGTTACGATTTTCGTCATAAACAAAAATTTCATGTTCATAAATCTCAGTAATATATATATTCCCTTCTTCTGAAAAAATCATTTCTCTATATTCAATCCCATTTTTACTTGATGAAGACTCACTTACTATTTGAAAATTAGATCCAGATACTTCAATTATTTCCTCGGCGTGTATTACAGTGGGAATCGAAGTCATTGTTAGTATAAACACAGTAAGTAGTATTGATATTGTTTTTTTCATGTTACCTCTTTCGTAGTGTAGATTTATAAATGATTTTAATTATTATTGAATAAAAATATCTATTACGACACTAAATTGTCAGGTCCCATTTTTTTATCCTCTCCTTCTAATATAAGTGGCTTCCTCAATTCAATTTCTATTTTGAATATTGGATCCATGTATATTACAATCCAAAAAATTTATTGGTGAAACACAAAGTATACATCATCAGCTGTTTTAATGATTTACTTACATAATTTACATAAATCTCAAAATCGATTCGTTTGTTACTTAAATTGATTACATTGTTATATAATATTTAAATATCGAATAGTAAGAAGCTGTATAAGGTAAATATCTCAGATATACCAAACAATACTATCTTACCCTAAAGCAAAAACTTAAATCGGGTTCTATCTCTAGGACAAATACGCTATTATCATATATACTATCATAATGATTTAATATGTCGTCATATTTTCTCATTTACAATTATTTTTATTATTATATATATTATATCTCGTATTTCGTTATAGTCAATTCATTGTTTTTGATGATTTAATGAAAATAAGTGCGAAATTCAATGCTATGTTGTTTCCAATTATGAATTACTATTCAACATATCTAACGCGAGATAATTTTATTGAATTTAGCCATACTCGGTAGTTTAGCTTCGTTGATATTATAAAAATAGTATCAACTGAACTTGGATAGAAAAAGTATACAAGCATAAAAGAAGTTAGAACCCCAGATCAATTTTATATTGAAATGGGATTTATAATGTAAGGCGTAAGTTGATCTCTCAAGATTAAAATGGTTAATGTAGTCATTAATTGTTTTACAAGCATTATCGCTTTGATAGAGATTATAATCACGATAAAGTTCGTCTTTCATCCAACCATTAAGAGCTTCAATGATTGAATTATAATTTGGGGTATCTGATCAACTCATTGAATGAATAGTGTTATAATTTAAAGAACTTGATTGAAAGCTTTACTGGGGTAGACGGTCCTTTGATTTGTGTGAATAATGGTGTGATAATCAACTTCTTTTGATTTGTTTAAGAATTGAGATAAACAATCATAGTAAGGTTTTAAATCACCATTTCTTGAGTTTATAGACTGAGCGATGATTTCATTATTGAAAGCTTCGACGAATAAGGTTAATTCATAAGCCTTACCATGACTATGTATTTGAGTCATATCTGAGACAACAATCTCATAAGGTTTAGACGCATTCCAATTACCAGCGATCTCATTTTTATAGATAATGTGTCCTTCTTTAGACTTCTTGTATTTATAGTGACGTGAAATAGATTTCAAACCAATATTTTTCATACATTCATAAATCAATATATCTGAGAATTGGAAATTTGTTGTATTTCATATTAGGGCTGCGATTCTGTGATAACCATAGGTTTTGTGCTTTTGGTGAATGATTTTGATATGTGGAATTAATTCAATCCGATATCGCTTATATTAATATGAAGAATTTTTTCGCCTGAGCCTTTTATAATAACCTGATCGATTCAATCTCATCTCTGTTAGTAATTGTGTAATAGGTTTTTTTTCTTTTAACTCATAAGTTATTTTATAGTCTTGCCTGATAATGTAACGCGTTAACTTCTTTGAACCAACTTCTTTCACTGTGTATCCCTTTTAAGTGTTCAATTTCTATGTCACGTTTCATTAATTCTAATTTTAATCTTTCAATTTCACTTAAACTTTTACTGACATGTAACACACTAAAGGGATTACGCTGGCTTTACTCATCGTCTTTAATGAATCTTCTCCTCCATCTAGATATAAATGTCCCCTATTGAAAATAACAGAATCGTTAATATTATATTTCTTCTCTAATATGTTTAGTGATGTCTTATCCTCTAAATTCTCTTTTACTAAACTGTCTTAAATTCATAGCTGTATTTCTTGCTTTTTCCTCCTTTTGGTTTTCATTGTGTTTCTTTCCTCTAATTACTTCCTATATAAAAAAGTAAACATTCTTTTTTATTGAATGTCTACTTTCAGTTTACCAGTTCAGTTAGCACTATTCATTCGCATTGTTTAGACGCGAGTGATTTATCAATTAACAAAATTACTTCATACAAACAATAGTAACAAAATCGTCGTATGATAAATTATTATTGCTAACTCCTAATGAATTATATATATATAATCAGATGGAATATACCCAATGATTACAACACATTTTGTTTTATCGTCGACATTTAATCACACTGAAGATAACGCAACATGATTAGTGATATGAATTTCTGTCACTTTCTAAAACTACCAGTCGAACATAACAATTTTAACTTTGGACTATTTCTACTACTGATGTGTGATTATTGATCTTTTAACAACGTCGTGTAAATATGTTGTTTGAAAATAATGTTCTATCACTGTTTTGTATAGTATTTACTAAATGCTTGAATCCACTGAAAAAAATCGTTTTTTGGATTAATTATGCATAGCTTATATTTTAACAACAAGAACTAATCAAAAGTTTAAAAAACCTCTAGTATTGATTTTGCTTGAATTCGAAAACCGTGATTAAACGCCTTACACTAACGAAGTGTAATGTTTCTTCACAAATAACGAAGCTTTTTAAGCTTCATACAGATATATTTCTCTTGTGTTTTCACCCTTATTAAATATAATAACTCTAGTAAGACTTTATTTTGTTGCTTAATACCTTTTCCTTAATATAAAATGGTGAATACATAAATAATAACACCACCAATAACAAGATAGCCAAGGGAATCAAATAACCAGGATTACCCATCCACTTTTCAAAGATAACCAGTGGTGAACCGGGTGATGGCCAATTGATGAAGAAAAAGTTAGTATCAAATAGCTTATTAAAACCATAGATTGGTAAAGCTAAAAGGAATACAAACCCTAATACCTTGAAAAGATAACGATAATCAGGACGATATTCTTTGCCCACCAATAATAAGATTGGATAACAAACAATCATCGCGTGAATGATAAAGCTATGCATATGCATGAAGTTAAGTAATGGATAAACCGTCCAGTCCGCAAACAATAATGCGGCAAGCGCTCCTGGCAAACAGATCACATAAGCAACCTCAGCCCAAAACTGTTTATTGGTATAGGAATGGATCAATACCACAAATAAACTTATGCCACAAAGATGAAGCGGTAAATAACTAACTCCAAAATTACCACTGGAAGCGATGACAATATCTTTGATCACTTCTAAGCCAACCATGATAATGGCCATGATCTTACGAAAACGGATCTTTTCCGTCTTTGTTAATCGACGATACGATAAACTAACAAGTACGCCAACAACCAATAGGCTAACAAGCCATGTTAAGTGAAGCGTATCATACAACTTAAACCCTACAGTATTATCTGGTAACATCGAATAGTGATAAAAGAAATATTTGAACATATAGCTACCTCTTATGATCAGATCTGTGTTGTAGGTCTATATCCCACCTTTAATAAACGATCTGCAAGTTCCTCATTAAACTGATTCGTATATAATCGATAATAATATCCTTTTTTATTCATTAGTTCTTGATGAACACCATCTTCAACGATCTTACCTTTTCTAATGACTAAGATTCGATCAGCGTTAACGATCGTTGATAAGCGATGAGCGATCACAAAACTAGTTCTACCTTTTAAAAGCGTTTCGATCGCATGTTGGATGATCTGCTCAGTCTCAGTATCGATACTACTGGTAGCTTCATCTAAGATAAAGATTGCTGGTTGACGAATGACAGCTCTGGCAAAAGAGATCAATTGTTTCTCGCCAGTCGACAGTCTTCCGCCACCCTCACCTACATCATTATCATAACCTTTATCAAGTTTCATGATGAAATTATGAGCATTGACATACTTGGCCGCAGCGATGATCTCTTCATCCGTTGCGTCCATTTTACCATAGAGAATATTGTCTTTGATAGTCCCCGCAAATAAATGTGGTGATTGAAGAACATACCCTAAATTCTCATGAAGCCAACCAATTGAACGCTTGCGATAATCAACGCCATCAATCAATATTTCACCACTTATGGGTTCATAAAAACGACATAACATATTAACGATCGTACTTTTACCAGATCCAGTCTCTCCAACTAAAGCAATTGTTTGTCCAGCTTTGATCTTTAAATTGAAATCAGTTAAGATCGGTTCTTTGATATTATAGTAAAAATTAATATTCTTAAATTCAATATCACCAATAATAGGTTCATATGCCTCTAATTTTGGTTCTAATATTGTGCCATATTTAGCTATTACTTCCGGACTATCCACAATACTAGGTTTTTCATCGAGCAATGATATAACCCGCTCAGCGCTAGCTTGCGCTAATTGCAGTTCCGCCATTAAGCGCGCGATCTGTCGCAGAGGCTCTAAAAACTGTGAAGAGTATTGGGTAAACATCATTAATGTCCCAAACTCAAGGGTACTCATTAAGACCGAATGCCCACCATACCATAGAATACCAGCTAAACTCATTGCGCCTAAACCAAGTACGGCTGGCATAAAGATCGCATTTAATAACGCCGCTTTGATCGAACGATCTCGCATTGAGCCTGTTAGTTTAGTAAATTCTTGTTGATTACTATCTTCTAAGACTAGTGTCTTTGTTGTCTTAGCTCCACCTATTCCTTCAGAAAAACTACCCGTGATCAGTGAATTGATCTTCCGTACTTCTCGATAATTCTTTAAGATCCTAATCTGAAACCAACTACTTAGATAAGCTAATAAAGGAACAACTGCTAAGACGATCAAGGCTAAGCGCCAATTAACGACTAACATTACGACTGTAACCCCGATCATAACAGTCAATCCCCAGAAAAGATCCATTAAACTCCAAGATACGATCTCAGCGATATGATTAACATCACTAGTCATACGTGACATGATCCGCCCATTTGGTGTTTTATCATAATATGAATAAGATAATTCTTGTAATTTTTTCATGATCTTCATGCGGATACTATAAGCAAAATTCATCTCAATATTACCAGCCACATGAAAAAATGCATAAATATTAATGCCCTGCCAGATCACAAATGACACAAAGATGATCGCAAAAGCGGTTATAGGTGAGTCTTGACCCTCACCGGCCACAAAATGATCGATCGCATATTTATTAAGATAGGGAAAGACAACATCCACAAGGGCAACCCCAATCATGATCATAAATAAGATAATCAGTAACCGCTTATGTTCCCACAACAGCTTAAAGATCTTCTTCCACAATGTTATATCAAAGGAATCAGTATTAAATTCCTCTTCTTCTCTTAGATTAGGCGAACTCATCATTCCACCTCCTTAACAATTTTACTTTGAATATCATATACGCGTTTATACAAACCCTCTTGCGCGATCAACTCTTGATGGGTACCTCTTTGTACGATCTGCCCCTGGTCTAAAACAAGGATCTGATCCGCATTTTGAATACTACTAATACGGTGCGTGATCAAGATCGTTGTGATATCATTACTTACCTCATGGATCGCTTGACGAATATAAGCATCAGTTTCCGTATCAACCGCCGAGAGTGAATCATCAAATACAAGTATTGGTGAACGATTGATGATCGTTCTCGCAATTGCAATTCTCTGTTTTTGTCCACCAGACAGCGTAACACCTTTTTCACCAACCATAGTGTCATAACCTTGATCAAACTCGCCAATGACCTCATGTACACTAGCCATTAAAGCCGCCCGATGAATCTCTTCTTGTTTAGCACTAGGATTGGCTATTCGAATATTATCATAGATCGATCTTGAAAAAAGAAATGGTTCTTGTAAGACAATCCCAACATTTTTCCGTAAATGTTTTCTTTGAATATCCTTTAATTCCACACCATCGATCGTGATCGATCCACTATGATAATCATATAATCTAGTCAATAAATGAACTAGTGATGATTTTCCACTACCGGTAGGTCCTATGATCGCAATCGTTTCTTTGGGCTTAATGGAAAATGAAATATCTTTTAAGACATCGTCATTGCCATCAGCATAACGGAAAAAGACGTGATCAAATACGATCTCACCATGAATGGTTGGTGTAAAGCCTGTTTCAATATCTTCAATTGGTTCGTTTAAGATTTCAAGTATTCGATCTAAAGCAATACTTACCTTACCCATATCCGATAATACCCGTCCAACATTACGAATAGGCCATAAGATCATTGATTCATATGACACAAACACAAAGAAATCACCAATAGATATATTACCTGTTCTAGCTTCAAAGACCCCCACGATAACGATCAGAAGGATCTGTAAAAGACAGATTGTATCAGATAAACTCCAATACGCACCTAAGATCTTGATGACCTTTAAAGTATAATCACGAAATATCCGATTTTTCTTTTCAAATTTATCAACTTCAAAACGTTCACGATTAAAGGCCTTAACAACCCGGGTGCCAGTTAAACTATTTTGAAATGTTTCTGACATGGCTCCTTCAGCTTCATCTGATTTTTGAAAGACTGTTTGAATCTTACCAAAAAAGATATACGCCATCAACACGATCAATGGCATACTGATCATTGATAACCAAGCCATCTTTGGATAGATTGAAAACAAGATAAAGATAGCGATGATAGCTGTACCAAGCGCAAAGACTAATTCTGATATTTGATTACCTAACATTCTGCGTAATTGATTAACATCACTTGTACATCTTTGGATAAGGTCACCTGTTTTAGCTCCAACATGATAACTATAAGGAAGTAGTGATAAGTGAGAGTATAACCAGTTACGTAATCTTTCAACTACCCCTTCTGATAACTTGGCGTTCCAGCGACCTCTAAGATAGATAAAAACACCGATAAACAAAAACACCACCATGATTAATAGCGCTCCAATCCAGAGCCTTTCACGTAAAAACATCACCCCACCAAAGTAATTAACAACACTTAATAACATTGGATCAGTGATCGGATTTAGATCGATTACCTTATCGATCATAAAACTGAAGATCAATGGATTGACCAAGTTAAAAACAACATATCCCAACGTTGCTAAGATTATACCTAAAAATAATAATTTATATCCTTTAAATAACTCTTTTAAGAGTTCTTTCTTATTCATGATCTTCCCCCTAAAATTAAAAAAATCAGGCTATCCTGATCATTTTTACCAATAGTATAAGTCTAGTCTTCTGACTTTAAAAATACCGATAAAGCTTGCGCTATCTGATCAGGACAAGAAGTATTTTTAAAGCCACATTTTATTCCTTGTAATTTATTGATAACAGTTGTTATATCTTGATCTTTGATCAAGCTACATATTCCCTGTAAATTACCATTACAACCACCTAAAATATCGACTTTAATTATCTTCTCTTCTTGTAATTCAAATGTAATTTTACGACAACATACCCCATTTGGTTGATACTCATAGATCATCTTGTCGCCTCCTTACTGTATTCTTTTTAAAGCTTCTTTCGCTAATAATCCCGTTAAAAGACCCGCAGGTATCGATAAGATCAATAACATTGGTGAATAATAGATCATTAAGTAGAAACTTTGATAAATATAACTAACACAAAGCAGTTGACCAATACTATGAGTGATCGCACTGATCACGCTTAAGAAATAGATACTGACTTTCTGATTTCTGTTAATTAAGATGACAACTAAAGTGCTTAAAACAACGCCACTAAGTGAAATCCAAAAGGCTGTCCCGAATATGATACCACGCAACAAACTGCTTAGCAATACACGCAAAAGGTTTATATAGATCATGTTTTTAAACCCAAACATCATCAAGGTCACTAAGCCCATAATATTAGCTAAGCCTAATTTAACACCATAGATTGGTATTGGTAGATTAGGTTCTAACAAATGTAATATGATACTGATCGCTAATAGTAAGGAAAGCTTAGTCAGTTTTTGCGTTTTATTGATCATCTTCTATCTCCAAATCTAAAATAACCGGGTCGCTTCAACCGCTTTACGCCATTTAGTTAATGATAGTTCAACTTCTGTTTGGCTTTTCTGTGGTTTAAACTCTATGTCATTTTTCCATTTTTCTTTGATTTCGTCAATACTTTTATAAACACCAACGGCCAGTCCTGCCAAAAAAGCGGCTCCCAGGGCGGTTGTTTCATTAACTAAAGCACGATTGATCCGGGCTTGCATGATATCGGCTTGGCATTGCATCAAGAAATTATTACGACTAGCACCACCATCAACCTTAAGCACTTTGATCTTAAAGCCCGTATCAGATTCCATTGCCTTTAAGACATCATATGTTTGAAAAGCCAAGGATTCAAGTGTCGCTCTAATTAAATGAGCACGAGTTGCTCCACGAGTTAAACCAAAGATCGCTCCACGAGCCCCGCTATCCCAATAAGGAGCGCCTAAGCCGACAAATGCAGGAACGATATAAACGCCACCATTATCACTTACCTCATGGGCAAACTGCTCACTAGAGGGTGCATCTTCCAATAGTCTTAATCCATCCCTTAACCATTGGATAGCAGCTCCTGCCACAAACACACTGCCCTCTAGGGCATAACTAACTTGATCATGTATCTGCCACGCAACCGTTGTCAGTAATCCATTTTTACTTAGTTTTACTTCATCACCAATATTCATCAACATGAAGCAACCTGTACCATAGGTATTTTTGACGTCACCGGCTTCAAAACACGCTTGACCAAATAATGATGCTTGTTGATCACCAACTAAAGCCGCAAGCGGTACAGAAGCGTTGAGTATGCTTTGATCAGTATAACCATAAATCTCAGATGTGCTTTTAATACAAGGCATGATCGCTAGGGGAATATTCCACAAAGCTAATAATTCTTCATCCCATTTTAAGGTATTGATATTCATTAATTGTGTTCTTGAGGCATTACTTACATCAGTTACGTGGATTGCTTTACCACTTAAGCGATAAGCTAACCATGTATCAACCGTACCAAACATTAATTCACCATTTTCAGCTCTTTTTTGGCCACTTTCAATCTTATCTAAGATCCAACGAATCTTACTTGCTGAAAAATAAGGATCAATGATCAATCCTGTTTTTGTTTTGATCATCTCATCAACATGGCGATTACGCATTGCTTCACACAGTTCTTCAGTTTGACGACTTTGCCATACAAGCGCAAAATATACAGGTTTACCCGTTGCTTTATCCCAAATAAGCGTCGTCTCTCTTTGATTGGTAATACCGATCGCACTAATCTCACTCATCTTAAGATCAGCCTTTGTCAAAGCTTCAAAGATTACCGAAATAACACTAGCGTAAATCTCATCACCATTTTGTTCAACCCATCCAGGCTCTGGATAAAAAGAAGTTATTTCTTTTTGCGCAATGGCTAAAACATTGATGTTTTCATCAAAGATCATCGCTCTTGAACTAGTTGTTCCCTGATCGATAGCTAAAAGATATTGCATGATATCACCCCTTATAATGTTCAATTATCTCTTTAAATTGTTTAATGATCAAAAGTGTATTACCATCATCATTTAATGGATTATACTCTACTAAATCCATACCGACAATCTTCAATTCTTTAAATAAAGTCTCTAATACAAGTAGCGCTTCTGTAACGCTTAACCCTACTTTAACCGGTGTATTGACCCCTTTACAAAATGCAGGATCGATTCCATCAAGATCATATGAGATATAGACTTCTTTATTACCTAAGTAAGCTATCGCTTCCTTAAGGGCTTTTTCTATCCCCATCGTTTGAATATCTTGGTGGGTAAACACTTTGATCTTTTGACTTTGAATTATTCTCTGTTCTTCTTTATCTAATGAACTTATGCCAAATAAAACAATATTTTCAGGCTTAATAAACTTATTCTCACAAACACCAACTAAATCCTTGTCTCCTAAACCTTGCAGAACACTTAAGGGCATTCCATGAATTCTTTTGGTGATCGATGATACATCAGTATTACAATCACCATGAGAATCAACCCAAATAAGTCCAATATTACTTTGATAATGAGCCGATACAGAGGCGATCGCGATTGAATGATCGCCACCCAAAGTAACGATAAAATTATCCTTATATTTATCATAAGTCCGTTTTAAGCGCCATAAAAAGTCAACGACTGTATTATGATTTAACAAACCTGATGATGATTCATTCTTTTTAACTACTTCAATGACTTCACTCAGACCAAAAACTTCATCTAGCTTTAACATGCCCATATCGGCACCACTGATCGTACATCCCTCTTTTAGCGGTGCTCCAAGATATTTTATATTCATTTTATTGTTCCTTTATATCATAATTTAAATAACGTAGATCAAAACCAAAACGCGCTGTAACCAATGGATTGACAATCTGACATACTTCTAAGTTACCAATCGCACTCATCAAGATTCCAGCTTGTTTTAGATCAAGCTTATTATGATCCATGATAATCTTGACCATTTCCTTACAAGCGATCCTCGATGCCATATCAAAATCAATACCACTAGCGATCGTATATAAAGTATGACCATGCATTACGCGTGGATTAGTTAAGCGACGTCCTTTGATAATACTAACCTGAACGGTAACACTACCACCACACTCAACTCCACTACCATTAACTTCACCATCACCCATGATCGCATGAAGATCACCCATCGCCAATAAACCACCTTCAACAAAAATAGGAAGTTCAACGATCGAACCGATTGTGATCATCCGATTATCCATATTCCCCCCATGATTATTTGGGGTGTTAGAAGCGATACTACCAGCTATGGGGGCGGTACCGATACTACCGATCATAGGCTTTATGTCAAAAGCTAGGTTATCATCAAAAATAACCTTATGATCATTGATCTTGACAATCTTGGTGATCTTCTCATCGATTTCTTTACCAAAAACACCATTATACGGTTTACTGACAATAATTCCTGTATTGTTCAATTTGATATCGATTATCTTGACTAATAATGTATCACCTGGCTGAGCATTATTAATATATAAGGGCCCAGTAACCGGATTCACTCGTATCAAAAACTCATCCCAATCATAATCTTGTGTTTTAACTCTATCACTATAACAATCTAGGGTATGAAATATTACTTGATCGTGATTATCACAAAAAGCGACTGGCTGGTTATCTTTACTAAATTCAAATACATGTTGTTCTTTGTTTATTTCAATCATATTATCACTCAAAATGAACATCATAAGTTATGGTGGCAACTTGAGCTATCGTATTATAAACTGAACAATACTTAGCAGCTAGTTCAAATGACTTAAGGATTGGTTCCTTTTTAGCATCTGTTTTAATAAAGATGTCCATCTTTACCTCATTTAACATTGTCGGGATCTCTTCACGCTTGATACCCTCTACTAAGTAACGAGTCGTTTCAACAACGATGCGTTTCTTAGTTATTATCTCTAAAAAAGTCGCATGAAAACACGCAACTAAAGCCCCTTGTAACATATCGTAAGGGGCTAAACCATTATATCCGATCAAAACATCCTTATTCTTATTTAACAAACTACCGTTAAAATCATTTTGAAATAGTATTTCTGCATTAACTTTACTCATGATAAAACTCCTTTTAAGATATTATATCATATCAGTTACGCAATCTATCAAGACTAACGCATTATAGAATCAATCTATTAAAGACTGATAAAACGCTTAGCACCACCCACTAATAAATAACGCCACATCGCATAGATGATCAATACATCCAGCAACATAAAGATCGCCACGATCGCCATAAATGGAATGTGATCGATCAACACTAAATAACCAACGACATGAAGTCCAGCGATCAACATACTACCAACCATCGCGACAATCACACTCATACTTTGCTTGACAACGATCGTTTCTGAATCCCACTCCATTTTGGGAAATAATAAATTAGTCACTAAGCCTAAAACGGCATATAAGATAGAAGCGATCAAAGAGATTACCGTTAATACTAAAGCCGTTATGAATGAAATATCATATAATAATAATCCCATAATGATCGCCACAACATTAACGATCATAGTAATCACTACTTGAAGAGCGATCTTAGCTTGAAAGATCGTCGATATCGATAAAGGAAGAGACTTCAACATATTGATATTTTTACCTTCTAGCGAGATCGTACTTGCTGTGATCATGCAGATTGATGAAGTAAATAAGATCGCCGCCGATAAGATTGGCACCAATAAGCCTTCCCTTTCAAACATCGAAAGATAAATCTTGATCTCATCAACACCACTAAGTGAACCAATGATCATAAAGACGATCAACATCATTGGACCAACGATCGTATTGATCAGATACATCGTACTACCAAAGTATCTTTTCACTTGTAAAGCAAAATAGGCCATAAAACGTGATGTAACTTTAAGTTCTTTCAAATGGAAGTTTTTAACTTTATAACCTTGATGAGCTTGAACATTAATCCTTACAAACAAACGATTAAAGATCACAATGAAGATAGCAAACACAACAATATTAATACCAACATAGATCAAAAGATCAACCACATTCAAATTAATAAGTGCTGTCGAAAGATAATACACAACAGGCAAGTATTTTTGTAGATTAGCCAATAATGTATTCGCACTAAACAAATCCATAAATAGTAGTTGTTGCATCTGCATCGAGCCAAACATAACTAAACCAAATAACAAGATATAAAACACGTTTCTAAACAAATTTTTAAAACGGAAATTACCAGTTAGACCATTAATGACAAAAGCTAATAACCCTGATAAAACAAGCGGGACGATGGGCATAAAGATAAAGCCAATAATCCCAATAAGATAGTATCCAACTCCTTGATACATCTTAACCCCATAGACGATCAAGTATGGAGCCATCAAGAAAAACGCGAATAGATACTCCATCAACAAGAAAGCTAATAGTTTAGATATCATGATACTAGATCTTTTAACAGGTAATGACATTAATAGATCAAAATCACGAAAACCGAATAAATGACCACCAGCGTTTAAAAATGTCAACATCACTAACATCAAAAAAGTCATGATTGACATTAAAACAGGCATAATAAAGCGACTTTCTTGTGGTAAGACATTAATGAGCATTACCGAATAAACAACTGAGATATAAAGCATAGCCCCTGCAGGCACTAAAAGCACAGCCCAAACAAAGGATTTCTTATTTTTCTGGCCAATCGCAAATTTATTATTGGAAAAAAGATTGATTAAGGCCATCTTCATCAATAATAAAGTTTTACTCATGGTCTATCATTCCTAAGAATACTTCCTCAAGCGATCTTTCACCCATAACTTCTTCCATTGTGCCTGATGCGACGATCTTTCCTTCTTTGATGATAGCTACATGATCGCATAGCTTCTCCGCTACTTCCAAAACATGGGTTGAAAAAAAGATACTACCACCCTTATCACAGATTTCACGCATGATCATCTTTAGACTATGTGAAGCTTTCGGATCTAATCCCACAAACGGTTCGTCTAACACTAATAGCTTCGGTTCATGAACTAAAGCTGCGATAACAGCCAACTTTTGTTTCATACCTCTTGAGTATGATGATATTGAATCACCCAGGTTTGGTGTCAATTCAAAGAGATCGGCGTATTTTTTGATCAACAACTCTCTTTTTTCTTTAGGTACTTCATAAATATCCGCAATAAAGTTGATATATTTAATACCCGTTAATACTTCATAGAATTCAGAATTATCCGGAATATAAGCCATATCCATTTTACATTTGATCGGATTTTCACTTATGGAATTACCATTTATCAATATTTCCCCATCATCAAACTCCATTATGCCAACGATACCTTTGATCGTAGTTGTTTTACCAGCTCCATTATGACCAATAAAACCAAATATTTCCTGTGGTAATACTTCTAGATCAATACCATCAACAGCTACCTTCTTGCCATAACTTTTACGATAATTACTTATTTTTAACATTTCTTCACCTAATTTCCTTATCACCTATTATAAGTCAACTAACATAAACTCTCAATACTTGAAGAAAAGCGATCATTTGATCGCTTTATCGAATACTATTAATGGTATGATCATTTCTTCTGCGCTTAATCCAGCGTGGTGCGCTTTAAAACTAAAGTCAGTATTGTTTTCATGTTTGATGATCCGCTTCCCAGTTGCCATAGCCATATGTGTACCAATCATCTTATCAATCATCGGATGAGCTTCACCACTACCAAATAATCCTTTAGATAGCACTTCTTGTTTACCCATTAAGATAAAATCTGGGAAATGATCCTTAAATTCTTTTTCAAATTGATCAAACTTGTCTTCTTTGACAAAAAAGTTATTACAACGTGTTTCAAAAGATACTTCCCTTAGCAAACATTCTAATATTAATGGATATTGTTTAAGACTAACTTCTTCAACATCGATCATACCATGATCAGGGGTGATCAAAAGTAAACAACCATCATTAATGATCTCACTTAATCGTTTCAAGTTTTGATCGATCATCATTAACACATTTTTGGTCTTATCACTATAACATCCATGTTTATGCATTGTCTCATCAGGTTGATCCCAATAGACATAAGTAAAGGTTCTTTCATCAGTTTGAGCGATTTTAGCCATACGCTGACATACTTCCGCAAAACTTACAGCCCCATCTTGTTTAAATGCTGGATAAATCTCAGCGGTTTTGATACCACGCCTATGGATCATCGATGTAATACTTTCATAAGCAAGATATTTTTCACTTACGACATATTCGGGAAATCTTTTTCCTGTGTAATAGTTGGTATTGATAAAAAGCGTTATGTCTTGATCAATATCAGGAATATATTGATGCCATCCTAACCATCCTGTTTCGATTGGTGTTTTACCTGATTGAATAGCGGTAGTTGCTGCGACTGTCGTACATGGATAAACAGCAGATATATCGATCATATGTCTTGATCTTAAGAAACTAGTATTGGGTAGATTGTTATCGATGATCTTAGTACCCATACCATCAAGAATGATCAAAAAAACATGTTTATGATCTTGTTTAAGTATTTCATCAAGCACCTCTATACCATTATGAAAAGTTTCACATCCATAGTGTTTTAAAAGTGAATTAACTAAGTTGATTGAACTATTGGTGTAATCAGGATAAACGATATTATCTTTAATTCGGTAGGGCAAATTCATCGACATACCACTTCCCATCTACTCTTTTTAGATAAAATAGGCCATCAATATCAAGAACCGATTTAATTCCATTACTATAATAGGCAGTCGCATAAAAATGAAGATAAATGCCTCTGCGATAAGCCACTCTAAAAGTTGTATTGATATAATTATTCACAATAACCTTATCTTGTTTATACATATAAATACTATCTTCTAATTTAGTTAGAGTAATACCGCTTTGGGTATTATCATGATTTTCTTTTAAGCTACTAGCTCTTTCAAATTGGGCTTGGCCATTATTGGTAAACATGTAATAGACAGCATCATCATAATTAAGCACTTTAAATTCCTGATCAACGATAAAATACTTACCCCAATAGAAATCGATTGTCCGCTTATATATATAGTCGACAAACTCGTCCATACTATTAGTTACGCGATACGTAACGCTAAGTTCATTAGTATTACCCGATGTATCACTTACTGAATAATCGACGATATAAACACCAACGTTATTAGCATTAACATCACCACTATAGGTGATTCGATCGGTAACATCACCTTCATAATTATCGACCGCAAAGATCAAGTTCATGGTTGGATCTGGATCGAATTTAGTGCCGTTATAAATAATAATCTCATCATCCACAAAACCAAACTCTGGCTTTGTGGTATCCACAACATTTAAGTTAATTCTTTCTACTGCAGAACCCGTTTCAGAGGTCGCTGTGATACTTAACTGATACTTTCCAACTACTGCAAGATCATAATCACCCATGATTGAAAGCTCATTGAAAGCGATCGTATTGCCTTTGTGATCACTAGCCTTGATAAACGGACTAAAATTAGCCAAGCGAAAATATGGATCATTGACTTCTACAACAAAATTATCTTGTTCAAGTTCGATTTTAGGTGATCTATTGAAACAACCGCTGAGTATTAAGCATAATAATACACCAATCAAGACCCCAACAACACGTTTCATATTATCACCTGCACATTCCTATATCATTATATAAAAAAGCACTAACAATAAACAATAGCGAATTAAAAAAACTTATTCGATATGAATAAGTTTGTTTCTGTATATCAGAGCTGTCATCTGATATACAACTTAGATACGTATACATCTAGGAGAATATTAATGAAAAAATTGTTTAGTAGATCTCTTCTACGCCTTAAATATATAACCAAACTGTGAAATCTGCGTGAAAGGAAACCTAAATCTTTTCATTTACATTCTTTTTCATTTGTTTATCACATTTCTTGTAGTTTCTGCTTGTCTTTCATGTATTCATCATAAACATTTACTGAACAAAGATGACAGTCAGCTTTAGCACAACTACTACAAGCACTTTTATTTTTAATAAGACGTCGTACTACAAAAAAGACTGATACAGCTAATATTACAAGTACTAGATAATCCATTTTTTTACCTCCAAAATAATAAGATGATCCGATAGATCACAAATGATACTGACCACGCTACTAACAACTGATACCCTAAGATCAACAAGGTTTGTTTAAGTGAGATGATCTCACGTTTGATCGCGGCTACTGCCGCAAAGCATGGTGTGTATAGTAAAGTAAAAGTTAAGAAACTGATAGCCGATACTGGAGTAAACATGTTCGCGATGGCTCCTACTAAGCCAGTATTGTCACTTACATTAAGTAAAACCCCTAGCGTACTTACTACCGCTTCTTTAGCACTTAAGCCTGTAACCAAAGCACTAACCGCTTGCCAACTATCAAAGCCCAAAGGACGAAAGATAAAAGCTAACTTACTACTAATTATGGCTAAAATACTATTTGAGGGATCACTGATCATCTGTAAACTAAAATCAAAACTACTTAAAAACCATATCAACATACTAGCCAAGAAAATAATGGTAAACGCTCTTTCAATAAAATCCTTTGCCTTATCCCACATCTGACGAACAACATTTTTCCAAAGCGGGAAACGATATGTCGGAAGTTCAAGCACAAAGGGATTGCCATCACCTTTAAAGACTGTATTCTTTAATAGTAAAGCTGATAAGATAGCTACTACTATTCCTAATAAATAAATAGAGATCATTACTAATGCTTGATTATTCACAAAAAAGGCCGCTGTAAACAAGGCATATATCGGAAGTTTAGCAGTACATGACATAAACGGTAACAAAATAATCGTTAGTTTACGATCACGCTCACTAGCCAAAGTTCTTGTGGAAATGATCGCTGGAACAGTGCAACCAAAGCCAATGATCATTGGTACAAATGATCTACCAGATAAACCTAGTTTCTGCAAGAATTTATCCATAACATACGCAACTCTTGCCATATAACCAGTATCTTCTAATATCGATAAAAAGAAAAATAAAGTTACGATGATCGGCACAAACGATAAGACACTACTGATACCTGTTAAAGCACCATCAATTAATAATCCCTGTAACCAACCACTTAAATTTAAACTCATTAAGAAAGCGCTAATATGTGAAATGCCCCATTCTAAGAATGTTTCCAATAAGCCTTGAAGGGTGCCACCAATCGGACCGAAGGTTAAATAGAACATACTCGTTATCACCAGAATAAAGATTGGTATAGCCCAAATCCGATTAGTTAAGACTTTATCGATCTTATCAGTTAAGTCTTGTTGTTTATTACCATTACGCAAGTAAACATCATGAACTACCTTTTCAATAAAAGTATAGCGCATATCAGCCATGGCCGCTTCATTGTCCATGCCCAAATGATATTCCATATCTTTGATAATCTGATCGATAATCTGCAAATCTTGATCATGTAGACCCAATTCTTGTCTTAGTAGATGATCCCCTTCAACTAATTTTATCGCCACAAAACGTGCTTGATAACCAAGTTTCTTAGCCATCGGTTCGATCAAATGGGCAATCGCATGAACTGCTCGATGAATCTCGCCCCAACAGAAATCAATAAAGATCGGTTTATTGTTATTTTTGACTAAACGATCAACTTCATCAATCAAAAGTTTGATACCTTGATCACGCATCGCTGATATTGGTATTGCTAAAATGCCAAGTTGTCTTGACAACTCTTTATCATCAATCGTATTACCGCTGAGCGTTACTTCATCAATCATATTAACAGCTAAGATCATCGGAATCTGTAATTCAATTAACTGTAATGTTAAATATAAACTTCTTTCAATGCTAGTCGCATCAATAATATTAATGATCGCGTCTGGTTTGTCTTTCATCAAAAACTCACGCGTTAATATTTCTTCTTTTGTATAAGGAGATAAAGAATAAATACCAGGTAAATCAACGATCGTGATCTCTTTATGTCCTTTTAATACTCCTTCTTTACGCTCAACTGTCACTCCTGGAAAATTACCAACGTGTTGATTACTACCAGTTAAAGCATTAAATAAAGTCGATTTACCACTGTTTTGATTACCAATAAGGCCAATTCTATACTGACTCATAAATCACCTCTATTTCAATATTTCTCGCTTCTTCTTTTCTAAGGGTTAAAGTATAACCACGTAAAGCGATCTCAATAGGATCTCCCATCGGTGCTACATTACGCATATACACCTGCGTCCTTGGTGTAAGTCCCATGTCAAGTAAGCGGTGTCTCAAGATACCTCTACCTCTAACGGTTATTATGATGGCTCTTTCGCCAATCTTAAGTCTGTCTAAAGTCATCTTGTCACCCCTTGTTAGTTTACCCTAACATTATATAACTTATCATCTTAATGTCAATATAAAAAGCCGCATTAACGGCTTGTTTGCCCAAATATACAATATACAAGCGCTTACAGTTTATCTAATCAAATTGTTTCAGATTTTAAGTTGCTAACATCATTAATAAAGATCTTCTTAGTGTTTTTGTCCTTAAGAATCGCGATAAATGGTACCATAGCTAAGATATTCCCAAAAATACCCAACAGCTTTAATGGAATGAATTCACCTAAAAAACCATAGATTAAAGCGGAAGTTGCACTACCAAAGATCGCCGCGGAACTAATAAAGCCAACAAGTATTCCTCTTTTCTCTTGTGGTGTATATAAGATAAAAGCCGCATTGAATAAAGCATTGCCAATCGCATTAGTTAACTGAGCGATAAAAAAGAAGAAGATCAATTGATAATAATTACCCAAGATCAAACCAACAACAATAAACACCGATGACATGATGAATGTACTCATTGACACTAGATAACGCTTTTCATCCTTGATCTTGGTCAAAGAAATGATCATCATTCCCACTAATCCTCCAAAAGATGTTGCACCAGCGATCATGCCATATTGGATCATGTCCATTCCCTGACTTAAAACATAGGCAACCATTAACGTATTAAACCCACTAGCTAAAAGATTAATGATCAAGACTGCGATCATCATCGTTGATAAGCCGGCTGAAGTAAAAGCGAAGATAGCACCTGCTTTCATATCAGACATGATCGTCTTTACATTAATCTTTGTGTCTTGGTTTTTAGTTGTGATTGGTGTGATAAAAAGTTCTGAGAAAGCAGATAAAAAATACGTCATTCCATTAAGCAAGATCAATACTGGAACTTTAAACATGACGATCAAACTGCCACTGGCCGCTGAACCCGCCAACCTAATCAACGAATCGGTACCACTAGCAATCGATTGCCCACGCACTACTTCATCATTCGGTAAAAGATCAGGGAAAAGTGATGAAGCCGCTGGTGAGAAAAAAGCACCACAAACACCTGACACTAAAGCAACGATGACAACCATCGTCACATTTAATTCACTTTTTAAAGCCATATAACCAACAAGCAAAAAGATAACACCGCGAACTATATCCGTGATGGCTAATACATTTCTTCGATGCATACGGTCGGTCATAGCTCCAGTTATCGGACCTATAAAGACCATTGTAAATAAGGTTATCGAACTGATTACTCCCATCAAGGCAGTTGAGCCGGTTGTTTCATATACCCAATAACCAATAGCGATACTATATAAGATCGAACCAAAGGCACTAAAGGCCATCCCTTGCCACAATAAGATAAAATCGCGATTAAATAATTTATTATGTTCGACCATAGTTATATCCACCTTATGAAAGATATCATATAACAAATCATAATTTTGTCAATATGATAATCAATATTATTAATTATTTGATTAATTATATTAATTTTTCATAAAAAAGGATGTGAATTCACATCCTTACTTAAACATTCCCATGTATAACTTATAATAACGGCCTTTTTCATTCATCAGTTCTTCATGACTTCCTCTTTCAACAATCTTACCATCATCAATAACTAAGATCGCTTGCGCATTACGCACTGTTGAAAGTCGATGAGCAATGACAAATACTGTTCTATTAGCCATCAAACCATCCATACCTTTTTCGATCAACTTCTCAGTACGAGTATCAATAGAGCTTGTAGCTTCATCTAGGATCAAGACGGGAGGATTAGCAACCGCTGCCCTTGTGATCGATAATAGTTGTCGCTGCCCTTGTGATAGGTTATCTCCGTCCCCTGTTAAGATTGTATTAAATCCTTCAGGTAACCGTGAGATAAAGGAATAAGAATTAGCTAACTTACTAGCATTGATCAAATCTTCATCAGTAGCGTTTAGATTACCATAACGAATATTATCAGCGATCGTTCCTGTAAATAAATGTGTATCTTGAAGGACCATAGCTAATGAGCGACGTAGATCATCTTTCTTGATTCGACGAATATCAATACCATCATAAGTAATTGAACCTTCTTGGATATCATAGAATCGATTGATCAGATTAGTGATCGTTGTCTTGCCTGCGCCTGTCTTACCAACAAAAGCGATTTTTTGACCAGGTTTGGCAAATAGGTTAATCTTCTTTAACACTTGCACGTCTTCATCATAACCGAAGACAACATCATTAAAGCGAACATCGCCCTTTAATTCGATGAGTGTTTCCGTTTTATCATCATTGATTACACGCCATGCCCAATCACAGGTTCTTTCCTCACAAGCGGTAATCAAGCCATTTTCATCTTTTCTGATCGGCGTTAAGGTTACATCACCATCATCAATCTCGACTTCTTGTTCCATCATATCAAAGATTCTCTCTGCTCCGGCAAGTCCTGCATAGATAACATTTAATTGTTGAGATATCATCGTAATGGGGTTAGATACCATTCTATTTAATTGCAGAAAAGTAACTAGTCCACCTACATCAAACAAGCCATTGATCGTTAAGATACCACCAACACTGGCTAATACCGCATACATTACATGGGAGATATTGCCCATCAGTGGCATCATCATCCCCGCAAATGTTTCAGCTTTAGTAGCTGCTTGTCGTAGATCCTCATTTAATACCGAAAACTCATCAATAACCTTACGTTCATGCGTAAAGATCTTAACTACCTTTTGTCCTTCAATCATTTCTTCTATATAACCATTGACCGCTCCTAAATTCTTTTGTTGGTCACGATAATTGTCCTGACTTTTCTTGCCTATCACTTTGATCAAGATAAACATCAAGACTAATGACGCAACTTTGATCAATGTCAAAGGAATACTCAAATAAGTGATCATGACTAATGCCCCAATAAAGGTAAAAGACTGACCGATCAGATTTCCTAAACTATTCGATAACATTTGGGTAACATTATCAATGTCATTAGTATATCTACTCATTAGATCTCCATGAGTGTTAGTATCGAAATACTTTATTGGCAATAACTGCATCTTATGAAATAGATCTGTTTTTATCTTAGTAACAGTCGTCTGAGCGATTTTAACCATGATCCGGCTATAGGTATACATCAAAGCCGCTCCAACAAGATAGATACCCAATAAAATGATTAACATAATAACAAGTCCTGCAAGATCACCAGGCAAGATGTAATCATTAATGATCGGGCGCATTAAAGAAGTTCCGATGATCGTGATTAAACTTGATAAGATGATCATAATTGCCACTAAGACCAAACTTAGCTTGTTAGCACCAAGATATTTAAATAATTTACTAATCGTTTTCTTTGAATCATTTGGCTTTTGAAAGCCATGTCCACCTCTTCCTGGTCCGACTGGTCCCCCACGATTACTCATCGAAATCAGCCCCTTCCTTTTGTGAACTGTATATTTCCTGATAGATCTTGTTATCTTTGATCAAACTTTCATGATTACCAATCGCCACAATCTTACCATCATCTAAGATCATGATTTGATCAGCATCAATGACCGACGTGATTCTTTGGGCGATAATGATCTTGGTCGTATCATGTAAATGTTTCTTAAAAGCATCCCTAATACTACTTTCAGTTTTTGTATCAACAGCACTAGTGCTATCATCTAGGATCAAGATCCTCGGTCTTTTTAATAATGCTCGCGCAATACATAGTCGTTGTTTTTGGCCACCTGAAACATTTACTCCTCCCTGACCTAAATTTGTGTCGTAGCCATTAGGAAGTTCTTGGATAAACTCATCAGCCGCGGCCATTTTACAAGCCGCAATGATTTCATCATCAGTAGCGTTTTCATTACCCCATCTAAGATTATCCTTGATCGTACCACTAAAAAGAATATTGTTCTGTAAGACCATGGCAACATTATCACGAAGATGGTCTAAAGCATAGTCTTTAATGTTATGATCAGAGACTAAAATCATTCCACTTGTTACCTCATATAATCGTGGGATCAATTGTACTAATGTTGATTTAGCACTTCCTGTTCCACCTATTAAACCAACAGTTTGACCTGAGTCAATCGTAAAACTAATATCGCTTAATACATTCTTTTCAGCATTGATATCATATTTAAAATCCACTTTATCAAAAACAATATTACCGTTGGTGATCATTAGTTCTTTGTTTGCTTGCTCATCAGTGATATCTACTTCCACATCTAAAACTTCATTAATACGTTTCGCACTTGCGATTGATTGAGTAATATTGATAAGAACCATTGACATCATCATGATCGACATTAAGATCTGCATGATATAAGATACAAAACTAGACAGTTTACCAATCTCAAAGGTACCAGCATCAACCATTGTTGCTCCAAACCATAAAACAGCGATCGTTGTCGATTGAACAATGATCTGCATGATTGGCATCAAGATTACTACTTTATTAAAGACATCGATCGATATTCCTTTTAGTTCTTGATTAACCTTATCAAATTTTTCGTTTTCGTGTTCATGACGAACAAAAGCCTTAACGACTCGCATTGCGATCAGATTCTCTTGTACAACGTTATTTAGTTTATCAACCGTTTTCTGTAACTTCCCAAATAGGGGTGCAACTTTTTTGATCGTTAAACCGACAATAATAATCAATATTGGTATGGATACCAAAAAGACCATCGCAAGTTCTGCATTAATATAGATGGATAATACCAAAGCACTGATAAACATCATTGGTGCTCTAACCATCATTCTTAATGACATCATCGTCATACTTTCCATTTTGGTAACATCATTAGTTAAACGAGTGATCAAACTAGATGAACTGAATTTATCAATATTACTGAATGATAACTGTTGGACTTTATCAAACTCTGCTTTACGTAGATTTGAACCAAATCCGCGACTTGCCTTAGCAGCCAAGTATGATGCCGCAATACCGGCCATTAACGATATCGACGCAAACACTAACATCTTGATACCACTATCAATGATGGCTGATACATCACTATTTTTTATCCCAATATCAACGATATCAGCCATCACTAACGGAATCAACAATTCAAGAACAGCTTCTATTCCCACAAAAAGAACGGAAAACAAAGCTGCCATGCGATAATTTTTTAGAAATGGAAATAACTTCCTAATTACTCCTGTTTTTTTATTCATCAGTATTCTCCGCATCTTCTAAGCCTGCAATCATCTTCAAAAAGATTTCACTGACCTTCGTTAACTCATCTGTATTTAATTTACTAAACAAAGCATCTTGAACAAGGTTCACCTGAATTTGACATTCTTTGGCAATCTCTTTTCCTTTATCCGTAATATATAAGCGATAACGACGTCCATCTGCTTTATCGGCTTTACGAACAATCAGATCATTGTTTTCCATTCTAGTGATCGTAGCTCCTATTGACGATTTTGTGACGCCAAACTTAGATGCCATTTCACTAGGTGTTGTTCCAGGATGCTCTAACAGATAAAATAACACAAAATGTTGACCACGATAAATCCCATACTTATTGAGACTTCTTTGTAATAATTGATTATGGGCTCTTATAAGTTCGCCAAACAAGCGCACATTTATTGGTCTATTCTCAAACATCTTATCACTCCTTAATAGTAAGTTGACTAACTAATATTGGTAATATAGCACTATACCTTAATACTGTCAATGAAATTGCTATCAAGTATGACCAATAATTATGTATAATGTTAGAAGAGGTATTTTTTATGAATAAAGTTAACACGATCTTTTTTGATATCGATGGAACGATCTATGATGCCGATAATAATCGGATACCACCTATGGCTTTAAAAGCTTTACAAGAAATTCAAAAAAAAGGAATCAAGATCTTTTTAGCAACTGGGCGATCCTTACCTGCAGTACTTGAAAGTAAACTTGACAAGGATATCTTATGGGATGGATATGTATGCAGTAATGGTGCTTG
>CAYNYC010000010.1:0-13890 GCA_964401415.1 uncultured Erysipelotrichaceae bacterium
AACTTCATTTTACAATCCGCTGTCTTTTTTTAATTGTTTTTTTTCTAAAATACTTGTTGACTTGAGGTTGATATAGCAGTATAACTTTTTTGATAAGACATGATTCTTATCATACAGGAAAGAGATGTGAGGGATATGGAAGAGCGTGATGACGACGTTCCGATTACTAAAAAAAACATAACAGTTGGTATTGTTTATAACCTTAAAAAAGGTGTTGAAGCTAAGGCCATTGATGAAGAAGCTGAATATGATAGTATAGATACAGTTTATGCCATCAGTGATGCACTTAAATCAAAAGAAGTTGATGTTGTTCATATTGAAGCAGGGAATGAGATATTAAATCACCTCCAAAGCAATCCGGTTGATATTGTATTTAACATAGCTGAAGGAATAATGGGTCGGGGAAGAGAAGCTCAGGTTCCAGCTTTACTCAATATGTTGAAATTACCGTTTACTGGATCTGATGAAACCACTTTATGTTTAGCGCTTGATAAAGCCCTTACTAAAAGAATACTATCTACATATCATATAAAGACGCCTCGTTATCTGCTTGTTAAAGCAGATGATTTTAGTATCCAAAGCCCTAAGCTAAAATATCCTTTGATTGTAAAGCCTAATGCGGAAGGATCAAGTAAGGGGGTTTCTGATACTTGTGTTGTATCTACAAAGGGCGAGTTAGTTGCTCAATTACGAAAAAATCATGAATTATATCATTCAGATATATTAATTGAAGAATATATTGAAGGCAGAGAATTTACGGTAGGCTTGCTTGGTAATAATAGTGATGTTCATGTTTTTGAACCAATGGAGATAGTATATAACCGTAATACCCAAAAAGATTTTCAAGTATATAGTTATCAGGTAAAACAAGCATATCAAGAATATGTAAGTTATAAATGTCCAAGTACTATTGATCAAGAAGTTATAAGCAAAATGAAGTTGATTGCGAAGAAAATATTTCATATCCTAGCGTGTCGCGATTTTGCACGCCTTGATTTCAGAGTTACTGATAACAATGAAATATATTTTATTGAGATAAACCCTTTGCCAGGATTAGCCAATGGTTATAGTGACTATCCAATGTTGGCTGAGTTTTGTGGTGTTAAATACGATACTTTGATTCGTAGTATCTTAAAAGTTGGGGCGGCTCGTTATGGATTGCGCTTATATGAAGAGGATGCTATATGATTGCCAACGACAATTGGAAAGATTGGAAATGGCAGTTAAGAAATAGTATTAAATCAGCAACAGAATTAGCAGAACACCTTGCTTTATCACAGCAAGAAATTAGTGATATAGATGAGTGCTTACATCGTTTTAGAATGGCGATCACACCATATTATGTATCACTTATTAATCCCTTAGATCCTAATGACCCGATTCGCAAACAAGCTGTGCCATCGATTCAAGAAACATATGATTGTGAAAATGATTTGATTGATCCATTAGGTGAGGAAAAGGAAAGTCCAGTTCCTGGTATTGTTCATCGTTATCCTGATCGACTGTTGTTTTTAGTAACATTTAAATGCTCGATGTATTGTCGTCATTGTACAAGACGGCGTGTAGTGGGTGAAGTCGATAGAGTTATAGACGAAAAAACACTGCAAACAGCAATAGATTATATTAGTGAGCATCCAGAGATTCGTGATGTATTGGTGTCAGGCGGCGATCCCTTAGTGATGTCTACTGAAAAACTGGAACATATCATAAGTAAGATAAGAGCGATCAAGCATGTCGATATCATTCGGATTGGGACAAGAGTACCAGTAGTATTACCAATGCGGATTACAGATGAATTAGTAAACATGTTAAAGAAATATCATCCAATCTGGATCAATACGCATTTTAATCATCCAAATGAAATTACATCAGAGGCTGAGTTGGCATGTGCTAAAATCGTTGATGCTGGGATTCCTTTAGGAAATCAAAGTGTTTTATTGAAAGGGATAAATGATAATACAGAGACAATGAAGGAATTACTGTTAAAATTAGTGCATATTAGGGTTCGTCCTTATTATCTATATCAATGTGATCTAAGTACAGGGATTGCTCATTTTAGAACAACAGTTGATACCGGTATTGATATCATGCATCAATTAACTGGGAACATCTCAGGTTATGCGTTACCCAGATATGTGATCGATGCGCCAACCGGTGGTGGTAAGATACCGATCGGTTATAATTACCTAATTAGTAAAGATGATAAAGAAGTTGTTATGGAGAATTACTTGGGTAAGATATATCGCTATCCACAACCCAAGATCAAATATTGACAAAGAGATAAACTGTTTTATGATATAATACGTCATGTGAGGTAATTTTATGATAGATAGAAGTTATATAAAAGGTAAAGCAAAAGAAGTTTTGCGCAAATATTATTGGCTGTTATTTGTGGTTGGTTTGATCATGTTGTTTTTATCAGGAGAGATATTTAATTTTAAATTTGATCTTAGTGAAGCTCGTCATGATTATCAACAATCAAGACTGTTTATGGATAATATGCAATTGACTATCTTAGGTTACGGTTTCACTGTAAGACGTTTGATGGGCTTTTTTGGGATAATAGCTTTCTTTGGTTTTGTTTTTTCTTTAATCTTTAGGATCTTTGTGGCCAATCCTTTGAATGTTGGTTGTCATAATTATTTCGCTAAAGCATGTGATGATAAACAAAGTTTAGATGATCTGGTTGTTCCTTTTAATAAGTATTACAGAAATTCGATAGTAACGATGTTATTAAGAGATCTTTCAATATTTCTGTGGTCGCTTCTTTTAGTTGTACCAGGGATTGTTAAGGCTTATGGATATAGTTTTGTTCCTTATCTTTTGGAAGATGAACCCAATTTAGCTTATAGTGAAGTGCTGAGAAAAAGTGAAGAAATGACACGAGGCTTGAAATTTGAATTATTTGTTTTAGATTTGTCATTTCTTGGTTGGTATTTGTTGAATATTATCACCTTTAACTTAGCAACTTTATTTATTAAGCCCTATGTTCAAACCGCTAGAGCGCAAGTATACTTGCAAATCCGTAATAATGACAAATAATATCAAAGTTGTCTTATTTGATCTTGATAATACGCTAATTGATCGCCAGAGCGCGGCAGTGAAACTGATGAAAGATATCATTCTAGAAGATTTCCCTGAAGGCAATTACTCAGATGAATATCGATGTGAACTGCTTGATAAACTATATAAATGGGATTATGAAGGGCATAAACCAAAAGAATTTAGTTTCAGGAAATATATTGAAGTCTCAGGTATAAGAGGTCGTGATTGGCAATACTATAATAGTATGTGGGAAAAACGACTAAAGGACTATACGGAGTTGTTTGCTAAATCTATTGAGACACTAGAGTATCTGAGAGGAAAATATCGATTAGCGATGCTAACGAATGGGTCTGTCATCTCACAACAAGGTAAATTAGATACGATTAATATCAATGAATATTTTGAAGAGATTGTTATTTCTGGTACATATCAGATCCATAAGCCAGATAAAAGGATCTTTCAGATAGTATTAGACAAACTGGATGTTCAACCATATGAGGTGGTGTATGTTGGGGATGGACTCGTTAACGATGTACAAGGAGCATTAAGTATGGGCATGAAAGCTATCTGGCAATATCCACATCCTAATGTTGATACTGATGAACCGTGTCAAAGAATATATCGTGTTGAAGATCTTAAAATCATTCTCTAGTATATAAATCAAACTTTATTGAAAAAGCACTTGCACATAGGGGGTGCTTTTTGTTATAATACTTGAGCTACCGCAATGACGTGCAAGGTTGCTGACACACTGAAAGGCGTTGTCATGATTGGTGAGAAGTCAGGTAATTTGCAACGAGCGGGTTGGTCTTGAACCAACGAAATAGAAGGAGGATTTTCATGGCAAAAAATAGCGTTCGTATTCGCTTAAAAGCATACGAGCATAGAACTCTTGATTCAGCAGCTGAAAAAATAGTAATAGCTGCTAATGAACACGGAGCGAAGAAGGTTGTCGGACCAGTACCGTTACCGACAGAAAAACAGATTATCACGATCTTAAGAGCGGTGCATAAGTATAAAGATTCTCGTGAGCAATTTGAGATTAGAACACATAAACGTTTAATCGAGATTGTCGGACCATCAGCAGAAACGATCGATGCCTTAAGTCGATTAGAATTGCCAAGTGGTGTTGACATCGAGATAAAGCTGTAGGAGGAAGACATGAAAGGAATACTAGGAAGAAAACTGGGAATGACACAGGTTTTTACAACTGATGGCACTCAAATACCAGTTACTGTAATAGAAGTTGTCCCGAATGTTGTCTTGCAACAGAAAACTGTCGAGACTGATGGCTACATAGCCACACAACTCGGGATGGAAGATGTAAAAGAAAGAAGAGCTACTAAAGCGTCTATCGGACATGCTAAAAAGGCTGAAACAGCCCCTAAGAAATTTGTTCGTGAAATTCGTGGTGATGAAATGGCTGAATATGCAGTTGGCAGCGAAGTTAAAGCTGATCTGTTTGCGGCTGGTGAAGTTATTGATGTTACAGGAATTTCAAAAGGTAAAGGCTTTACTGGCGCTATAGCCAGACACAATCAAACGATTGGTCCTAAATCACATGGTTCAGGATTTCATAGAGGTGTAGGTTCATTGGCTACGATCGGTCGTAATAACGGTATCATCAATAAAGGTACTAATATGGCTGGTCATGATGGAACACTAACCACAACTAATCAAAATTTAGTTGTAATTAAAGTTGACACAGAAAACAATTACTTATTGGTCAAGGGTAATGTCCCAGGTCCAAGAAAAGGATTTGTTGTTGTGAAGTCTGCGGCAAAGAAGAAAGCAGCTCGAGTTGCTGTTGATCTGGTTGATTATGCCGCTGCGAAGGAGGAGTAATAAATGCCTAAGCTGAAAGTATATAGCCTAGAAGGCAAAGAGTTACGTGATATCGCATTAGCTGAAGAAGTGTTTGGTATTGAACCACATAAACAAGCAATGTTTGATGTAGTTATCATGCAAAGAGCCTCAATGCGTCAAGGCACACATAGTACCAAGACAAAGAGCGAAGTTTCCGGTGGTGGGCGTAAACCTTTCCGTCAAAAAGGAACTGGTCGTGCTCGTCAAGGAAGTATCCGTGCACCACAAATGCGTGGTGGTGGAGTGGCTTTTGGTCCTTCTCCGCGTAATTATGGATACAAACTGAATCGTAAGGTTCGTCGTTTAGCATTAAGAAGTGTTTTAGCACAAAAGGTTGTTGATGATGCATGTAAGGTAGTAGATACTTTAACGATAAGTGGAACTAAGACAAAAGATTTTGTCAAAGTCATGAAAGCTTTAGAGTTGAGTCGTAAGACCTTGTTTGTAGCTAGTGCGGCTGAAGAGTGGGACAATGCTTATTTGGCAATGCGTAACATCCCTAATACAATGTTTTTAACGGTTGAAGAATTAAACGTTTATGACATTATGAATGCGGATAAGTTAGTATTGACCGAAGAAGCTGCTAAGTTAGCAGGGGAGGTATTCGCGTAATGAATTTACATGACATTATCGTTCGTCCGCTTGTGACCGAAAAATCAGTTAAAGCGAATGAAACAAATAACGTAGTCGTTTTTGAAGTTAAAGCTAAATCAAATAAGACTGAGATCAAACAAGCTGTTGAAGCGATCTTTAAAGTCAAAGTTGAAAAAGTAAATATCGTTAACGTTCATCCTAAAGAGAAAAGAATGGGACGTTATGTTGGTAAAACAAGACATATGAGAAAAGCCTATGTTAAATTGGCTGAGGATAATAAGATCGACGTATTCGCGATCTAAATCATCCACACGGAAGAAGAACGCTATTTCCGTTATAAATGCGTAAGGAGGAGATTAATCCATGGCGATTAAGAAATACAAGCCAACCACTAATGCGCGTCGGGGTATGACTACCCTAGTTAATGAAGATATTACGGTATCAAAACCTGAAAAATCATTGACTGAAGCGCTTAATAGTAAAGGCGGAAGAAATAACAACGGTCGAATTACGACTCGTCATCAAGGTGGCGGACACAAACGTAAATATCGTCTTATTGACTTTAAAAGAGATAAGAATGATATTCCTGCCACAGTAACAACAATTGAATACGATCCAAACAGATCGGCAAATATTGCCTTATTGACTTACAAAGATGGAGAGAAACGTTATATCTTAGCTCCTAAAGGACTAAAGATTGGCGCGACTGTCATGTCTGGTCAAAACGCAGACATCATCGTTGGTAACAGCATGGAAATCGGGTTTATGCCTGAAGGTACTGTTGTTCATAACGTTGAATTGAAGCCTGGTAAAGGTGGACAGCTAGCTAGATCAGCCGGAGTATCAGCACAGATCTTGGCTATCGAAGATAAGTACGCAACGCTTAAATTAGCTAGCGGCGAAGTTCGTAAGATTCTTAAGAATTGTCGTGCTACTATCGGTCAGGTTGGCAACGAAGATCACAGCTTAGTCAATATTGGTAAAGCTGGAAGAAGTCGTTGGATGGGAATCCGTCCTACTGTTCGTGGTTCAGCAATGAATCCAAATGACCATCCTCATGGTGGTGGTGAAGGTAAAACACCAATCGGCCGTAAAGCACCGATGACTCCTTGGGGTAAAAAAGCAATGGGTGTTAAAACTCGCAAAAAGAAGAACGCTTCTGATAAGTTAATTGTCAGACGGCGCAATGATAAGTAAACGAAAGGAAGGAAGATGAAATGGGAAGAAGCTTAAAAAAAGGTCCGTACTGTGATGAATATCTATTGAAGAAAATTGCAGTGGTCGAGAAAAACAAGAAAAAAGAAGTCATCAAGACTTGGTCACGTCGCTCAACGATTTTCCCTCAGTTCGTTGAACATACATTTGCCGTATACAATGGTAAAGAACATGTACCGGTCTATGTTACTGAGGATATGGTTGGACACAAATTGGGTGAGTTTGTGCCAACAAGAAAGTTCGGCGGACATGGTTCCGACGACAGAAAAGCGTAGGAGGACATTATGGAAGTTAAAGCAATAGCTAAAACAGTTCGTGTTCCGGCGCGTAAAGCTCGTATTGTATTAGATTTAGTTAGAGGAAAAAATGTGGCCGAGGCTGCTGCAATCCTTAAATTTAAGCCTAATTATGCGGCTGAAGTCTGTGGTAAGGTTTTAAAATCAGCTGTTAGTAACGCTGTGAATAATCACCAACTTACTGAAGAAAAATTATATATTAAAGCGTGTTATGCTGATGAAAGCGTAACAATGAAGAGATTCAAGCCTGCCGCTAAAGGTAGTGCTCATCCGATTATGAAACGTACCAGCCACATTACATTTGTGGTTGCTGAACGCTAGGAGGAATTATTATGGGTCAAAAAGTTAATCCTATCGGTATGCGTATCGGGATCATCCGTGATTGGGAATCTCGTTGGTACGCCGAAAAGGAATATGGAACATTAGTTAAAGAGGATGCAACAATCCGTGATTTCTTGTTTAAAGAACTCAAGGCTGCTTATGTGTCCAGAATAGAGATCGAAAGATCAAAGAATCGCATTGAAATTATCGTTAGGACAGCTCGTCCTGGGGTAGTCATCGGTACAAACGGTGAAGCGGTTGAAACTTTAAAGAAGAAATTAGAAAAAATCGTCAATGGAAAATCAGTCTATATCAAAGTAGTTGAGATCGCTAATCCTGATCTTGATGCTCATTTAGTAGCAAGAGGAATTGCGGAACAATTAGAACAACGGGCTTCGTTTAGAACAGCACAGAAAAAAGCGATCCAAAAAACAATGCGTGCTGGAGCTAAGGGTATGAAAACACTTGTATCTGGACGTTTGGGTGGCACTGATATTGCTCGTAGTGAAGGTTATTCTGAAGGTATTACACCTTTACATACTTTAAGATCTGATATCGACTTTGCACTTTGTGAAGCGAAGACGACTTATGGTAAGTTAGGTGTTAAAGTTTGGATCTGTCGTGGTGAAGTATTACCTGGTAATATGGTTACCGAACCAGAAGCTCCTAAATTCGCTCGTGGTAATGACAGACGTCGTCCAAAGCGTGACAATAGTAAGAAACGCGATGATCGTCGTCCTCGTCATGAAATCGCACCACGCGACATACCGGAAACTGTTAATAACGAAACAGTTAAAAAAACAGCGGACGTTGAAGGAGGTAATTAATCATGTTGATGCCTAAAAGAACAAAATATCGCCGTCCTCATCGCGTCAGTTATGAGGGTAAATCAAAAGCAGGACGTGCAGTCGCTTTTGGTGAATACGGCTTAGTAGCTGAATCAGGTGGATATGTATCAAATCGTCAGATTGAATCTGCTCGTATCGCTATGACGCGTTATATGAAGCGTGGCGGTAATGTTTGGATCAAGATATTTCCCCATTTGGCCAGAACAAAGAAGCCGCTTGAAGTACGTATGGGAAGTGGTAAAGGTGCTCCAGAAGGTTGGGTAGCCGTCGTCAAACCAGGTCGTGTAATGTTTGAAATCGCTGGTGTTGAAGAAGAGGTTGCTCGTGAAGCATTCCGTTTAGCCTCCCACAAATTGCCCGTTAAGTCCCGCTTCGTGAAGAAGGGTGAGGAGGAATAGTGATGAAGATTAAAGATATAAGAGATAAAAGTAATGAGGAATTACTTAAAGAAGTTGATTCTTTAAAAGAAGAACTATTCACATTACGCTTTCAACAAGCAACCGGTCAATTAACTAATTCAGCTAAGATGAAGGAAGTTAAGAAGACGATTGCCCGTATTAAGACTGTTATCACTGAGCGTCAGCTTGGTGAAACGAAGTAAGGGGGATTATTGATATGACAGAAAGATCAAACCGTAAAACATACCGCGGTAAAGTGGTATCTGATAAGTCTGATAAAACGATCATCGTTGAGATCAGTACTTCTAAACGGCATAACTTATATGGCAAGAAAGTTAGATATTCGAACAAATTAACAGCTCATGATGAAGCTAACGAAGCTCGTATTGGCGACTGGGTCGAAATTATGGAGACCCGTCCGTTATCTGCGACCAAAAGGTTTCGCTTAGTGAGGATCATTGAAAAAGCTGTAATTGTCTAAGAGACAGAAGGAGGAGTGAAAGATGATTCATAACGAAACCAGATGTCGAGTAGCAGACAACTCAGGGGCTAAAGAAGTCTTGGTTATCCGTTGTTTAGGCGGAAGCCACCGTCACTATTCGAATATCGGTGACATAGTTGTATGCACTGTAAAAGAAGCGACTCCAGGTGGAGGAGTTAAAAAAGGTGAAGTAGTAAAAGGTGTAATCGTTCGTACTAAATATGGTGTGCGTAGAGATAATGGTTCTTATATTAGATTTGATGACAACGCTGTTGTCTTGATCAAGGATGATAAGACCCCTCGTGGTACACGTATATTTGGACCGGTTGCCAGAGAATTGCGTGATAAAGATTTCATGAAAATTGTATCTTTAGCACCGGAAGTGCTGTAAGGAGGCCCGTATGAAGATAAAAAAAGGTGATAAAGTTATCGTTATAACCGGTGCCGACAAAGGTACGATCGGCGCTGTAGCGAAAGTATTGCCATCACAGAGTAAAGTTATCGTGGAAGGGGTAAATCTTCGCAAGAAGCATTTAAAACCAAGCCAAGCTAACCCAGATGGAGGCATTATTGAAAAAGAAATGCCAGTTCATGTATCGAATGTAATGGCGTATGATTCTAAAGCAAAAAAAGCCAGTAGAATCACAATCAAGGAAGTCAAAGGAAAGAAAACTCGTGTCTATGTTAAAACTGGCACGGTGTTGAAGTAAGGGGGAATAAATGATGAACCGCCTGAAAGAGAAATACGTAAAAGAGATTGTACCTGCTTTACAGAAACAGTTTAACTACACTTCTGTAATGCAAGTACCAAAACTTGAAAAAGTTGTAATCAATATGGGTGTTGGCGATGCTATCGCTAATGCTAAAGCTTTGGAAGAAGCTGTTGCTGAATTAACAGTTATTGCTGGTCAAAAGCCAGTTATCACTAAAGCAAAAAAATCAATCGCAAACTTCAAATTACGTGAAGGTATGGCTATTGGCTGTAAAGTTACTTTGCGTGGAGAGAGAATGTTCGAATTTTTAGATAAATTAGTCAATATCTCATTACCTCGTGTTCGTGACTTCCGTGGCATCAGCAGAAATGCATTTGATGGTCGTGGAAATTATACCTTAGGTGTTAAGGAACAATTGATCTTTACGGAAATTAATTACGATAAAGTAAACAAGATCCGTGGAATGGATGTTGTTATCGTTACAACAGCTAAGAATGATGAAGAAGGAAGAGCGTTACTGAGTGCTATCGGAATGCCTTTCGAAAAGAAATAGGAGGACTAGCTAAATGGCAAAAAAATCATTAATCGTAAAAAGTAGCCGCCCGGCTAAGTTCAAAGTTCGTGAATATACCCGATGTGAACGTTGTGGACGTCCTCATTCGGTTTTAAGTAAGTATAAACTATGCCGTATCTGCTTCCGTGAGTTGGCTTATAAAGGTCAATTACCGGGCGTTAAGAAGGCTAGCTGGTAAAGGAGGGTTATCATTATGACATTGACAGATCCAATTGCTGATATGCTGACTAGAATTCGTAATGCTATACAACAGCGTCACGACGTTGTCGAAGTACCAGCGAACAAAGAAAAGATCGATATCGCAAGAATATTAAAAGAAGAAGGGTATATTGCTAACTTTGTTGTATCTGGTGATACAAAGAAGACGATCACTATTGCTTTACGTTATGGACCAAATAACGAAAGAATCATTAGTGGTATCAAGCGTATATCAAAACCTGGTTTACGGGTTTATGCCAAGGTTGACTCAATCCCACGTGTTTTAAATGGTTTAGGTATTGCTATCATCTCAACATCTACTGGTGTTATGACAGATAAGCAAGCTAGATCAAAACATGTTGGTGGTGAAGTTCTAGCCTATATTTGGTAAAGGAAAGGAAACATTATGTCACGTATCGGAAATAAAACGATTACCGTTCCAGCTGGCGTCGAAGTTGAAATATCAGCTGCGAATGAGGTGACGGTAAAAGGTCCTAAGGGATCATTAACGCGCCAGTTTAATCCTGAATTGAAGATTGAAAACAATGAAGGAGTTATCACTGTTTCTCGTCCGAATGATCAGAAACATATGAAACAGCTTCACGGAACTACCAGAGCGCTCATTAATAATATGATCGTTGGTGTGAGTGATGGATTTACAAAGAGTTTAGAAATCGTTGGTATCGGTTATAGAGCTGTTATCGACGGACAAAAATTGATACTGAACATGGGTTATTCTCGTCCTGTTGTGATCAATATCGAAGAAGGAGTCGAAGTTGTGTGTAAAACACCAACTGAGGTTATCGTTAGCGGTGTTGATAAACAACGCGTAGGAGAGATTGCCAGTAATATCCGTGCGGTTCGTAAGCCTGAACCATATCTTGGAAAAGGTATTCGTTATAAAGGTGAGAAGATCCGTCGTAAAGAAGGAAAAACGGCTAGTAAAGCCTAAGTGGGAAAGGAGAGAACATAAATGCTTAAGAAAGTTAGTAAGAATGATGAAAGAATTCGTCGTCATAAACGTGTACGTGCTAAGATCAGTGGTACTCCCGATTGCCCCCGCTTGAATGTTTTCCGTTCCAATAAACACATTCATACACAAATTATTGATGATGTTAACGGAGTTACGTTGGTAGCCTGTTCAAGTTTAGATTTAAAATTAGAAAATGGTAGCAATCTTGATGCAGCTAAAACTGTTGGAGCCGAACTCGGCAAAAGAGCATTAGCTAAAAATATTGTTAAGGTCGTATTTGACCGTGGAGGTTATATTTATCACGGTAGAGTCAAAGCGCTAGCTGAATCAGCTAGAGAAGCTGGACTCAAATTCTAGGAGGTAACTTAAAATGGAACGTAGACCAAGAAGAGTTGAACGCGATAAAGAGTTTGAAGAACGTGTTGTTACTATCAACCGTGTCACAAAAGTTGTTAAGGGTGGACGTCGTTTTAGGTTTTCAGCCTTAGTCGTTATTGGTGACAAGAAGGGTCGTGTTGGTTTTGGAACTGGCAAGGCTAATGAAGTACCAGACGCAATCAAAAAAGCGATCGAAGATGCAAAACGCAACATCATTCGTGTACCAATAGTTGGTACAACGATACCTCACATTGTTGTTGGCAGCTATGGAGCTGGTGAAGTATTACTTCGTCCTGCTACAGAAGGTACTGGCGTTATTGCTGGTGGACCTGTTCGTGCTGTGTTAGAATTAGCTGGTATTTCGGATGTTTTATCAAAATGCCTAGGTTCTCGTACACCGATCAATGTTGTCAGAGCGACAGTTGAAGGACTGAGTGGATTGAAAACAGTTCAATCAGTAGCTTCACTTCGTGAGAAAAAAATAGAAGAAATTCGTTAAGGAGGCGTAAGATATGAAACTAAATGAATTAACAAGTAATGAAGGTTCACGCAGATCTATCAAACGCTTAGGTCGCGGTCAAGGATCAGGACAAGGTAAAACTGCTGGAAAAGGCCATAAGGGTCAAAATGCCAGAAGTGGTGGCGGAGTAGCGATCGGTTTTGAGGGTGGACAAACACCATTATGGCGTCGTTTACCTAAAAGAGGCTTTACCAATTTTATGCGTAAAGAGTATTCGATAGTTAATATTGAATCTTTAAATAGATTTGCCGAAGGTAGTGAAGTTACACCTGAATTGTTGAAGAATAGTGGATTAGTTAAAAAGCAATTAGCTGGTGTGCGCATTTTAGGAAATGGGAAATTAGAAAAAGTTTTAACTGTAAAAGCTCACAAATTTTCAAGTTCAGCGCTAAAGGCAATTGAAGATGCAGGTGGAAAAGCAGAGGTGATTTAAGTGCATAAAACATTTATCAACTTGTTTAAGAACAAAGAGATCCGTAATAAGATCTTCTTTACCTTAGCAATGTTGCTTGTTTATCGCTTAGGAGCTGGAATACCAGCCCCAAGAGTCGATGCCGTAAAATTATTAGCTAGTGTATCGCAGAATTCCATTATTCAAATGATGAATCTTTTGGGTGGTGGTTCGCTACAAGATTTTTCGGTCTTTGCTTTAGGTGTTGGTCCTTATATTACGGCTAGTATCATTGTCCAATTGTTATCAATGGATGTTATTCCTTATTTGACTGAACTTGCTAAAAGTGGTCAAAAAGGTAAGATGCAAATGGATAAGATCACTAGGTATTTAGCTGTCATCTTAGCCTTTGTCCAAGCATTTACCATGACATATGCTTTTGATGTAAGTAGCGGTATTATCGTTAATGGTAATGTAGCTGTTTACTTATATGTAGCAACTGTCTTAACTGCAGGAACAATGTTTCTATGTTGGTTGGGTGATAGAATTTCCGCAAAGGGTATTGGTAATGGAATCTCGATGATCATCTTTACTGGTATCGTTGCGAATATGCCTTGGCAGTTTGTTAGGGTTTATCAAGAATTAACACTAACCAATCCAGCTGGGGGCTTACTGATCTTTGTTGGTTATATATTTATGTATCTAATGTTGATCGTCATGGTAATATTTATGTCACAAGCCACAAGAAGGATACCTATTCAATACACTTCAAGTTCGGTACAGAAGGGTCGTAGTGATATGACTTTCTTACCGTTAAAGATTAACAGTGCTAGTGTTATCCCAGTTATCTTTGCGTCAGCTTTGATGACGGCACCCAGAACGATATTAAGTTTTTTTCCAACTAATAGTATTACATCATTTCTTGATGTAGCCCTTGATTATACACAACCTTGGGGATTACTATTATATGTCGTTATGGTAATCATGTTTACATTCTTTTATACCTCATTACAAGTTGATCCGGAAAAGATCGCTGATAACTTGAGTAAAAATGGAAGTTATGTACCAGGGGTTCGTCC
>CAYNYC010000010.1:13990-26485 GCA_964401415.1 uncultured Erysipelotrichaceae bacterium
TAGTTTAAATATCTTAATCATGGGTGTTGCTGGTAGCGGCAAAGGAACGATGTCCAAATTTATCAAAGATTATTTTCATATACCACACATCAGTACTGGCAATATGTTTCGCAAAGCGATCGCTGATCAAAGTAAATTAGGGATCATGGCTGAGGAATATATTGATAAAGGGTTATTAGTACCTGATGATATTACGATCGCGATGACTAAAGAAAGACTTTCACGTGATGATTGTCAAGATGGTTATCTGTTGGATGGTTTCCCAAGGACATTACCTCAGGCGAAAGCTTTTGAGGAAATAGCTAGTGAAACGGGAAGACCGATCAAGATCGTTATCAATCTGGAAATCGAATTGTCGGCCTTAGCGCCACGAATCGTTAACAGGCGCTTATGCAAAAATTGCGGAGCGATATATAACACAGTGACCATGCCTAGTAAGGTTGATGGGATCTGTGATCGTTGTGGGCATCCATTGGTGCATCGCAGCGATGATACTATTGAAGGGTTAAATGTCCGTATTGGTGAACACCAAAAATTGACAGCCCCGGTATTAGAATATTTCCTGAAAGAAGGATTAGTAATTAATGTCGATGCTGGACGTTCTGTTGAAGAAGTCTGGTTAGATATAAAGAAAGCATTGGAGAATCTGGATGATCACAACTAAGTCAGAACGTGAAATTCAGTTGATGCGTGAAGCTGGTCGTATTTCTAATTTAGCTTTAAAAACGGTTGGTGAAAATATCCGACCAGGAATCTCAACCTTGGCTCTTGATAAGATCGCTGAGAAAGTTATTAGAGATAATAATGGAATTCCTTCGTTTAAAGACTATAATGGTTACCCGGGTTCAATATGTGCATCGATCAATCATGTTTTGGTCCATGGAATTCCAGATAAAACAGTGCTTAAAAATGGTGATATTATCTCAATTGATGTTGGTGCTAGTTATAAAGGATATCATGGAGATAATGCTTGGACGTTTGTAGTTGGAGAAGTATCTGATAAGATACAGCAACTATTGGATGTCACAAAAGAATCTCTGTTTGTCGGATTAGCACAAGCCAAAGCCGGAAATCATTTGTCGGATATCAGTCATGCCATTGGTGAATATGTATATTCCTTTGGCTACACTGTTCCACTTGATTATACGGGACATGGAATAGGTATACATCTTCATGAAGATCCAACTATTCCTAACCAAGGGGAAGCCGGTCATGGCCCAATTCTAAAAGAGGGTATGACATTAGCGATTGAACCAATGGTTCACGCTGGCAAACCTTTTACCAAAGTACTTAGTGACAATTGGACGGTCATTACGAAAGATAAGTCGCTATGCGCGCATTATGAACATACCGTTCTTATTACCAAAGACGGATATGAGATCCTGACAAAGATATGAAGGAGGATGATTAATGGGTAAACAAGATGTTATTGAGATAGACGGTATCGTTGAAGAAACGTTACCAAGCGCCATGTTTAAAGTGAAATTGGCTAACGGACACATAATCTTAGCCCACGTTTCTGGTAAAATCCGCATGCATTACATTCGCATTTTACCGGGAGACCGAGTGACCGTAGAGATTTCGCCGTATGATTTAACACGTGGGCGTATTACATTTAGACATAAATAGTCTAGGAGGGAACACATGAAAGTAAGACCATCAGTCAAACCAATGTGCGATAAGTGCCGTGTCATTAAACGAAAAGGTCGTGTAATGATCATTTGTGAAAACCCCAAACACAAGCAACGTCAAGGAAATTAGGAGGAAGATCAATTATGGCTCGTATTGCAGGAGTAGACATTCCGCGCGATAAGCGGATTGTAATCTCATTAACGTACATTTATGGAATCGGCGTTTCAACAGCAGAGAAGATCTGTGGTGTTGCAGGCGTTGATCAAAACACACGCACAAAAGACCTGAACGATGATCAGGTCAATGCACTTAGAACAGTAGTAGAAAAAATTAAAGTAGAAGGCGATTTACGTCGTGAAGTAAGCTTGAACATTAAGCGATTAATGGAAATCGGGTGTTACCGCGGTATTCGCCATCGTAAGGGTTTACCGGTACGTGGACAAAGAACCAGTACCAATGCTCGTACTCGTAAAGGTCCGCGTCGTACTGTCGCGAACAAGAAGAAGTAACGATAAGGAGGAAATTAAATTATGGCTAAAGCAAAAACAACTACTCGTAAACGTAGAGTACGTAAGAATATCGCCAAGGGCGTAGCTCATATTCACTCAACATTCAATAACACTATCGTTACTATCACAGATGAGAGCGGTAATGCGATTGCTTGGTCGAGTGCTGGAGCACTTGGTTTTAAAGGATCAAGAAAATCTACACCTTACGCAGCGCAAATGGCTGGCGAAGCTGCTGGTAAAGCAGCTATGGACCATGGCATGCGTAATATCCAGGTAAACGTTAAAGGTCCGGGTCCAGGACGTGAAGCAGCAGTTAGATCTTTACAAACCGCTGGTTTGGAGATCGTTGCGATTAACGATGTGACCCCTATCCCTCATAACGGATGCCGTCCACCGAAGAGACCACGTGGTTAAAAAAATAAAGGAGGAAGATTAATGCAGAAATTTGAAAGAGCTGATTTCAAAGTATTAGAATATGTTGAATCGGATCACTACGGTAAATTTGTTATCGAACCTTTGGAAAGAGGTTTTGGTACGACCATTGGTAATGCATTAAGACGTGTTTTGTTATCCTCTTTGCCAGGTGCAGCTGTTTATTCTATCAAGATTGAAAGCGTTTTTCATGAATTCACTTCAATACCTGGAGTATTGGAAGATGTAACTTCAATCATTTTGAATATAAAAGACTTGATCATGACGATCAGCGACAGTGAAGTATATACTTTACGAATATCGGCAAGCGGACCAAAAGTCATCACTGCTGGTGATATTGAATGTCCGACAAATGTAGAGATCTTGAATAAGGATCTTGTTATTTGTAACCTTGAAAAAGGTGGCGTATTAGAGATGGAGCTTAAAGCACGTAATGGACGCGGATATATCAGCGCCGATGCTAATAAAGCTTTATATCAAGGTTCCTCACAAGGAATTGGTACGATCTACACTGATTCAATTTATACTCCGATCGAAAGAGTATCATACAATGTCGAACCGACTCGTGTCGGACAAGATGCGTCATTTGACAGTCTAGAGTTGGAAGTATGGACCAATGGTTCAATAACTCCCCAAAAATCATTAGCTTTAGCTTCAAAGATCTTAATTGAACATTTAGATGTTCTAACTAATGTTGATGAAGCAGTAAAGGATATGGATTCATTATTAAAAGACGCTAATGGTGAAACAGTTAATAAAGGAATGGCAATGATGATCGAAGATCTTGATCTATCTGTTCGTTCTTACAACTGTTTAAAACGCGCCGGTATTCAAACGGTAGAAGAATTAACGCAAAAAACAGAAGAAGAAATGATGCGTGTTCGTAATTTGGGCAAGAAATCGCTCAAAGAGGTTAAAGATAAGATCTTAGAACATGGTCTTAGCTTTAAGTCTCACGAGTAGGCAAATATAGGAGGATATAACCATGAATAATCGTAAATTAGGTCGTACGTCTGATCATCGTAAAGCATTATTACGTAACTTGGCTACTGACGTTATCGTTCACGGTAAGATCACCACAACAGAGATGAAAGCTAAAGAAGCTAAATCAGTTGTTGATGAGTTGATCACATTAGCTAAGAAGGGTGATTTACATGCTCGTCGTCAAGCTGCTGCTTATGTACGTAATGTCGTCGTTAATAAAGAATCAGGTCAAACGGCTTTGCAGAAACTATTTGATGAATTAGCTGCTAAATACGCTGATCGCAATGGTGGATACACCAGAGTTATCAAGACAGTTGATCGTCGTGGTGATGCGGCAACGATGGCTATCTTAGAACTAGTATAAACTACCAAAAAGAACAGAAATCATCTGTTCTTTTTTTGTTTTTCTGTTTATGTGTTTTAGTTAGTGATATAATACTTGTAGCGAAAGGTGGTGGTTTTGTGGATAGTGGTAAGTGCGATATAGAAAAATATGCTATAGAAAACAATGTACCGATTATGCACAAAGACGGCATCCTTTTTTTGGTTGATATCATTAAAAAACACCATGTTAGAAACATTCTGGAACTTGGTAGCGGGATAGGCTACTCAGCTATCCAAATGGCTCAAGTAACACCTGGTATTAAGATAACTACAATCGAGAAAGACAATGAGCGTTATATGCAAGCGATCGAGAACATTAACGCTTTTAATTTGACGTCGCAGATAGAGTGTATCAATATCGACGCATATGATTATGATACTGACCAAAGATATGACATGATATTTTTGGACGCTGCTAAGGCTCAATATCAAGGCTTGTTTGATAAATTTATCAACAACCTTACTGTTAATGGTTTTATGATCGTAGATAATTTGTTGTTTCATGGATTAGTTGATAACCCAGAGCGAACGCATAATCGTCGTACTAAGGATTTGATTAGAAAGATTAAAGATTTCAGAGAAGGCATATTAACGAATTCCTTATACGATGTATCCTATTATCCCAATATTGGGGATGGAGTTGCGCTTGTAAGGTGTCGTTGATCTATCTTCTGTAAAGGAGGTAAGCAATGAATGAAGAATTGATGCTAAAAGAATTGCTGCTTGATCACATTATAAGAAAAGATGTGATTGGTTTACGTGAGCTATTTGATGAATATAATATCGTCGATTTAGCTGAATATGTAAATAAGCTAGATGTATTAGATATAATATTTATCTTTAAGACGGTCACTAAGGATGTTACAGGACAGTTGTTTTCGTATCTAGATAATGAAGTTATTGAGAAACTACTTGAAGTATTTAACAGTGAACAGATCAAAGGTATCTTAAATAACCTTTATAGTGATGACCTTATTGATTTTTTACAAGAATTACCAGTTAGCTTAAGTAAGAAGGTCTTAAGTAGTGCTTCATCACAACAAAAACAGATCATTAATGAATTATTGAGTTATCAAGAAGATACAGCAGGTAGTATCATGTCCACAAACTATCTTGAATTAACTGAAGATGATACTGTTTTTCAAGCAATGGATAAGATAAAAAAACATGGAAAGAAAGCTGAAACTTTAGGAACCTGTTTTGTATTAGATAATAATGGAATCCTTGTTGGAACAGTTACTTTAAGAGACATTTTGTTTGAAAAAGATCTTCAATATATAAAAGACATCATGGATACCGATTATAACTATGTCTTAACTCATACTGATACAGAAGAAGTTGCGCGGATCATGCAGAAGTATGATGATAATACCCTTGCGGTTACTGATGAAGACTATCACATGTTGGGTATTATCACTATTGATGATGTTATTGATGTAATTCAAGAAGAGGCAACTGAAGATATTCATAAGATGGCAGCTATTACACCGCTTGAGTATCCATATCTTGAAGCTGGCGTGTTTAAGATTGCTAAAAGTAGATTAGTTTGGTTGATGTTGTTGATGGTGTCATATGCAATCAGTAGTATAATCATCACCAATAATGATCAACTGTTGTTATTGGTTCCAAGCTTAATAACTTTTATTCCGATGTTGATGGATACTGCAGGTAACGCAGGAAGCCAAGCCAGTGCGATGGTCATCCGTGGAATAATTGTGGACAATCTCACGATTAAAGACTTCTTCCGTGTTCTTTATAAAGAATTAATGATTGCGTTGATTATTGGTTTAATCTTATTGATCATAAATGTTTTACGTATTGTCTTTTTTGTACCAAATATCGGATTAGATATGGCGTTAATAGTTTCAATTTCTGTTTTTGTAGTTGTTATTCTTGCGAAGTTGGCTGGAGGGTTATTTCCATTATTAGCATTAGTGGTGAAAATAGATCCTGCTGTTATGGCAGCACCTTTAATTACAACAACGTGCGATGCCATTTCATTGTTGACATACTTTTCATTAGCCAAACTTTGGCTAAAGCTATAGGAGGTAAAAGATGGAACACATAAATGAGTTAACACTTGAACTTCTTATGGAGTATATTGAAAAAAGGAAATTGCTTGAACTTAGAGAGATTTACTCGGAGTTCAATATTGTTGACTTGGCAATGATAACTGAAGAAATGCCTTTATCAAGTATTTTGTTTTTGTTTAAGATTTTACCAAAGGATATAAGTGGACAACTATTTTCTTATTTTGAAAATGATACCCAACATGCCATGATTGAGGCTTTTAGTAATAAAGAAATACAAGCTATGTTAATCAATATGTATGCGGATGATATGGTCGATATCATTAGTGATATGCCAGCTAACCTTGTGAAAAAGATATTGATGAGTGCCAATAAGCAACAACGTAATCGTATCAATACATTATTGAGTTATCCAGAGTATTCGGCTGGTTCGATCATGAATACGGATTATGTTGAGCTAAAACAATTAGATACGGTTATCGTAGCGTTAAACAAAATCCGTGAGATCGGTCGAAAAGCTGAAACAATTAGTGTTTGTTATGTAACTGATCAATCAAAGCACTTAGTTGGATCGATCAAGCCCGAGGATATATTGTTTGAAAACACCGAAGATTTGATCTCTGAACATATGGATGAACATGTCGTTTCTTGCAATACGTTTGATGATCAAGAAGACGTTGCGCGAATCTTTGCCCGATATGATTTAGATGTATTACCAGTTGTCAATAATGATAATTGTTTGATTGGTATCATCACAATCGATGATATTATCGACGTCATGGAAGAAGAGGTTACTGAAGATATCCAAAAAATGGCTGCTATTCGTCCTGTTGAAGGATCATACTTAGAAGCTTCTATTCTTGAAATGGCTAAAAGTAGATTACCTTGGTTATTAGTCTTGATGTTATCAGCCACATTTACGGGTATGATACTACAGATATTTGAAAGTAAACTAATGATCATTCCTGCTTTGATCGCTTTTGTACCAATGATCATGGGATCATCTGGTAATGCTGGAAATCAAACTGCTGTCATGGTTATTAGAAGTATGGCAGTTAACGAAGTATCAAAACATGATTTAATTAAAGTACTATGGAAAGAATGCAAGATTGCTTTGATCTCTGGGAGTTTATTATTTCTAGTTGCACTATTTCGCATATGGTTATTTCCTCCACATATCACTCCTATGGTGGCGTTAGTTATTTGTTTAACGATGATGTTTTCAGTCATTATTGGTAATCTTTTAGGGGCTGGGCTACCGTTTCTATCGCTGTGGTTTAAACAAGATCCGGCAGCGACGACTACACCGATATTAACAACGATAATTGATATTGTATCATTGGTTATTTACTTTCAATTGTGTGTTATTATTTTGGGAATTTAAGCAAGTTATGATATAATTTGAATACAATAAATAAAGGAGATAATGAAAATGCCAACACCTCACAATAGTGCGAAACCCGGTGAAATCGCTAAACTGGTATTAATGCCAGGAGACCCTTTACGGGCTAAATTCATCGCTGAAACTTTTTTAGAGAATCCAGTTCAATTTAACGCTGTTCGTAACATGTTTGGTTATACCGGTACTTATAAAGGTAAACCAATTTCCGTTATGGGTAGTGGTATGGGAATGCCAAGTATTGGTATCTATTCTTATGAACTATTTGCTTTTTATGGAGTTGAAACGATCATTAGAATTGGTTCAGCTGGTAGTTATTCTGAAGATGCTAAGATCTATGATGTTATTTTAGGAGATAGTGCTTGGAGTGAATCGACTTATGCACTACGTCAAGGCGGAGAATTACATGATGTCTTATATCCAAGTGCTGAACTTAATAAAAAGATACTTGAGTGTGCCTCAGAACTAAATATACCTGTTAGAGTTGGTCGTATTCATTCAAGTGATAATTTCTATCGCGAAAAAGGAATGATCGATATTTCATTCTATCGTGATATTAAAGGATGCCTATGTGCTGAAATGGAATCATTTGCCTTATTCCATAATGCTAGAGTATTAGGAAAGAAAGCAGCTTGTATATTGACTATATCGGATTCGATTGTAACTCATCAAGAAACGACGGCGGAAGAACGTCAAACGGCTTTCACCAATATGATGAAGATCGCTTTAGAAATGGTAAATAAATAAAGAGCTGAGGCTCTTTATTTTCTTTAAGAACATGAGTTATATATCAAAAGTATTGAATCAAATAAAAACTAAAGATTTACATGAAGTAGAATTTATGCAAGCACTAGAAGAAGTATTGACTAGTGTGGCGGTTGTTTTCAAAAGACATCCAGAATATCAAGACAAAGCCGTTATCGAACGTTTAGTAGAGCCTGAAAGAATTATTCAGTTTAAGGTTTCTTGGGAAGACGATCAAGGTAAGATTCATGTTAATCGCGGTTTTAGAATCCAATTTAATAGTGCTTTAGGACCTTATAAAGGTGGTTTAAGATTTAATCCAAATGTCAATCTTAGTGTTATGAAATTTTTAGGATTTGAACAGACTTTCAAAAACGCTTTAACTGGTTTACCTATTGGCGGGGGGAAAGGTGGTAGTGATTTTAATCCTAAAGGAAGATCAAACGCGGAGATAAAAAGATTCTGTGTCAGTTTTATGAATGAACTTTATCGACATATTGGACCAGATGTTGATGTACCAGCTGGTGATATGGGGGTTGGTGCTGTTGAAATTGGCTATATGTATGGTCAATATCGCCGTATTACGGGAATAAGTCAAAGAGGGGTTTTAACAGGCAAAGGATTAACATATGGAGGTAGCCTTGTTAGAAAAGAAGCGACTGGTTATGGTGTCATTTATTTTCTAAATGAAGTTATGTTACGCTTCAATATGAAGTTAGAGGGACGAAGAATTGTTGTTTCAGGAAGTGGTAACGTCGCTGTTTACACAGCTGAAAAAGCCATGGCTCATCTTGGTAAAGTTGTTGCTATGAGTGATTCAAATGGTTATATCATTGATGAAAATCTTGATCTTTTGACCGTTAAGTACCTCAAAGAAGATATGAAGTCAAGTCTAAGTGAATATCCAAAGTTAGCAGGCCGCGGTGAGTATTATCAGGGTAGTATCTATGATCATCAAGGCTTACAGTATGATATCGCTATCCCTTGTGCTACGCAAAATGAGATTGATCTAAACAGAGCTAGAAACATTTATGATAGTGGATGTAAGATTGTGATTGAAGGAGCTAATATGCCAAATAATAATGAAGCTATTGACTTTTATAAAGAGCATCACGTTATCTTTGTGCCAGGCAAAGCAGCTAATGCAGGTGGGGTGGCGACGAGTGCTTTAGAGATGAGTCAAAACAGCATGCGTTATAGTTGGACGTTTGAGGAAGTAGATAATAAACTAAAGAGGATCATGAGTAATATTCATGACCAATGTGTTAAAGCGATCATTGAATATGAACTTGAAGAGATTGATTATGTCACAGGAGCCAATATCGCAGCGATTAAGCTTGTTATAGATGCGATGTTAGCACAAGGAGACTATTAACTATCAATATTTAGTTTTATCTGTTAAAATGGTCTTATTAAGTTTGGAGGGTTTATGAAACACATAATGTTTGTCAGTAATCTAAAGAGCGAAGACGATATTAGACGAGTCAAAGAAGCTCTGTTGGGTACCAGAGTAGAATATGAAATTGTATTAGAGAATCAATGTATTGTCATAAATGGCCGTAATGATATCGTTCATGCGGCAAAATCAGCTTTAACCGAAGCTGGATTTATCATAAAATAAGCATCCGTTAAGGATGCTTTTATATTAGAAGATTAGCTAATGGATATCCAATCATTATCGTTATGATAACTGCTATGATCATGATCATAAATCCATACATCATCATTTGTTTTGTAGAAGTCCAACCTGAGCTTGCGGCTAAGGCGACATTAGGGTGAGCAGGAGGGGTAGCGAATGAGAAGGAAGCCATAAGTCCAATGATACAGGCAATCGCTGCTGGATTAAGCTTATCGCTGATCGTAAGGGCAATTGGCAAGGCTACAGCACTAACAACGGTGACAGTAACCATATTAGATGATAGATTAGTTTGTATAGCGGCCCATAGGGTAAAGATAATTATCAAATACAAAGGATCAAGGTTTTGTAGTGTTGGACCAACCGTATTGGTTAGCCAAGCAGCGATACCGATATCGCCATTAGTTAAAGCACTTCCTAACGCTAAAGTAGAAGCGGTCATGATCAAAGCCGCCCAAGATATACCTTTAGTCATAGCTTCATTAAAGACAAGTAAAGGTTTACCATTAATATGGATCATTAACATTGCGACTGCGCCAAGTAAAGGTGGAATTGCTGTGCCAAAACTATTAATGTAATTGGCAAGTTCTGGCATTAAACCTTCAAGTAAACTAGGAGCGATCCAAAGCAGGATAACTACAGAGAATATGATTAGTGTAAGCAATTCTGTTTTGTCCATAGCGGGTAGTGATTCATATTGAATATTGGCATCTTTAACATTAAAGACACTAGTTTTTGGCTTAAGGATAAATCTAAAGGTCACTAACATTCCACTAAAGGTTAATAGTCCCACTGGAATCGCAAAACTCATATATTGAAAATAAGAGATTGTTAGATTGGTAGCGGCTTCATAAAAACCGATAGCCATGATCGAAAAAACATGAGCGATCGGAGTCATCCCTGATGATATCGCGATACTTAAAGTCATCCCGATCATTAACATATTCGCGAAGCTATTGGTTTTTTGTAGTTTGGTTACTTTATATATTTCCTCTAAGATCGGAAGATAGATCACAAAAAGAACAGTTGGTGACATAAACATCCCCAAAAAGATAACTGACATAAAGAAAGATATCGCAAATGACCAAGGTCCTCTTTGCGCTATTTTACTATTTATAAAGAACAAAGCACAGCGTCTAACAAAGGAAGTCTTTGATATAGCGTAAGTACACATGAAGGTAAATAACAAAAAGGCAAATGTGGAACTACCAATTGATCCAGCCAACAAGGTATTAACCTTTATTTCAGGAATAAAGGAAAGTGCTAGTAAACAAAGTAAACTTGGCCAGTCAATAGCGATCGTTAACCAGAGAATAAGCACGCCAATAAAGGTACCAATTACTTGCATCGCTGAGACGGAAAGACCAACAGGTGCTGGTATAAATCGGAAAAAGACGATAAATAGTAAGGCGATCATTGTGATCAATGATCTTTTTTTATTTTCATTCATAGTCGACTCCTTATTAGTTACTTAACACAACTAAAATTAGCGTATATTCTTATATTTGTCTAGTTATATTTGGCCATAACGTCTTTAGATCATTGATTATTTGATAACGTTGATTCATGTTGAGCGTGAATTTAAGCCAATAAATAAAAAAATCAACCCATTAGAGTTGAACATTTGTGTAGTTTTTGGAGCAGGTGAAGGGAATCGAACCCTCGTGTCGACCTTGGCAAGGTCGCGTTCTACCATTGAACTACACCTGCAATTGGCGGTCCAGACGAGGATCGAACTCGCGATCTCCTCCGTGACAGGGAGGCATGTTAACCACTACACCACTGGACCATAAATATTTTGGCGGAAAAGGAGGGATTTGAACCCTCGCGCCAGTTACCCGACCTATACCCTTAGCAGGGGCACCTCTTCAGCCACTTGAGTACTTTTCCATTGCTAGACATAGCGCTCATTTATATTAACATAACACTTGAATTTTGACAATAGGTTTACTTTAAGAATTCAAGGAAAAAATCTTCGTTTTAACAAGCGGATTTTCTAGTTGTTAGAGTCAATTCGCCACCAACAAGATCTAAAGCGTCAGAATTTAGTAGCTTATAAATAAAATAGGTAAGTTATCACTGATAATTTGCACTAATTACTTTAGTTTACTATATTATAATCAGAGGTGATAATATGAACCGGAAGAAGATATTTAACATTGTCATGGCTATATTGTTGGTAACATCAGTTATATTTAACATCTATTTTATCTTTGGTGATTCTATGCTTGGTAGTAAAAGTGATCAAAGCTTAATGGAGTATGATAATGAATCTTACACTTATGGAAAAACAAGTGAGGAGTCAGATTATGCCCAAAATGAAGCTGGTCTAACTGAGATGTTGATTATGAATTCCAGTATAACGATCACTGTTGAAGATAATAAAGCTAAGGATATTGAAATTCGTGATTATATTAAGCAATACAAGGGTAAATTGATCAGTAGTTATGATTATCAATACGGTAATCTACAAAAGGTCTATACTCTACAAGTTAAGATTCCTCAAGAACTATATGATGATTTCATGACATATTTAAAAGGTATTGGTAATGTCGATAGTTTCTCTGAGAATAGTTATGATGTCTTTGATCAATACCAAGATAATGCTTTACGCATTGAGATGCTTGAAAATAAACTAGCTCGTCTTTATGAGTTGCTAGAACAAGCTAAAGACATTAATGATCTTATTGTATTAGAAAACTATATATCTGATACAATATATCAGATTGAAAATCTGAAGGGTAT
>CAYNYC010000011.1:0-9440 GCA_964401415.1 uncultured Erysipelotrichaceae bacterium
AATCATTCTCTGTATAACTTCATCATTAATATCTAAATATCTATGATTAATACCATTCTCTTTAATGTCTTTTAATCTATAATAACCACCATCAAAGTTTTCATTATCAATATGTCTAACTATATTATTAATATCTATACCATAAAAAATACTTTCTACATATATTCTAGGTCTAGGATCAAACCAATCAGGTAAGCTGTATACTTCATAACGATTAAATTTTTGATTGAAGTCATCTATAGGCCATTTAAATTGTACTTCTTCTTTAGTATCATTATTTATAAATTTAGTTCTATGAAAACCTCCATTATATTGTCCTTTGTAACTAACTAAAGTATTATTTTCCAATTTATCATAAGTTTTAAATATACTAAAATTAAATTTGAACTTATAATTAATATTAGAAGGAAAATAAGACATTTCATTAAAAGTATATACATTAAAAAGATTTTTCACTTTATTATAATATAAAGGTATAGTATAAGGTATATAATCAGCTAATATACAATATTTTTTAGCAACATACAAAGGCAAGTATCTGATAACACCAGAATCAATAAATAATAAACTTTCATATTTATTTCTACTTATTTTATTTTTATATCTATCATGTATAATTATATTTAAATCATCAATACTAATCATGTATTTAAATCTAATAACTTTCTCTATAGTGTCTCTAATATTGTTAACATCAGTTCTATTATTAATTATAATTAGATTAGTGGTATCAATAGTAGACAACATATATGCATACTCAATGGCATCATATAATCCACCATTGATTCCATTATATTCATGAATTACACCATATTTGCAGTTGTTATTTTCTAAAAATTTTTCCATTGAGCACCATAATAACAAAATTTATTATTACATTTTATTTTTAACATTGAAAATTTTAAGTATCTATTTAAACAATCTTCTTTATTTTTATTTAAATCTATAGTTAATTTATCTCTATTAGCATAACAATTACTTAATATTCCAAATGGATTAATAAAAGCATTTGTAGAATAACAATTAACAAATTTATTATAATATATATTCTGAGTATTTCTGTCATAATTAACTTTAACAGATTCAGTAATATGATCTTTTGTTACTTTCTCAGGTTCTTTTAAAGGTTTAAAATTAGTTGACAATATTGGAAAGATGGACATTTCAAAATTTTTAAATGATTGATATTTACTAAAGATATTCATTATTTCTTCTACTGTCTTTCTATTTTTCCCCAACATAATTTGAGGATGAAATATAACATTAGGATATTTTTCTATTAATGAATCTAATTTATATAAATATTCTTCTAATGTGATATGATTTTGATGATAAGAAATAGAAAAATCAGTATTAATAGGAAAGATATTACATAATCTATCATATAGTTCTAAATCAGCACTAAAATTAGTAAATAATATAAGCTTAATATTTCTTAATTTACATAACTCTGTCATAAAATATTCAAATAAAGGATGAACAGTTGGCTCTCCACCCATAATTTGAATATTTAATGTATCAGTATCATCTAAATTATTATAAACTTGATTTAGAAAATACAATATATTATCAATAACATTAATATCAGATATTTTTTCTCCTATTCTAAAAGTACCGCAGTATTCACAATGATAATTACAATTAGCTGTTATTTCATATGTAAATCCATAATTTCTATTCATTATCTCACCAAGCATATAATTATATTTGTTATATATTAACTTATAAAAAAAACTAACTATTTTTTATAGTTAGTTTTAATATTTATTTTATGTTTACCATTGACTTAACCAATCACCAAAATATTTATATTTATCTCTATCAAAATTATATATAAAATTATTGTCAAACACTATAGAATAAAAGTTATTATAGTTCCATTTATTTAATATACAATCAGAATTATCATGATAAATCTCAGTATCTAGATATGTATGATATTTAATTAGTTCTTTAATGTCGCTAATACCATCTTTAAAGTTTCTATTTTTCTCTAAAAATATAATTTGTTTATTAGTATTAACTGCTTCCTGTAAAGTGGTAGGGTAAGGGTCATGTACTTCAGATTCAGAATAAACATAATGAGTTATATTACTAAAAAATATATTATTATCTTTAGTGTATATAATATTTTTAATATGACTATTTAGTTTATCAAAGGGATAAGGTGAACTATAACCACCCATAACATATAATTCAACATCTATATTTAATTCTTTAACAAAATTACAAAACATAATAAAATCATCGTATCTATAAACTGGTCGATAATAATAACCCAATACAATTTTATCTGTTATAACATTAGTATTATATTTAAATTCAGTAGGTAACAGCATTGGAACATAATTAACAAAACCACTATTACTTTTATAACTGCTAAATCCATTAGTAGTTTTATATTTTACTCCAGGTAAAATCTCATATCTACAATAAACAATATCTTCATTATAATACTTAACATGAATAAGATTCTTTTTTCTATAATTGGTTGTATCTTGATAAGTATATATAACTCTTTTACTGTTATCATGTATCTTATCTATATCATCACTTATTAATTTATAACCATCTAAAACATTAATATAAGAAGAATATTTTGATTGTAAATTGTACGCTTCTGAATATGCCCCTCGTTTAGATAAATAGTCGTTCCATCCAATTATAGTATATTTATCATACATTATTATTTAAAGAAGTCTAAAAAGTCGTTTACAACTGTTTCTACTGCTTCTACTGTCTCACAAGATATAATTTCATCTATTGTTGTATTTAATCTAACTACAAAACCTTCTAATTCTTTTAATTTGTCTAAAATATTAAGATAATTTTCTAGATTAACTATAGCTATTTCTGATTCATTTTCATCTTCCATTTCACTGATAGCAGTAATAATTTCAAGATATTTTTCTTCTCTGTTTTGAGATGTTATAACAAAACCCATATTAATAAAATAATTATTCAGTATTGTAAATGTATAATAATCCAATAGTTGCAATTTATTAATTCTAGTAGAATATAAAAAATCTTTTACTTTATTAATAGCAATCTTTTTTTGTGTTTCTAATTCACTTTCTTGTTCTACTATAACAATATCATCTACTGTTAATTGAGAATAATTATTTTTAGGTAAATATATTGTTTTACCTTCCATTAATGCTTGACATATAAGTTCATATATAGACCAAGAAAATATCTCATAAGTATTATTAACATGACCTAAAATTGTAGTTTCAGCATCATTAATACTTATAACTTCATACATATTTCCAACATCTTTTACATTTAATCGCATTGACATCATGTTATTATCAATCTCCATAAAATTAAAATTATCTTCCATACCAAATATTAAACATTTAGGATAACTAATATTATTAATTATTATTGAATTATATGATTCAAAACTATTACCATTATCATCAATTCCACATTCATTTAATTTTGGTATATATTGATATTTATTTTCATTTATCGCTTCACAAATTTCACTATATAGATTTATATTATCCCCAACATCAAAAAATTTTTTATAATCTTCGATAGATATAATTTTATTATCCAAATAAGGTTCTTCTATTTTATAGTGTAAACCAACATCCTGTAAAAAAAATCTTAGATATTGTCTTTCTATATTATAGTCTATAGTTAAATCATCTTCATTATCAATTATTATTTCATGTGATATATCTATATTACTAGTATTATATGTAATATTTAATCTGTTTAATATAGCTTCAATTATTTTATTTTCTAAATCTTTATTTATAAATTTACATGTAATATCAGAATCTTCGATAAATAAACTATAATTTAAATTATACTTATTAATATTTTCATCATATAATAAAATAAATCTATATTCCGTATCATTATTATAATTAGGTTTTAATATCATTTTCTAATTTCTCAACCTTCTTTGATAATTCTTGTACAGCTTTGATTAATGGAGCAATTAATTCTGTATAATTAACAGCATAATAACCATCTTCCATTTTTTTAACTAGAGCAAATTCATTTTCTGGTAATAATTCATTTAATTCTTGTGCAATACAACCAAAATGAATTAAATTGTTATCATCAATTACACCATTTTCATTCGTTTGTTTATATTGAAATGTACAAGGTTTTATTTTATTAATTAAATCTAATCCATATTTACTCATTTCTACATATACTCCACATTTTTCTTTAAATTAATATCAGAATGACTATGACATGTGCATACGGCAACGCCCCGTACATACTGAGTGTTATACCATCTATATTGACAATTACAAGTACATGTATACGCACAATTACATGAACAAACAGTATTGCACGTACATACTCTATTAGTTTGACAAGTACAAGCGACAACAGTATTACAAGAACATGTTCTATTACAATTACAATAACATTGAGCCGCTATAGTTATCATATTACTTCTTAAATTAACTATATTAGCACTAGTTATATTAGTACCAGCTGTATGTGCTAATGTAAATGTTAACCAAGAATTCATTTTTGTTACCATTTCATTCCATTGATTTGCTGTTATATTACCAGCAACACTGTAATAACTCCAAGTAAAAGCAGCCTGTCCCCTTCTGGTTCTTTCTGCATTAATAGCTGTATAAAATTGTGTTAAATGTGTGTCATCAATTAAACTTCCAACTGTTACACCTGTAGTTTGGGTAGATGCATTCCACGGCAAAGTTTGCGATGCTGTTTGATTTACAGTACAATTGTTACAATTGCATGTACAACTATAATTGCAATTACATGTACAACTTGCTACTGTGTTACATGTACAAGCAGTTTGACAAGTACATTTAGTAGCATAAACATATGTATGACAGTTACAGTAACGGTCATAGCTGATATCACCAACAACATTGTAATGACAATAACATGTAGCCATTAATTATCACCAGTATCAAACTGATATTGATACATGTAGCTATATAATCTATTTAAATAAGTATTAAAAATATCTTTAATAGTTTTGTTCATATTATCCATATCTTGTTTTGTATTTTTAATCATCATATTATTTAATGCATTATTAATCAAAGCAACTAACTCTGAATTAGATTGAATTAAATTAAATTTGATATTAATACTAGATATTTTATTTTTAGTTTCATCACTTAATAAATTAATATCATTCTCATCACTATCTATTAAATGTACAACCGCCATTAATAATGCTATACTAATTAATTCATCTTTTTTATCTGTAAGATTTATAAATCTAGCATCATCATATTGTAATATCAAATCAATACATGACATAAAACTATCAAAGTAATTTAGACGATATAAACATATAGCTTCAAAACTATCTAGTATTAAATCATCAATTTTTTTATTTAATAGCTGTATTTGATTTTTATAATCATATATTATATTTAAAACTTCAGTAAAATTTCCCTTGCTATAATAAAACAGCAATTTAGAGTATTGTATATTTATAAATGGTCTAACTGGTAAAACCATATAGAACCCCTCACTTATTATAAATTTTGAATTTTATAATTATAAGCTTTAGATATTTTAGTAATCATTTTATACATTTTACATAGATTATCTGTATTTTTATCATACCACTTATCTATATAATTAATTTCTTTTGAGTAATTATAATTATTAGCACAACATTTTTTACATAATGTTACATCACAATTTTCACATTCTGAATTGCCAGTCAGATTTCTATCAACTAAACTATGTATTTTAAACATTTCATTAATCTTAGTATTAATATCACTATCATTAATATTACCAATAACATGTATTTTGTTGTATTCTTCAGTACTAAAAGATGTTTGATGACATCTACTAACATTTAAATCAGAATTAATAGCAAAATAATAACAACCAGCTGAACACATAGATTTACCATTTAATGCTAATAGATCTGTTCTGGGAATTTTTATTCTGTTTCTAATACCATGTTTTGCTATTTTAAGTAGTTGTTGTTTAAATATTTCTATATAATTATCTATATCTTCTTCGTTAATTAAATTATTATAAGTATAATCAATAGTAGGAACATAATCTAAATTTAAATTTTCAATGCAATCAATATAGCAGTCATACATGTATTGAAAACCATCTAGCGGCAAAGTAGATTTGATACATAAGTTTTTTATGCTATTATCTCTACATAACTTTATACTATCTAAAACTTTTTTACTAGTGTTACATCTATATAAATCATGTATTGGGTTACCATCATATGAAATTTGTAGAGATTTTAATAAATCATTTCTATCTAATATAACTAATTTTTCAACATATTTATCAATTAATAATCCATTTGTTATTAATACAATATTATATTTATTTTCTAAAGCAAAATCAAATATTTTATTACAAACAACTTCATTTAATAATGGTTCTCCACCAAATATCATTAAATCTATATTATTAATTTCGATATGCTCTTTTTTAAAATTATTTATAAATTTAAATATATCATTTAATTTTTCAGTTGATAAGTATATTTTTTTATGCATACCTGTTTGTATACAGTATTTACAATGATTATTACAATCTTCAGTAACTAATATTTCTATAGTACAATGATTATTCATTTCTAATCCCATAAATTAAATAGTTCCATATTTAATTTATTTTCCCTTTCTATAACTTTATCTTTAACAATATATTTTAAATCTGATACATTACATTTTTTACATAAATCACACACTTTTTTATTATTAGGTATACATAAAGAAACATGATATTTTTTATATAAATAAACAAAATATTCAACTATATAATCTGTATGTTCTTGAATATTAATAATTTTATCCATTTCTGAATAATTATATGCAAATGTTATCTTTGTTATATTATTATATTTTTTAATTAAATAAATAGTATCTTTAATTACATTTTTATAATTTAATTCAGTAATTACATAACTAATAAATATAGGTATATTATCTCTATTTAATTTATTCAATACTCTATCTATCAATTTTTTTGAACTTTTATTATTCATTAATATTCTATTATCTTGACCTGAACCATCATAACTAATACTCATATATAATATTCTATTATTAATTAAATCTGTTATAAATTTATAAATTTTATCATTTAATAATAATAAACCATTTGTATTCATATGAAAAACAAGCTTATTAGTTTGTTTATTATTATAATCAACGATATATTTTATTTTATCTATTTCTAATGTAGGTTCTCCGCCGAATAAAACTAAACAATTATCATCACTATTAAAATTATTATATATATCATCTAATTGTTTTTTTATTTCATCATATGTAATACTAATTTTATTTTCTAATTTATTCCTACTATTTTGTTCATAGCAATATTTACATTTCATATTGCAATCACTAGTAAGATACATTACATAAGACATTATAATTCCTTAATTTCTATTTCCAATTCTTGATCAATTTCTTTTTCTAATTCATCTATATAATTTTTAATTTCTTCATCTTTAATTAATTCATTATAATCTAATTTTGGTCCTTGATTTCTACTTCTTCTTATAATATCTTCAGGTGTACATTTATTTAGAGCATCTTTTAAAACTAACATATATTTATCTGCCATACATACTAATTCATTACTATCATCTAAAAAACTATTATTAACTAATTCTTTATCATTAATATTAAATAATTGTTCGATTATAATAGCTGAATTATATAACATATGAGTTAATTCAACCAATATAACACTAACATCCATTGGTCGATTAAGTAATTCAGCTAATTTTTTATCTGCATCATGATCAGTTTCATTACCACAAGTTCCGTTACAAGTTTCATCACATTTGCAATTATTCATTTCTTCATTCATATTAATTATACCATCCTCTATTTATATTTATAGTTGAATAGAATTCAGCCATAACTGATTATCTTTTAACTTGTTATGTATTTGAAAAGCTTTTTTATAATTTATTTTATATAGAGTGCATATACTATCTATAGGCTCATAGTTATTTTTAATTTGAGAATATTTACAACCAGTATTACAATAATTATATAATACACATTCTTTACATTTTTTAATTTCTTTTGGATTTAATATTTCTTGTTGAAAGAATTCATAATTATCATAATTAATAATATCATTTTCTATTATAGGCAATTCTCTATTAGAACCATATCTTGTGCAGGGATATACATCACAATTGGGCATAATTGCTACACCATTATATCCAGAAAAACAACTAAAATTTCTTTTATAATTATTTATTTTAAAATTTAAATACTCTTTAATAGATAAAGTAAATAAACCTCCACCTATTGGTATACCTTTTTCAATATATTCGACCCACTTATCGCCTAATCTATCTATCATATTTTTATAATTAATAATGTCTTCTTTAGTCCAAACGTCATCTCTAACTAAGCTAAAATCAATACCATAGATATTCCAATTTTCAACTAAGTCTGTCATTATTTCATCTAATATTGGAGCAGTATTAGGATCAATGGTTAGATGGGCATATTTACATGTATCAGTAAATGTTTTATTATTTTTATATTTGTCATATGTAGATTGATTATTAATATCTACTCTATTAAATTTATTACCTAGACCATCAAATGAAATAGAAATATTGATATTATTTTCAATACAATAATTTTTAATTTCTTCATTATATAACAATCCATTACTAACTATTCCTATTTCAATACAATTGTTATCCTTCTTTATTATAGGAACTACATATTTAATAAGATTAAAATTTAATAGAGGTTCACCACCGAAAAAATGTAAGCTATAAGTATTAAAATCATATAATTTTTTTAGTTGTGGTAACGTAACAGAATAAAAATGGTCAAAATTTTCTTCTGTCATATTAATATTTCTTTGTTTTTCATAACAATATTTACATTTTAGATTGCAGTTTTCAGTAACTACTAAATCGATTATAAAATTATCTATCAACTAATTTATTCTTTCCTTTCATCTATCTTATATTTGATTATATTATATAACTTATATTATATTGTTAATTCTAAAGTATTAAAATAAACTACTACTGTTTCTCCACCAGAACATGGGTTTGTTAATACTACAGTTTCAGCATCAATAGTATCATCTACTGTAAAATCAATATTAATTAATTTAAAAGCCCCATTTATAAACACTATAATATTTGAATGTTGATATATATCTGATATATCAAAATCAGTTTGACTAGATGTAGCTGTAAATGATTTATAGTTATTAATAATTGATATACTATTTAATATTTCATGCCTAATTATTTCTGTAGCACTATTTTGTAAAATTCCATAGCTTATTATCTCAATACCAATTGGTACTGTACCTGATGATACTACAGTGGTAATTTCGTTTATTCCATCATAAGAACTTGAAGTCACCGGTATATAAGTAGTATTAGAACCATCATATATTCTTAACATTCTATTGCTGGTAAATAACCCAGTGTGATC
>CAYNYC010000011.1:9483-24788 GCA_964401415.1 uncultured Erysipelotrichaceae bacterium
TTTGAAACTTTATATTCATCTATACTAGTGTTAACATATGTTATATCAGCTTTAAGTGCTAAAGCGTCAAATACAACATCCTGTGACGGTGCAATACCTGTAACACCGTCTGTGATTGATTCTGCTACAAGAGCATCTGCATAAGCTGTAGTAGCAATTTGAGTACTGTTAGTTCCCGCAACAGCTGTAGGTGCTGTAGGAGTGCCAGTTAGAGTAGGTGATTCTAAAGTTGCGGCATCAGTAATACCATATCCAGATAGAGTTGTTGGATTAGTACCAGTTGTTACATGTCCATTAGTATCAACTGTAACAGAAGTGTAGGTGCCGGCAGAAACTCCACTTGTAGGGTGTGTATATATAGTATCAGTATCTGGAGGTGTTGACCAAGTCCCATCATATTGTAAATATTGTCCACTTGTGCCAGCCGTAAGTGCTATTAATTCTCCGTTAGTTGAAGTTTTAATCATTAACCCTGATACAATACCAATTTTTCCATCATTTGTAATATTACCGTGAACATGAGTTGATGTAGCTAAATCAGATAAAGATTTACTAGAATCTTTTATTAATTTACCTGTTATACCGTCAAATAGAGCTATATTATCAGTTATCGAACTTACTGGACCTATGACAGAACCATCTAAATTAGTCTGTATAACTATCCAGTCTGAATCGTTGGGTATAGTATCAAAATCAACTATACTTATAATCATATCACCAATTTCACATACTTTATTGGCATAAGTTCCAGCTGTTATTATTTTATATGCCCAACCTATTTTATAATCAGTTATAGGTAATTCAGTTATAGTACCACTAGTACCTAATGTTCCTTTGAAAATTAAAACATCACTTGCGGCTAATACCGCATTAATTTCAGTTTTGACATATGAAGTATTTGCTATTTGAGTATTATTTGTACCTAAGACAGCTGTAGGTGCAGTAGGAGTACCATCTAAAGCAGGACTATTAGAAAATACATCTTTAACAAATGCAGTTGTAGCTATTTGTGTTGTATTAGTACCTACTGATGCTGTTGGAGCTTCTGGAATTCCAGTTAATATAGGTGAATCTAGATCAGCTTTCAATATCAAAGCATCAAATACAGCATTTTGACTTGGTGCAATTGTAGTAACATCTTCTGTAATAGAATCGGCTACTTTAGCATCAGCATAGGCAGTAGTAGCTATCTGTGTAGTATTAGTATCAGGATCAGCTGTAGGTGCTGTAGGAGTGCCACCTAAAACAGGATCAGTACTTAATACATCTTTAACATAAGCAGTGGTGGCAATTTGATTACTGTCATCAGTATATAAAGCCGTTGGTGCAGTAGGAATACCATCTAAAACAGGATCAGTACTTAATACATCTTTAACAAAAGCTGTTGTAGCAATTCTATCACTGTCATCAGTATATTCAGGAGTTGGCATTTCAGGTCTAGTAGGATGATAAGCTGTTCCATCTACAGTACCATCCCCAGTATATACTTCCCAAATTCCAGCATCTATATCACTATTAACTGTCAGAGTTACTTCGGAAGCTATATTAAAAAAAGCACCTTTATCAAATTTTAAACATATATTACTAGGCACGGTCATATTAGTTAAAATATCATGAGTACCTTTTGGTATTCTTATTGTTGCATTAGATCCATTAAACCAAGCTATCCACCAAGCTAGACTATGTTTAGTTGATACATTAGCTTGATCTAAGCATGTTGTTATTGTATTATCTGCATTGATAACATATCCACCTGATTTAACTCCATCACCTAAATAAACTTTAAGTTCATCTATAGTGGATATCTGCTCTCCTTGCTCAGGTATGACGGTAGTTCTGGTGGATTCATTACCTCGCATTAATTTAACTCGTCTTAAATCAGCCATAATTTAATTATATTTCCTCCTAAAAAATTAACAATATATAATATTAATTTGTTTATCAATTATAATAATTTCTACATTAACGTTATAATAACTTTATATCGATTATTAGCTTCATCTATATCTATAATTTTACCAACTGTAGAACCTGATATAGGAGTATCTAAAACCTTAGCTAATCCGTTACCGCCACTAGTAATAAATTTTCCTCTATTCTTAATATCAACTCTATCTAAAGAATCAACATATAAAACTCCAGCTAATCCAATTGGCATTTTAGATCCTTCTTGTATTTCTTCTTCAGTACCACCTAGCATATGACCAAAAGAATCAGACACAACTCCTATAATCATATTAGAATTTTCTTTAGCTAATACAGTATTATTATTTTCATCTAATTCAACTATTTTATTTTTTGCTTCTGTATATGTTAATTCTTTATTATCAAAACATTCTGCATAGTCATTATATACAGCATTATAAACTCTAGTTGCATATAAATAACCAGTGGATGTTACATAAGTACTAGCATCTAATTGTAATGATTGATTACCGGATGTTGTAGATGTAACTCCTATTAAATATAAAGTATTTGTTGTATTAGCTGTGGTATAAGCTTGTGTAGCTGTAGCACTATTACCAGTACATGATGATGCAGTAGTAGCTGTAGCACTATTACCAGTACAGCTTCCAGAACTACCACTGACATTGCCAGTTACATTACCTGTAACAGTACCAATCAATCTTCCATTAAATGTGGTAGCCGTTATAGTGTTACCTGTTATTGTGGTACCTGTTAATGCTCCAGTTAAAGTGCCTCCAGTTTTTTTTATATAATTATTACTCAACGTTAATGGAGTAACGGCTTTAGTGTTATTAATTCCTAATTTAACTTCCGCATCAGTAGATATAGCTATTAATCCAGCTTCTGAAGTACTTGATGCTGGGAATGTGTTTAATTCATATTTTGATTCAACAAAAATAGATTCACTAACAATAACTCTAACTGGAAGATTTATTATTGGTTTTGTTCCAACAGCTTTTAAATTTACATATCCATTAGTATCTATTCCACCACTTATTATTTTAGCATTAGTATATGATGTATATTCAGCTGGTGTAATATTAGGACTAGGTATTATATGTACTATAGCATTTGAATTAATACTAGTAATAGTTGATATTATATATATGTAAGGGGAAGAAGCACCTAACCAACTTAATGCTAATAATGTAACATCATATACTTTAGATCTTGGGTCGGGCCCGTAATTTATATTATTTGCCATTTATTTTTTTCAATCCTTTTATAATTAGATTGGTCTAACAATAACAATAATAGTGTCACCATCTGTAGCAGGCGTAGATAATATTATTGTTTTATCAACAGTATTTTTTGTGTAATGTGTATTTTCAATTGAATATAATCGATTGATAAAACATGTTAATTTATATGATGTATCTGTCCATATATCTGATATATCAACACTAGTTTGACCTTCTGTCATTGTATATATATTTTCGTTTGTTGTTAATTGATTATTTACAAATTCAGTAGTAGCAATTTGAGTACTGTTAGTTCCAACAACAGCTGTAGGTGCTGTAGGAGTGCCACCTAATACAGGACTATTTTCAAATACATCTTTAACAAATTCAGTAGTAGCAATTTGAGTACTATCATCAGTATATAAAGCTGTAGGTGCAGTTGGAATTCCAGTTAATACAGGGGAATTAACTCTAGCTATATTATTAGAAATATATGAATCATTAATTAATGAACTAGCATCTAATCCAGCAACACCATTAGGCATATTTTTAGCTAATAATAAAGGAGTTATAACTCTAATATTACTTGTTGCATCTTCTACATCAAAAGGAGTAGCTATTCTGACAGTACCGTAAATATCTACCGTTGCTCTAGGTAAAGTATCAACTTCATATTGAGGCTCATAATCATCTTCAATATATAAAGATTTACTTACAATTAATTTTATTGGAATATTAATTGCTGGCTTAATACCTAAAGCTTTAAAGACAATAGTATCAGTACCTAAACCACCATCAATAATCATAGCTTCTCTGAATGATAATAACTGAGCCTCTGTAACGTTTGAATTTAATATAGTATGAGCATTAGTATTACTAGTAATTCCAGTAATACTATTAATGGTATATGTATAAGGAGCCGTAGCACCTTCCCAATTATCTGCTAGCAAAACAATATCATATATGAGACCATTAATAGAATTAATAGCTTCATTTAAACCTTTAGGATTAACAGCTTTATTAGTGTGTATACCTAATATAGCTTCATCTGGTGTTGCAAATCTAACTAAGCCTAAATTTAATTCTGATGCTTGTTTTGTACCAAAATTAGTCTTGATAACCAAAATTATTCCACCTACACTTTACAATTTTTCTACAATTTCATCTTTTAACAACACTTCATTATTGTTAATTCCATGTTGTAAATTAATTAATATATCATAATCATACACTGAATCTGGGTCTGTATCAGTATATTCAGTAATAGTTTTAACTTTTAATCCTTCTTTAGATATATCAACGTTATCATAATTTTCACTTATTTTTTCTGTATACAAAGAACCAGAACTATTTAACATGTTACCTCTATTAACTAATTCCTGTATATAATTATTATTAAGTGCTTCATGAAATACTCTAACATCTTTCATATAATAACTACCATAAACCATTCCAATATTAGCTAAATTAATCATATTAGGATTTGCTCCTATAATTAAATTGCTAGAATCAATATAATTTTTATAATTCTCAACTCTCTGAGGAATACCATTAATATAAGTATTAAATATTCCATTATTATAGCTTATAACAAAATTATTCCAATTCTCATAATTAATATTAGCATCGTCTTTCACACAATTAACTTTAGTTATTCTACCATTACCTTCAATCATAACAAAATAAATTGAATATTTTTCAGGGTCTTCTTCCGTTGGCATATATGTTATCATCCATCCGCTTATTTCAGTACCAAATAGACCACCATCTCTTATACCAGCTGTTTTTAATATATTCAATTCTTCACTAGTTATATAATTACTTGGTAATATATTAACGAAATTATCATTAGGGTCATCTAATGTTATTCTATAATTAAATGGTGTTTCAGTTCCTAACCAATAATTTCTATCTAATATCGTCTCAGAAATCTTAGCTTCATTTGAATTAATATAGAATAAAATTGGTACATCAATAGTAGGAATTATTCCATTAGATTTAATAGTAAATAAATTATTAGATTGACTATAACCTTTTAAATCTGCCGCCATTATAGCATTGTATTGTTTATATGTTGGTTCGTTATCAATTATCATTTCAATAGTATCAGTATTTTTTATACCGGGTATATATACTGTGTATAAATTATTATTCCAATTATTTGCTGATAAAGTAATATACTGTAAAGACATACTGGTTGGAGCCCAGGTTCTAATTAATACTCTTACCGGTATATCTATTGCTGGTTTTATTCCATAACATCTTAAAGTGAAAGTGCCTTCTGATTGACTATACCCCATTAAATCAGTTTCTAATAGAGAATCAAATTCATAATCACTTATATAAATATTTGGTAATATATCTATAACAGTATTTTCATCTACATGCTCATTACTAACTATATAATCATAATAACCATCATTATTTACCCATTTAGTTGTTTCTAATAATAATGACATTTCTCTTACTTCATATTTACTTTGTACTAACTGTATAGGTAAATCAGTTGTTGGTTTAAATTGATCAGCTAATAATAACATATAAGGGTCTTTATTCTTATAGTTACTCATTAATATTTTACTACCTAAATTATTATCTATTTCATTCTTATACCAGAAAGACAGTGTAAATTTATCATTAATAAAATAAAAATTGTTTTTAGCTACATTTACATTTACATAATCATCAAATTTAAAAGCTTCTTCAGTACTGGAATAATCAGCAGTACCTGTTAAATCATGTTTATAACAACTAATATCATGTATAATATTTTTATATATAGGGTCTTTAAAATCATAATTAAATCTACAATGTAATACTTTAATTTTAGAAATTTCATCTATTTCTTTTTCAGTAATAATATAGTTAAATAAAATAAAATCATTTACATAACCATATAAAGAATTATCATGATTATTATTAAAAACAGAGTTTCCTATTCTAAAAGTATATATATTACTAAAAGTATCTAAATCTGGCATAATAAAATAATATTTATCATTTTCTATATCATTCATTGTATAATTATAAACACCAATATCATCATCAATATCAAAATTACCTATTAATGTACTATTAGAATATACTTTAATTTTATTATTATTAACTATAGTTGTTATATTATACCAATTATCTATTTTACTGCTATCTATTTTAAAATAACATTTAAATTTATAATTACCATATAAAACATACATAAAATTATCATTGCCGTCAAAATACAATTGAAAGGTTGATTTAGTAACATTTCTATTAAATACGTTAGTTAATGTTTTTTGATATTTATTATTTATTATAATATCGCTACCGCTCATAATTTTAAGAGATAGATCAGCATCATTTATTAATGCACATATCATTTTATTTCCAGCTGATACACTTGTAATATTATAATTCTGATTTAGTTCATTATCTACTATTTTCCAATCTATTAAATTAGAAGAAGATATGTACTTATTACTATCATTAGCAAAAATAAAGAATCTATTAAAATTAAACTCATCATAAATAATAGTTGACCATGAATCAGCGTATGGTAATTTTCTTAAAGTCCAAATTAAACCATTGGAAGAATAAGCTATATCATTAGAATCCTTAGCTATAAGCACAAATAAATCAAGTTCTTTAGAGTAACAAACGTTGGTCCAATTAGCATTTTCACCAACAACTATAGAATTAAAAACTGAGTGTCTTTTTACAGTATATATTTTATTGGTACCATTAACTAACACTAACATTTTATCAGAATTTCTATATACTATATCTTTCCAATCACTAACTATAGGTAATGTGATTTCTCTCCAAGTACTATTAACATTCATAGCATATAATAATTTATTTGAATTTTTCTGTAATATATACGTATTATTAATAACCTCAGCGTAATACACTTTATTCCATAAACCTGAATTAGGTATATTATCTATTAATCTCCAATTTAAACCATCAGAAGAATAAGCAAATTTATTATCTGTAGATATTGTATAAAATAAATTATAAACATTATCCCAACATATAGAGTTCCAATCTGCTATCGGTAAAGTTCTTGTATTAGTAGTATACCAATTTTCAGAACCATCATCCGGCATAATTGATGTTATATTATCATTTTTAGTTATAGCACAAAATATATTTAAATAATCTGACCAACATATAGAAGACCAGTTATAATTATCTCCACCACCAAATAATACACTTTTACTGTTATTTATTTTAGTTGGTTTAAAACTAACTGAAGTACTAAAATTATTATTATTCATAGGCATTGTTCTAAATTCAATATAGCTACTTCCACCATCAAATTTATAACAAGGACTACCTATAATACCGTAAGGGCTTATCATTAAACTTGGATAAACTTTTTCAATTGAATTAAGATAAGCGAAATAAAAATTCTTATCTTTTTTATCTATTTCTACATTCAATAATATCTTATCTGTGTTTTCACTATCATCATAAGTAAATATAATCAAGCCTAAATCATTTGAATATTCTCCACTTATATCAATAATAGCCACTCTATTATCATTAGTCATAACAAATAATCGATTATCATCTATTTTATCTATCTTTACAATATCACATTTATCAGTGAAAATTTTCATGTTTTCAATATCTTTATCTAATTCCATTTTATATAATACATTGTGTTTAGCTAAATAAGTTATATTATTAATCATAAATAAATTACTGGTAACTTTAGTAAATTTGTCATTAGCCAGAAAATTATATAAAATCTCATCAGTAAATAAATCTAATTTAGATATATAATATGGATCATCAACAATATGGTCTTCATCAAAACCATCAATAGTAATTGTTCTTACTATATAATTTTCTGTATCAGCTAATCTAGGATCTACAACATATATTACTGTTTCATTTTCTTTACTGTTAATATATAAGTAATTATCATCAGAAGTTATTTGACTACCAAAATCATCATTAATTATAGTCCATGTGATATCCAACATATTACCTAATACTATCAAGCAATCTAGTTTATTAACATCATATTTTATATATATATTATTCCCTACACCAATTATAGTATTTTCTATATCGATATAATCTTTTTCGGTAGTATAATATAAAACGCCTGTATTTGTATAAGCATTTATTTTATTATTTGAATTACAAAAAAAGTAATTATTATCATTAACTAAAAAATGACTTAGATTAGATACCGGCCAAACACGACCAATTCTAATGTTATTTTTACTAGTTATAGCATCTGGTTGATATTCATTATAATTCAAAGTATTACCATCTAAAATATATCTAGAAAATAATTTTTTAACAGGTGCTTCAAATATAGTATCAATATAAACAGTTTTATTAATAGATACAGTACCTAAATCTGTAGAATCATCTACTTTTGTAAATGTTGCATCATAATTGATATCTATGTAATTTAAATTTGTCATATGTTATTCATCACAGCCTGACATTATTTATTCTATAATTAAGTTGTAGTTATAACTTATCAATTATAATTTCTTTTTTAGGTATTGTAGGTGGTAATAATACTACAGTATCATTTTCTATGTTAGCATTAATGGTCCCAGATGTAGACCAATTACTGAAAGTTATATCTGTAATATCAGTATTAATATCTGGGTATATTTTTGGTGTTATAACTTTTTTATTTATTTTAAAATCTTCTATTAATGATGCAACAGAAGGAGTATTTCCTTCTGTATATGTTTCAAATTTATCGGCTAAAGTTACTATTGGTGTTTCACTGTAAGAAACAACAGCTTGTGAACAAGACGTGTCTAGATAATAATTATTACTGATATTACTAGTATCAGCAAGACTACTATATCCTATTATAGCACCATAAGAATTTTCTTCATTAGTACATACTATAGTACCTTCACTAACACAATTTTTTATATTTGGGGCACCGAAAGCCCAACCAACTATACCTCCTACTTCATCTAATCCAGTTATAGTACCCGTATTAACACAATTACTAATGATACTCTCATCAGCACAATAACTAGCTATACCTGCAACTTCACCATCGTAAGTACCAAATGTACCTGTTATATTACCTGTATTAACACAATTGTCGATGACACTTCTATTATTATCTCCAGAAATACCAGCTATAGCATATGTCCCTCCAAAAATATTTCCTTTGTTAATACAATTAGTTATATTACAATCACTACCAAAACCAATAATTCCACCAAAAGCACCACTACCATCGACTTCAATTCCTACATTAGCATCATTTATGCAATTTATTATTTCAGAATTTCTAGAAATAGAGTTTCCCCATCCACAACAGCCTGCAAATCCACCAAGAGTGTCTCCATCTTCTGGACCAGTTATAGTTACTCTATTTATACAATTTATTATTTTACCGCCATATAATTCTCCTACAAATCCTGCTACTGACCACCATCCACCTAAAATATAACCTTCAAGTGTAAGATTTTTAACAATCCCTTCATCAGCTAATTGACCAATAAACGCACAATCATCTATATCATAATCTGGTTCTCCATATTCATCTAAAATTGTTGATCTATTAATATACAATCCGCTTATCTTATAACCGTTCCCATCAAAAGTTCCAGTATATTCTGGCCATTGTCTACTAGCTTGACTTGCAATCGAAATCCATTGATCTGAATCATTGCCAGCTAAATAGATATCATTCATTAATTTTGCATTAATATAAGTGTATCCTAAATTGGTTAAATCTCTAAAATCTTTTAATTCTTGAACTGTTGTTATCTCGTAAGTTGGAATAACTGGTAATATTGGAGTATCAGCCCCAATAGTTTTTATAATTCTTAATGATTCTTCTGTTGTAGCAGGATTACCAATTCCGTAAGAGCATGAAGATTCACTGTAATAATTATCTAGTATAATAAACCCTTCATCATTTGTTTCAGAAAATATTAATTCACTAAATGTTAAAGCTGTGTTTTTAACATTTCCTATTATAGCCCCTATTAAACTAGTCCCAGAAATTAAACCACTATTAACATTTCTCTTAAATTTATATTTTAAAACATAATCACAATAACCTGTGATCCCACCAATACTAGACGTACCAGAAATAGCACCAGTGTTTGTGTTATTTTGTATACAAACTGATTTGTAACAGAATCCTGTGATTCCACCAATACTAGACGTACCCGAAATATTTCCAGTATTTACATTATTCTGTATGTAATCAGCAGATCTATCTTGACCTACAATTCCACCTATTGATGTGTTACCAGATATATTACCTTCATTAATACATTTTATCGTATTGCAACTTTGATTGTAACCGATAATTCCACCTAAACCCATACCATTAGAACTTGAAATATCTATTTTATTTTTACATGATAACACATAACCATAACCTGAACTGTAACCTACAATACCACCACAATACGATGCATTAGAACCTAATAAAATAGTTCCTTCAATTGTTAAATTTTTAATATATCCACTACGAGTTACGCCAAAAAAACCTTGATATTTTACTGTAGTTGATATAGCTGATTTATCAATATAAATTCCACTAATAGTATGACCATTACCATCAAATGTTCCTTCAAAAGCGTTTGTTGTTGAAACATAAGGAGAATCAGGATTAGTTCCTATTGGAATCCACTGATCTGAGCTGTTACCTTCTAAATCTATATCGTTCATTAAAATTGCTGATTCTTCTCTATATCCAGAATTAACTAAATCTCTAAAATCTTTTAAATCCTGTGCAGTATATATTTCATGTAATGCCATTAATTAATCACAACCTGACATTATTATTTATTCTCACTAAATAAACAAAATAAATAATTATTATATTGTTTTAGATGTTTAATTAAATATTTTGATGGTAAATCTATTACTTTTATAAGCTTATCAACTATATTAACTGTACCTAAACTCTTATTATCACTATTTAAAACAAATGATGTATTATAATCTAAATTAAAAGTGCCGCTTCGTTTGAGTTCAATAGTATCATCATCATTAACTTCAGCAATTCTACTATTGGAAATTCCCCAATCACTAAATGCAACCGTTGATATACTAGGATTATAATAAGGATATAATTTAACTATAAGAGAATTTGCTTCTACATACATAGTGTCTACTAATGCAGATACAGTTGGGGCGTTTCCTTCTGTATATGGTGTTATTGAATCTGGTATAGAGATTATTACTGAATCGTTATCTTCATATACACCTGCTTGATTACTTGTTGTGTCTAAATAAAAATTATTTTTCGGTAAATATTTAACAATATTAAAACCAGTTGGTGTAACATTTGATATATTTGTATTATACGTAACAGGGTGAATTGTTGTTATATAGAATTTATTATATATATAATCTCTATATAAACGATAAGAAGTAGCAGGTAATGTTGAATCTGTACAAATATCTATTACACCTGGTGTTGACACAATATAAGTATCTAAAGTATCATTTGTATAAGCTCTATCACAAGAATCACTACTGTAATAATTATTATGTGTCGTTAAAATATCTATATCTGTATTATCACCAAATATAGCTCCATATCCATAATCAGTACTAGTATTTAATGCCTCAATCATACCATTATTAACACAATTTACGGCTGTGCCTCCCCAAGATAAAATACCACCTACATATTTAGTGCCGGTAATCAATCCACTATTGCAACAATTATATGCATCTCCAGTATATGCTATTCCTGCTACAGAACCATTGTAGGTATCACCTGTCGCCACAATATGACCATCATTAATACAGTTGTATAATGTGCAATACCCATACCCTACTATTCCTGATACACAATCTTTACCAGAAATATCACTACCATTATAACAATTTATAATATTAATTGATGCATCATCGATATTTCCGACAATCCCACCGATTAGACTTCCATTACTATTTATTTGATTTATATTATTGCAATTAATTATTTTTGATAATTCATTTAACGGTCCAGTGGAAAGCTGACCAACTATTCCACCAATAATGCTAGCATTATTTGTACAATTAAAAGACATATTATTTGTACAATTTATAATTTTGCACCCATAACCAATTCCAACAATACCTCCATGGGTATCCCCTCCAGATATTGTCATAGTACCTTCAAGTTTTAAATTTTTAATTATAGCATCTTTCCCGGCTTTAGATATAAAACCTCGATAATGTGTATCTGTAGATGTTATGTTGATACCGGAAATTTTGTAATTATTGCCATCAAATATTCCATTATATATACCATTCTCATGACATATAGGAACCCAAGCATCTCTCAACCGAATATTATCCATTAATTTAGCGTTTAAATTATAATTACCAGCGTTGACTAAATCTCTAAAATTTTTTAATTCAGACTCATTGTTTATATAATATGTTTCTTTTATATGTTTATGCATAATATTATCAATTTTATCAATTGCATGATGATGCTCAGTATTTGGGTAAACAGTCCCCATATCTATATTACCATCATTCAATATAAATGATGCAGAAAAATCATCATTTTCTATATTTTCAGTGTAAGATATAGTTGAAATATCTGTATTATAATATGGATATATTATAGATTCAGATGTATTTTTATCTATTAAACATGATACAGCGGGGGAATTCCCTAATGTAAAACTATCTAAATGACCTTCTAATACATCAATAATTATATAATTTTGATCCCCATATCTACGATAACTGCCAACAGATGTAGAACATGTTGTATTTAAATAGAAATTATTAAGCATGTTTGGAGTTAAATTAGTATCTATTGTTTCTTCTATTAATGGGAATAACCCTGTATTACCTAATATAGCACCTTTATTATATTCATTAACTGAACTTACTATATTACCTAAATTAACACAATTAGTTATTTTCATCTCATCACCGATAAAAGATCCAATTATTCCACCCAAGCCACTAGTACTAACTACATTGTTTGTTATAGTACCGGTATTAACACAATTATTAATACCATATAAGCCCACAGCTGAACCATAATTTGTTGATAGAATTCCTCCGATTGTAATATTTTGATTTGATTCATTTGTTATATTACCTTCATTAATACAATTAGTTATGCTTATGTCTAAGGCAAAGTTAGCAGATAAAAGACCTCCTACAGACGTTACACTAGTATTAGTACTTTCAATAGTTATATTACCTTTATTGATACAATTTAATACGTTACCGTAATATAATGCATTAATTAACCCACCAATTGACGATTTAGTTCTAACAATTATATTACCTTCATTAACACAATTAATTAATCCACCAGCATAAACTCTATCAGCTAACCCGTTACCATCTATTATATCACCATTATTAACACAATTAACCATTCCTGTACTATATATTTCGCCGGCGATTCCATTACCATTAGTAATATTACCTTCATTAGTGCAATTAATTACTCCAACAGCACCAACTCTACCAGCTAACCCGTTACCATCTATTATATTACCTTTATTAACACAATTAACCATTCCTGTACTATATAGGGCTCCAGCGATTCCATTACCATTAGTAATATTACCTTCATTAGTGCAATTTGTTATGGGTTTTGCTAGTGTTGGGCTCCCTTTAATTATACCATTGCCATTTGTTATACTACCTTTATTAATACAATTAATTATAATACTATTTCCACTTGAATTACTTACGCCAATAATACCCCCACCATTAGATATATTACCTTCGTTAATGCATGCATTAACAATACTTTCATTAAAAACGTAAGCTATTATCCCTCCGGTCTGATCATTATTATTTATAATATCTGCTTTATTAATACAATTATATATATTTATTGAATTAGCATATCCAATAATTCCTCCCGTTGTAGAGTTAGCACGTGTATTAGTAATATACCCATTAACAGTTAAATTCTTAATATTTGAAATAAATCTATTACTGACATCTGAAATACCCCATCCATTTTGTTGCAACAAATCATCGTTATTAGTATTTCTATAATACCCAATAAAGCCAGCGTGTTCATATAAATACCACTAATAGTATGACCATTTCCATCAAAATAACCGGAAAATGGAGTAGTAATATTTAATCCAATTGGAATCCATTGATCTGATTCATTACCTTGTAGATCTATATCATTCATTAATTTAGCTGAAATATTAATATAACCAAGATTAACTAAATCTCTAAAGTCTTTTAAATCTTGTGTTGTATATATTTCATAAATAGTATAATCTAATTCGGTATCATGATAATAATGTTCATATTTTGGGTAAACAGTTCCCATATCTATATTACCATCATTCAATACAAACGAAACCGAATAATCATCATCATAAGTTATAGTCTCATTGGTGTCTAAAGTTCTAAAAATTGAACCATAATCATATTCACAATTAATAATACCTTCATTAACACAGTTTTTTAATTCTAAATTTGGTGTTGCATAGTTAACTATTCCAGCTATATCCATATCACCAGTAATTATTCCTTTATTAACACAATTAGTTATTATATTATGACTGGAATAAATGTAGTTCATAGCTATACCACAGGCATTTTCAGTGCCGGCGAAAATATTTCCTTCATTAACACAATTATTAATAGTGACATCATTAATACCACCAGTAATACCTGCACTATCTTCCCCATAAATATTACCTTTATTGATGCAATTAATTATATAACCACTGCTACATTCAGAAACAATACCACCTAATCTATAGCTATAGATGTCATTTCTACCTATATCAGCTTCATTTATACAATGAATTATTTCCATATCATAAGCAACTGCGGCAAGTCCGCCTATACAGAATACCCATTCAGGACCTGTTAGTACTACTCTATTTATACAATTTATTATTTTACCGCTCCATAATTGGGCAACAAATCCTGCAATCCCATACCATCCACCTAAAATATAACCTTCTAATATTAAATTTTTAATGACAGCATCGGTGGCATTGCTTATAAAAGCGAGATTGTCTGTATCATAATCTGGTTCTCCATATTCATCTAAAATTGTTGATCTATTAATATATAATCCACGAATAGTATAACCATTACCATCGAAAGTACCGGAAAATGAAATTTCATAATAATTTGCAATAGGCACCCATTGATCTAAATCATTACCCTGTAAATCTATATCATTCATTAATTTCGCATTAATGTAAG
>CAYNYC010000012.1:0-559 GCA_964401415.1 uncultured Erysipelotrichaceae bacterium
TTGTTTTTTATGCTTTCCTTGGACTTCTGCTTTACCTTTTATCGTTTCACGATATTGAACTTTTGGCTCTAATAGTTCAATTTCAACTTTATACTTATGTTTCAATCGATTAACGATCACATCAATATGTTGATCGCCAACACCATACAATAAAGTCTGTCTGGTTTCAGCGTTTTTAACAATGTGACAAGTCGGATCCTCTTCCAATATTCTTTGCAGGGCTCCAGACATCTTATCTTCATCATTTTTACTCTTTGGTTCAATAGCGACACTTAACATTGGTTCAGGGAATGTTATCTTGGGTAATATAACATTAGCACTACCAACTACCAATGTATCATTGGTTTGCGTATTTTGTAATTTGGTCAAAACACCAATATCCCCAACTGCTAGTTTGGTTACAGGTAATTGTGTTTTTCCCATCATTACTGATATTTGATTAAATTTTTCCGTTTTATCTTGTTGAACATTGGTCAATACTGAATCAAGTGTCAAAGTTCCACTAAATACTTTGATAAAAGATAATCTACCAACAAACGGATCAATGATTGTTTTGAAT
>CAYNYC010000012.1:569-22029 GCA_964401415.1 uncultured Erysipelotrichaceae bacterium
CTTCCTCAGTTTTAACAACAACATCTTCTCCTTTACGATTTTTAGCTGTAACACTTCCAACTTCCGAAAATGAAGGAAAGTATTCAAAGATCGTTTTCAAAACTATCTCAATACCATTATGATTTAATGTACTACCACAAAGGACTGGACGTACTTCACCATTTAACACACCAAGTTTTAAACCTTTGATTACTTCTTCTTCACTAAAAGCTTCACCAGCAAAGAATTTCTCCATAAGATCATCATCTGCTGAAGCAACTGCCTCCATGATCTGTTCATAGTGTTCTTTAACAACGGCATCCATTTCCGCTGGAACTTCTTTTCCTTCGGGCTCTCCATAATAGAAAGCTTTGCTTTTTAAGATGTTGACTGTTCCTACTGTTTTACCGTTTTGATTGATTGGTAGTTCAAAAGCAACAATGCTTTTATGAAATTTTGAACGTAACTCACTATAAGTCTTTTCAAATGAGGCATTATCCTCATCAAGTTTGTTAATAAAAAAGACCGTTGGTTTTTTATTTTTGACAGCTGTTTTCCATGCTTTTTCAGTACCCGTTTGGATGCCATCTTTAGCACTGATCATTAGTAATAATCCATCGGCTACTGCCATTCCAGCTTCCATCTCACCAACATAATCTAAATAACCAGGAGTATCGATAAAGTTGATCTTACCGTTTTTCCATTCAATCGGTGCGATACTGGTATAGATTGAACTGCCTTTTTTAATCTCTTCTTGATCGTGATCCATTGTACTAGATCCATCAGGTGTTTTACCCATACGATCGATAGCTTTGGTAACAAACAAAGCAGCTTCAGCAAAAGTAGACTTGCCGCTACCGCTGTGTCCCAGTAAACATACGTTGCGTATCTGTGATGCTAAATAGTCTTTCATTCTTTTTCCCCTATCTATTTCAAATATTCTTTTAAATCCGAAAATTCCTGTTGACGAACATAGTCAACAGCTTTATTTCCGTCTTTATCTACAATATTTTTATCGGCTCCATGTCTGATCAAATCTTTACATAGATCCATATATCCTGAATAGCTTGCCCGCATCAAAGCGGTACAGCCATTTCTGTCTTGTTTATTGACATCCGCTCCGTTATTAATAAGTGTTTCAATAACATCCATTCGAAATGCTAAACAAGCTTCCATTAATGCTGTCCTGCTCATTCCATCTTCCGCATTAATATTGGCATTATTTGCCAGTAAATACTCTACGACTTCATTTTGGCCTAAAAAAGAAGCTCTCATTAAGGCATTCCGACCATTATAATCAGCCGCGTTTACATCAGCACCATGTTCAACTAATAGTTTTACGATCTCAAGATGACCTTTCTTAGCTGTTGTCATAATTGCTGTTTTTTGATTGTTGTCTCTTTGATTAACTAATGCTCCATGCTCAAGTAAACATTTGACGACATCTAAATGCCCTCTTTTTGAACTACGCATTAAAGCTGATCTTCCATCACCGTTTTGATAGTTAACATCAGCACCTTTTGCTAAAGATTCCTTGACCAAAGCTAGATCACCTAGCGCTGCTGCATCAAAGAAATCCTTGTTAATCTGATCCATGACTTTTCCTCCTTTTTTTATAAATAAAAAAATGGCATATTCATACCACTTTAAAAATCAAATTGAAATGTATTTTAGGCACTATGATAGTGCTCGTCACAATGAAAGCAGATTTAGCGGCAATTGTATTAAAGACCCCCATATAAAACACCTCTCTTTGTTAACACTACACTATACTCTATACCTATATTTTATAGTATTATATTTTTTTCGCAAGTGCTTTCATCAAAAAAATTTAATCGCTTACATTTTTTTATTTCTTTAGCCTTTTATTTTGATAAGCCTTATAATATAAATACAAGGAAGTTATCAATCATGGTAAATTTAATCTTTTTATTATTAAATAAATTAGTAAAACGAAATGATCGCCAAAATTATGGTATTGCTTGTGGTATTGTGGGCATAATCTTAAATGTGCTTTTATTCATAGCTAAGATCGCTATCGGATTTATAAGTGGTTCAATAGCCATAACAGCTGATGCCTTTAATAATCTTTCCGATGTTGGCTCATCAGCGATAAGCCTTTTAGGGTTCATCTTATCTGGTAAAAAACCAGATCCCCATCATCCTTTTGGTCATGGTCGATTTGAATATATAGCTGGTTTGATTGTTTCGCTATTGATCATTTTAATGGGCATAGAGTTATTGATCGGATCGTTTAAGAAAATTATCAATCCTGATCCTATCAACTTCTCAATTACGCTAATCATTATTTTAGTAATTGCCATCTTCGTTAAACTATACATGGCTTATTACAATTTCAATGTTGGTAAGAAAATCAACTCATTAACGATCATCGCTGCAGGTAAAGATAGTTTAGCAGATGTTTTTGCGACATCGATCGTCATGATTTCAACTTTAATCTTTTACTATCTTGATTTAAACATTGATGGTTATGCTGGTTTAATAGTTGCCCTTTTTATCCTAAAGACGGGCTATCAGTCTGCTAAAGAAACAATCAATCCTTTACTTGGACAACAACCTAATCCCCATTTGATCGAACAGATCAAAGCTATAATCAAAGAACACCCTGAGATTATTGGCATTCATGATCTTATCGTTCATGATTATGGTCATGATAGTTTAATGGTTACCCTGCATGCGGAAGTATCCGCTAACAGTGATATTTTAACAATGCATGATGTCATTAACGAAGCAGAAGAACAAATTAAAGAAGCATTACAATGCCACGCTACCATTCATATGGATCCTATTGTCAATGATGATGAGTATACTAATCAATTGCAAGAAAAAATACTTAATGAATTAAAAGAAATGGATACTAGAATAAGTATCCATGACTTCCGTTTGATAAAAAGTAAGCAACACCCTAAGCTATTCTTTGATGTTACTGTTCCATATGGTATTGAAACAGATGATGAATTATTAAAAATAAAGATTATAGAGATGATCAAAAAGATAAATAACAAACTACAGATCAATGTTGAAATTGATCGCAATTAGCTCTTTTTCATATGTTTAAAACTATCGTCGGGTATAAACTTCTTTACCAACTGTTCATGAATGATATAAAAACCGATAGCTAAAGACACTAAAATTACAAAATTGATCACTTGTGATTGTATCTGAAATAGATTTACCAATAATAACCAAACAACTGGCGCAATAATGCTCATAGCTAAATTGTACTTTTTTAGCTTTTGCTTGTGTAATGAAATATACTCATCACCTTCAAAAATAATTCCTTCATACTCGATCGCTTTTACGGTTTTGGCATTAGCAATCGCTCTTTTTAAATACTTTAATTCTTCTTTATCCATATCTAACCCCCACAATACTTAAACAGCTTGTTTATGATTTTCCTTTTCTACTTTACTGATTAAAACAAAACCGATCGCAAATAATATGATCAAAGCTAATATTCCATATTTACTAGCTCCAAATAAACTGGCTGAAATAGTAATTAATAATGGTCCAAAGAAATCAGCGAATTTACCAAAGATATCAAAGAATCCAAAATATTCACTTGATTCATCTTTGGGAATGATCTTACCGTAATATGCCCTTGAAAGTGATTGAATACCACCTTGAACTAAGCCAACACTTATAGCTAATACCCAGAATTCAAATTGCGTGTTTAGGCCATAACCATATAAACAGATAAAGGCATAAATGATAATAAATCCCTTGATTAATTTAATTGCTCCATATTTCTTGGCTAATACCCCAGCAACGATCGCACTTGGAAAAGCTACGATTTGGGTTACAAGTAGAGCAACGATCATACCTGTTGCTTCTAAGCCTACTTCGGTACCATAAGTCGTCGCCATGGAAATGATCGTATAAACACCATCAATATAACAAAAATAAGCAATGATAAATAATAGTAAACGCCGATCTTTTTTTATTTTCTTTAAAGTATCTCCTACTCTTTTAAAAGAAGCCTTAATTATATGTTTTGGCATTTCAACGTAATAGGTCTGTTTAACATTTTTCATTAGTGGAATCGTTAGTAACATCCACCAAACTGCCGTTAAGATAAACGATATTTGGGTAGCCTGTTGAACAGTAAGATTAAAGGGAGTTGTTAAAATTAATGCGATACCAATCGTAAACGGTATACAACTACCAATATATCCCCAAGCATATCCCATTGAAGATACATAATCCATTCGATCATTAGTTGATACATCTACCAACATTGAATCATAAAATATATTACCAGCTGAATAACCAATCCGGGCAATAATGATCAAAAATAAATAAGCTAACCAATCTTGAGTGATACCAAGTGATAAAAGACCTGCTACCCCAATTAGTAATGAAACGGAAAACATCTTCTTTTTCATGCCACGATGATCAGCAATCGCCCCAATGATCGGAGCAATCAAAGCCACAATAACCACAGCAACCGTAGTAGTTAATCCAAATAAGGCTGTCTTTAAAGCTGCGAAAGCTTCCATATTACCAGCTAGCGCTAATGTGGCGTTCTTATAGAAAAGTGCTTGTACTATGAAATTATTACAAACTGCCTCAATCTGGGCCATATCAACTAAAGCCGCAAAGAATACTGGAATTGTCGCTGTTAAGACCATTGTAAATGCTGAATTACCGACATCATATAAAATCCAACTCTTTTCCTGTTTACTTAGTTTCATTTTACGATCCTCGCATATTATGTTTTCATTATATTAGAAAAAAACTAAAACTACGATAAATTTAACATAAATAACTGTTTTTTTGTATTTATACATCTATTTATCGATAAAGCTGTTTATCGCATATCACTTCATAACCTGACTTACATATTTTACTAAAAAGCCTGAATATATTATGCTATAATTATTAAGATTATTTAACTAAAAGATTCGACAGTATTTTAGATATAAGGAGAAAACAAATGTCCCAAATCGGTTTTATTCAAGATTTGACAAAAATAGGTTGTCTTTTCAAGGAAAATATTCCTTTATATTCATATACAAGTTTAAAGATTGGTGGCAATGCTCGGTTCATCGCGTGGCCATCAACAGTAAATCAGATTAAAGCATTGATCAATTCAGCGAATCAACATCAAATACCTTATTATATCTTAGGCAATGGCTCTAATACTTTAGTTCTAGATGAGGGTGTAAACGGCTTGGTAATCATCATCAATAAGAACTTTAATGCTATAGAAATTAATGATAATACGATTACCTGTCAAGCTGGTGCTTCATTAAGAGATGTCTGTATCTTCGCTTATGAACATGGCTTAAGTGGAATTGAGTTTGCCTATGGTATTCCCGCCTCCATCGGTGGAGCTGTCTATATGAATGCTGGCGCATATGATGGTGAAATCAAAGATGTTATTGTTGATTGCGATTTTTTAGATGAGAATAACCATATTCAAACCTTTACAAACAAAGAACTCTGTTTGAGTTATCGTCATAGTTACTTCCATGATCATCGCTGTTGTATCCTATCAGCACGATTACAATTAAGACATGGTGATAAAGATATGATTAAAAATAAAATGGATGATTTTTTAGCTAGACGAGTCGCCAAACAACCTTTGGAGTATCCAAGTGCTGGTAGTACCTTTAAACGTCCTGTTGGTGCTTTCGCCGCTAAACTGATCGATGATTGTGGTTTAAAAGGCTACCGAATTGGTGGTGCTATGGTATCAGAAAAACACACCGGTTTTGTAATAAATTACGACAATGCCACCAGCAAAGATATTCTAGACCTAGTTGATTACATCAAAAAAGATGTTCATGAAAAAACTGGTTACCAATTAGAATGTGAAATGCGTATTTTAAAATAAGGAAATCATTCCTTATTTTTTATTAATGATTCTAAGTATGCAATTTGAGCTTGAAAGTCATTATCCAAATGGCCATTAATGACTTCATCAAGCGTCTTTTTTAAATAAGCCTTGATCGTCTTCTCTGGTATCTTAAAATGATCGATGATATCTTTACCAGAAATAGCTAATTGATCAAAACGATAGCACTCATTAAATTTAATTATGGTCAGAACATCATTTTGCAATTTTTGATATTCTTTTTTATTGATCAATGATTGAGCATATTGAATATTAAGAATATCCATGATAATCGTTTGACCAGTTTCATACATGATCGTTTTTAGATCAGTTTTATCTTTAATCTTATGTTCACTAAAATGATTGATCAAAACGATCGTCTTTATCTGATCTTTGCTTAAACGCATTCTTTTTAAGATAACGCTCAAGGCTTGATCGCTTAAGATTGGTACAGTCTTTAAAAACAAACTTAAACTAACAAAAAGATTATGCGCTTTATTAAATACTTTATTTTCAAGATCGTTAATTAAAGCTTCATTATTGGTAAATACTTCAGGAAATAGTCTTTCCCATATCATTACATATTTCTTGATTACTCGATCACGATCTTGACCGACAAGTAGTTTTAAAAATTCATCAGTTATCCGCTCTTGAGCAATGTGATCTAATTCAGGAAATAAGTTGATCAATGCTTTTTCCGTATGTGTTTCGATTTGGAATTGATAAGTACTACTAAAACGTAAAGCTCTCATAATCCGAAGTGGATCTTCCCTAAAACGAACAGAAGGATCGTTAATACATCTTAATATGTGCTTATTTAAATCATCTAAGCCATTGAAGTGATCAATTAACCCCGCTCTTTGATTATATGCTAAAGCATTGATCGTAAAATCTCGGCGAGCAAGATCATCTTCAAGTGCTAATACGAAAGTAACCTCACTGGGATGTCGATAATCTTTGTATTGACTTTCAACGCGATATGTTGTGATCTCAATTGGTTGATTATCCATTAAGACCATTACTGTTCCATGTTTAATACCTGTTTTATAACAAGGATAATCTTTAAAGATATCGAGAATTACATCTGGACGAGCTGATGTTGCGATATCACAATCCTTGGGATGTAATCCTAAGATACTGTCACGGACAAATCCACCAACAACAAAAGCCTCATGATCAAAAGCTTCGATCATTTCAATTACTTTTAATGCTGATTGAGGTAGAGATATGTTCATATTTAATCCTTTATATTATTATAACATGTACGTTATTATTTAATTGGTATCTTTTATTTCTAATTTACTATGCTAAAATAAATATTGAGGAGAATACAATGAACAATAATATCTATATAACTGGTCACAAAAACCCTGATACAGATACGATCGTATCAACCTTGGCTTATGCTGATCTAAAGAAAAAACTCGGATATAATGTAACCCCAATCAGAATTGGGAATATAAACTCCGAGACTGCTTTTATTTTACGTAAATTCAATGTTAGTGCGCCTCCACTTTTTTATGATATTAAAACAAGGGTTTGCGATATTGATTTTGACTACGCCTATCGTGTTGGTCCTAAAGCAATGATCAAAGAAGCGTGGGAAATCATGCGCGCTAATGATAAAAAAGTTATAGCTGTTGTTGATGAAGGTGAACATTTAGTAGGTATGGCGACTATATCTGGTATTACCAGTGGAATCTTGAGTTCAACCTTGAAAAACTATAACTTGATCAAAAGGATTCCTATTGAAAACATAGCTGATACCCTACAAGGAGAATTGGTTGTTATTCCTCGTAATTACCATCCAAGTGGGATCATCAATATAACTACCAGTAAGACTTTAGAGATAGAGTCATTATCTTATAAAGACGAGATTGTCATCGCTAGTAGTCGTGCTTCTTCTCACATGCACGCCATTGAAACAGGCGCTGCCATGGTAATCGCTTGTCAATGCAAAGAAGTAGAACCCGATGTGATCTTAAAAGCTACAAAAGCCCATTGTGCGATCATAACTACTCCTTTAGATATTTACACCACTGCCCAAAGTATTTGTCACGCCATTCCGATCGCTGATATCATGTCTACTAATCTCGTTACATTTAATTTCTATGATTATTTAGACGATGTTAAGGCTATTATTCCAAAATCAAGATTCCGTAGTTATCCTGTAATTGATAATGATAATATCCTAAAAGGCTTTATATCTCGTTATCATCTTTGGGGTCATGAAAAACGAAAACTTATTCTCGTTGATCATAATGAGACTAATCAAAGTATTGATGGGATAGAACAAGCAGATGTCATTGAGATCATTGACCATCATCGTGTTGGTGATGTAACGACTGATATCCCTATTAGGTTTAGAAATGAACTTGTAGGAGCATGTTCAACGATCGTAGCCAAGATGTATAGTGAATACGATCTTAAACCTGATAAAAAAATGGCTGGTATCTTATGTGGAGCGATCATATCTGATACAATGAACTTTAATTCACCTACATCAACTGACGATGATCGCAAAGTTGCTTCTAAATTAGCTGAAGCAGCTGGTATTGATCTTGAAAAATATGCACAAGAAATCTTTACAGCTAGCACTTCCTTAGCCGGTAAAGGTATTAGTGAGATCGTCCATAACGATCTTAAAGAATTTAATATGCAATCATTTAAACTAGTCATAGGTCAAATTAATATCGTCGATAGCGATTATATTAAAGAAATACGTGAAGAGATAACGGAATTCTTGGATGATCTATGTGTCACCAGTCATTATGATCTAGCGTTAATGATCTTTACTGACATAAATAAAAAAGGCTCCTATTTCATCTGGACAGGTAAAGACAAGAGCTTATTAGATTTAGCGTTTGATAACCTATCAATCGATAAAGATGGTCTATATTATGTACCTGATCTAATGTCTCGTAAACAACAAGTCGTTCCTGCCTTAGCACGAGCGATCAGTATCTATCACAACAAATAAACTTATCTGACGATAAGTTTATTTTATTTCAGATAATGTTGGCATAGCCGTTTGGGCTCCCATTTTACCGATAGCGATCGACGCTGCTTTTTGTGCAAAGATGATCGCCTCTTTTAATGAAAGCTGATTTGTTAAGCCTACTGCTAGTGCCCCATTAAAGGTATCACCTGCTCCGGTAGTATCTACAACGTTTACTTCATTTGATGGAAGATGGATTATTTTATCACCATCATGGAAATAAACACCATCCTTACCTGCTGTCATGATCAATTTATTCGGATATTTGGCTAAATTAGCTTCTTGGTCACTTTTAAACATGTTAGCTAACTCTCCTTGATTAGGAGTAATATATGTTACTTTATCAATCATCGACATAGGAATATCTTGATAAGGAGCGGGATTTAAAACAACAGGTATCTTCTTTTTATAACAATGATCAATGACCATCTGCACTGTTGTTAATGGTATCTCTAGCTGTAACATGACAAGATCAGCTCGATCTATTGCTGTTATCGCTTTTTCAACAACATCTTCATTAACATAAGCATTAGCTCCTTTGATAACGATAATCTGGTTATCATTTGCGGCGACAGTGATCAAAGCTACTCCTGTTGGTTGATCTACCACAGAAATACGATCAGTATTTATTTTGTGCTTCTTAAGGTTTTCTAATGCTGCTTTACCATTGTCATCATTACCAACACAGCCAACCATCACTACATCGCTACCTAATTTGGCTGCACATACCGCTTGATTGGCTCCCTTACCACCAAAGAAAGTTGCGAAATCATTGCCAAACATTGTTTCACCAACTGCTGGGAAATGATCACAAGTAGCTACCAGATCAACATTGATACTACCAACAACTACAATTCTACTCATACATTAAGCTCCTCAACCAATTGTTTAAAACGTTCAAGCGCTTGAGCTAACACCCAACGAGGACAAGCTAGGTTAATTCTTTCAAAACCTTGTCCTGATTGACCAAATATATACCCCTCATCAAGATATAGTTGATGTTTGATCATTTGCTTTTCCAGTTCTTCACAACTTAGTTTTAGATCTCGACAATCAATCCATTGTAAATAAGTACCTTCAAGTGGATAGACTTTGATCATTGGTAAATAATTATCAAAATACTCTTTAACAAATAGACTATTTTCATGAATATACTTTATACATTCATCTAACCAGTCTTCTGCTTCATCATAAGCTAGTTGACATGCTTTGTAGGCAAATAAATTTAATCGACCACTAATACTTGCTTTACACAACTCATCAACAAACTTATTACGTAATTCATCATTTTTGATAATAATATTAGAGCCTTTTAATCCAGCTAAATTAAAAGTCTTACTACAAGATGTACATGTGACCATCTTATCTAAATAACGATCATCAAGTGAAGCTAACACATGATGTTTATAACCAGGCATGATCAGATCATGATGGATCTCATCTGCGATCACTAACACATCATTATTCAAGCATATCTCCGCAATCTGGATAAGCTCTTCCTTACTGAATACTTTACTGATCGGATTATGGGGACTACATAGGATTAATATTTTATTGTTTGATTCACTTGCTTTTTGTGCTAGATCATTAAAATCAACACGATACTTCCCTTCTTCATTGATAAGATCGGAAGTTACTGCCTTTAGATTATTTTTGGCGATTACATCAAAAAAAGGATAATAAACAGGCGTCAATAATATTACTCCATCACCTGCAGTTGCGTATGCTTTCAATAAAAAATTGATCGCTACCACTATTCCTGGAGTGGTTACTATCCATTCTTGCTTTATCTTAAAGTCATGACGTCTTTCCATCCAACTAACGATTGCCTTGTAATAGTCTTCAGTAGGTCCAGTGTAACCCAAAAGACATTCATCTAAAACCTTCTTTAAGCCCTCTGTAATAGCTGGAGCGTTTTTAAATTCCATATCTGCTACAGATAAAGGAGCGATATTATTAGGGACGTCAGGATAATCGCATAACATCTTCGCCCATTTCAATGCACCGTGCTTCTTACGATCTACTAATGTTTCAAAATCATATTTCATTATCATTACCTCAATTATATCTATTATACATTAAAAATAACTTTTCTAATGGCTAACCAGAAAAATTATTTAATAGTTCTTTATATCTTTTATATTCAGGCATATGATAAGCCAATAAATCATAAAAACGCTTTGAATGATTGGCCACAACAAAGTGCAAGTACTCATGTAACATCACATAATGAAGACAATTAAGTGGATAATGGACTAGATTTGTATTAAGCGTTATCTTATTTTTGTGGTATAGACAACTCCCCCAACGCGTACTCATCGAGCGATAATTGATCAATGGATATTCATGATGATAATCATCCATGATCCTATCATAAACATTTCTTATTTCATTCACTGTTTGTTCAAGATACTTGATCAACCATCCACGAATAAATTTACTAATCCCTTGATGGTCTTCAAGATTAGGATAGAAAATAATGATGTGATCATTGACCATGACCCGCTTACTACCTTTACGTAATTCAACTTGGTAAGCCTTACCAAATAAGTAGATATGGTCTTGTAATAATGATAGATCTGGTCTAGCGTTTAGGCGCGCACTTACCTTTAAGATCCAATCCCATTTAAAGATCATGAAAGCCTCAATATCTTTTTGGGTGATCTTAGGGTGAGCACTGATCCATATAGTACCATCTGTTTTAATTCGTAAATTAATGTTTTTAACTTGTTGTCTAATTAATTGATACTTTATTGTTTTACCCTTGTGATTTATTTGATGTTCCATGCATGATCGCTACTTTCATCATTTTCAATATACGTTATCAGTTCATCGAAATCATTGAATATTTTTTTGGCGATGTCTTTGATCTCATCTTCAGCCGTACTTACCGCAAACCCATTAAAATCTTCGATCATATCAACGTCATTCATGGAATCACCAATCGTATAAACATAGTCAGCTTGATAATGATTAGCTAAAAAGGTAACCGCTGCTGATTTACTTACACCTTGAGCGCTAATATCAACGATCTGATCCCCATTTAAAAAAACATTGATATTATGATATTTTGTTGAGAAGTGTTCATATACTTGTTTTACTAATTGTCGATCATCATTTAAAACGAAAAAAGAAGCGATCTTTTCATTACGTAAGATCTTCTTTTTTTTCGTTGCTTTTAAACCAAAGATAAAGGCTCGAATAAAATTATACGGTTTCTTTTTAAAAGCTAATCTTGTATATCTAATGCCATCACAAAAACCACAGAAATCATTATTAAATGAAAGTAGATCATCAATAATGTTTAAAGCGGTTTGATGGTCGATCAATTGATGAGCTAATATCTCGTTTTTATCATTAAGAATGATTCCACCATTGATACCAACAATAAAATCATATTCAACACCATAATACTTTAATGAAGTCTTGATCATATTAATACTTCTTGCCGTTACAATACCAAACAGGTTGCCTCCTTGGCGAAATCGCGCAATACTTGCTAAATCTTGTTTCGTTACTTTTTTACGCTTTAGCGTATTGTCATAATCTGTAGCTAATATTTTCATGCGGCTATTATACCATCATTTTACTGAAAGTACTCCAAAAATAATATATACTAAAGGTGAGGTGAATATTTATGCTTAAAAACGACAAACAAACAATGATCAATGATATTCAAGAAATAGTCAAAGATCAAACTAAGACACATCATCAAATGCAAAGAGCTTTAGCTAAGTATGCTATCGATCTACTTCCTTATCCTGAAGGGACACCAGATGAATTTTATCGATTATATGAAAACCTAGAAATCTGTGATCTAGACGAAGGCCATGGTCCTTATAGTGCCCGTTATATTTTGCCAGATTATGATAAATTTATCGCCAATGGTAGTCATTTTCTACAACTAGATCCACCAAAAACATTGTTGGAAACCCTAAATTCGCTATTGATCATGTACTTGAACATTCATTCATTAGATCAGTTCCCTGTTTTCATCGGACGGTTAGATGTTCTTTTAGAACCATTTGTGCTTAAAGAAGATCCTATTAAAGCCAAAGAATTACTAAAATGGTTTTTGACTACTATTGATCGTACGATTGCTTCAAGTTTCTGCCAAGCTAACATTGGACCGCAAGAAACAGTAACTGGAAACATGATTCTTGAATTACTACCAGAGTTACAAATATCAATACCGAATATGACTTTACGTTATGATCCAAACGTAACTCCTGACCATTTCGCCCAGAAAGCGATCGTTGCTGCGTTGAAATCGGCTAATCCAGCTTTTGCCCTTGATCATTTTTATCAAGAACGTATCGGTGAGAATTATGCAATAGCTAGTTGTTATAATGGTTTACTAATCGGTGGTGGAGCTTATACCTTAACCCGTTTACGTTTAAATAGAGTTGCTCAACACAGTACTGATCAAAAAGACTTTTTTGAAAACGTCTTAGTCAATGCGATCAAGACCCAACTAAGCTTTATGGATGCCAAGATTAAGTCCGTAGTCGAAGATCGCGCTTTCTTTAAATCAGATTGGCTTGTCAAAGAAGAACTTATCTATCGTGATCGTTTCATGGGTTTATTTGGAATAGTCGGTCTTAATGAATGTGTCGATATCCTGATGGATAAAGAAGGTCAATCCTATCGTTATGGGCCAGATCAACAAGCCAATGACCTTGGTGTCAAGATCATGAAGTTTGTAGAAGACATGGTTAATCAACATGAAAATAAATACTGTGAAGCTTATGGAAATCGCTTTGTCTTACATGCTCAAGTTGGTGCGGCAAATGATGATGATACAAGTCCTGGAGCACGTATCGCCATTGGTAAGGAAATTCCCTTGTATGATCATATCACTCAAGCAGGCATGTTCCAACATTTCTTCCCATCAGGGGTTGGAGACATCTTCCCTTTTGATCAAACAGCGATAAATAATCCAACTGCTGTATTGGATATCTTTAAAGGAGCCTTCAATAGTGGGGTTAAATACTTATCCACTTATCAATCTGATGGAGATCTTATTCGGGTTACTGGTTATTTGGTTAAAAGATCAGATATTGAAAAGATCAAAAATGGCGAAGCGGTCATTAATGGCAGTGTTGACACCGCTTTGGATCCCATCGAAAATAGAGGTGTTTACGATCGAAAAGTTAGATCTTTATAATCGTTAACTATAAACATTGATCATTTACTGATACTTAAATAGAGGATAATAAGCAATTATCCTCTATTTTTGATGTTTATGCAAAACATTGTCTATTATTTATCTTTTTTATACTAAATCCCTAATGTATAATTAATAAAGGAGGTTCATTTATGAAACTTAATAATAAGCGAATATTTTTTGTAGGATTTGCTTTTTTATCAATTTCCGCTTTTTGGCAATTATACGATAATATCATTCCGTTAATCTTAACTAGAACTTTTTCATTAGGAGATGCTTTAACTGGTTATATCATGGCCGCTGATAATATTTTAGCCTTGTTTTTATTACCACTATTTGGTAGTATCTCTGATAAAGTCAATACTAAGTTAGGTAAACGAACTCCCTTTATCTTAAGTGGAACATTTATCGCTGTCATCTTGATGTTTGTCTTAGCACTAGCAAATAATGCTAAAAGCTTAACGGTCTTTATGGTAGCTTTAGCGATCGCTTTAGTGGCGATGGGAACTTATCGTTCTCCTGCAGTAGCGCTGATGCCCGATGTTACTCCTAAACCACTTCGATCAAAAGCTAATGCCATCATTAATCTAATGGGTTCATTAGGTGGTGTTACTACTTTAGTATTGATCATGGTCTTAGTTCCTAAAGGTGATCATCCAAATTACTTACCACTATTTGCGACAGTTGCGGCAATCATGGTAATGGCTGTTATCCTATTAGTCTTAAATGTTAATGAAAATAAAGTAAAGAAGGAAATGGTCGCGTTAGAGACTGAACAAGATAAAAAAGATAACACCGATCAATCAGCTGAAGGTAAGAAATTACCAGCTGATGTTAAAAGAAGTCTTACCTTTATCCTTTTCTCCATTAGTTTATGGTTTATGGGTTATAACGCTGTTATCTCGGCTTATTCCCGTTACGCATCAAATGTCTTTCAAATGGAAGGTGGCGGCTTTGCCAGTCCATTACTTCTAGCTAATATAACGGCGATCATTGCTTTTATTCCCATTGGTTTTATCTCTAGTAAACTTGGTCGTAAAAAAGTAATCTTATTTGGTGTTGCCTTATTAGGCTCATGTTTTCTAGCTTTATCCTTATTTAAAGCAATGACTCCACTAATCTATATTCCTTTAGGTTTAGTTGGTATTGCTTGGGCAAGTATCAACGTCAACTCTTATCCGATGGTCGTTGAAATGAGTAAAAGTGGAGATGTTGGTAAATACACTGGTATTTATTATACTTTCTCTATGTCGGCTCAAATCATAACTCCTATCCTGTCTGGTTATTTACTACAGTATGTTGGTTATTGGACGCTTTTCCCCTACGCTGCTTTATGTGTAGCCTTGGCCTTTGTGACCATGAGTCAAGTAAAACATGGTGATAACAAGCCTGCCATCGCCAAAGGCTTACAAGCCTACGATACTGAGGACTAATCATGATCTTCTTGATCCTGTTAATAATCGTTATCTTTATTTATCTATATTTGATCTTGCCTCGCTATGATCATCAAGAGGCATGGATTAGATTATGCAATTTTCACTACGCCCATCGTGGTCTTCACAACGATTCAGCACCAGAGAATACACTAGCTGCCTTTCAGTTAGCTATTGATCATAATTATGGTTTTGAATTAGATGTTCAAAGGACAAAAGATAATATATTGGTTGTCCTACACGATCACAACTTAAAACGTGCTTGTGGTTTAGATAAGGAAATTAGCGAACTTACTTATGATCAAATAAAAGAGTTAAGGGTATTCAATAGTGATCAACATATACCGCTTTTTGAAGAAGTATTGGCTTTAGTATCAGGCAAAGTACCAATGATCATCGAAATCAAACAAAACTCGAAAGATCCAACTACCTGTGAATTGACCGCTAATCAGCTCGATAAATATCAAGGAGCGTTTTGCATTGAATCGTTTCATCCCTACGCTGTTAAATGGTTCAAAGAATATCGTCCCGAATGGATCAGAGGTCAATTAGCCGCTGATTTTAGTAAAGATGATACCAAATCCGTCTTCCTATCGTTTGTGTTGGAGAACCTACTGTTGAACTTCATGACTCGTCCTGATTTTGTTGCTTATGAGGTAAATGATAAAGAAATGTTATCCTTTAGGATCTTCCATAAAATCCTCAAAGGCGGAAGTGTCCTGTGGACAATCAGAGATCAGCAAACATATCAAACAGTTAAAGATCAATACGATACGGTAATATTTGAAAATTTCATTATTTAGATAAGGAGACCAGATGATTACATTACAACAAGCTCGTATACAACTTAATCAACTAGACGAAAAGATGGTCGATCTTTTTGAACAATATCAAAGTGATCCGTGTGTTGAACTATACCAAAAACTATATGATCTAAGACTTGCTCGCCTTGAAGTCATCAAAGAAGTTGCCTTATACAAGTTTAAAAACAAACTGTCCATCTATGATCCTCAAAGAGAAAAAGAGCTGATTGATAGAAATTGTCGTTTACTCAAAGACGAAAAAAATATACCTTCCTATTTAAGTTTTATTGAAGGTATATTAATTGAATCGAAAGAATATCAAGAAAAGATCATTACTTCACTATGTCACGATGAGTGATTACCATACTAACATCATCAAATTTTAGGTGTTCAACCATATAATTAACAAAAGAAACTGATCGATGTTTTCCTCCAGTACAGCCAATTGCGACAACCAATTGGCTTTTTCCTTCATCAATATATAAAGGAACCGTAAACTGAAGAAGATCGATCAGTTTATCTCTAAAGATGATAGCTTGTGGAAAACTAAAAACATAATCGTAAACAATTTTATCATTACCAGTTAATCCCTTAAGTTCAGGAATATAGAAAGGATTTGGTAAACAACGTACATCAAAAACGACATCAGCATCAATCGGAAGCCCATATTTATAACCAAAAGACACAAACTTTAATTGTAATCGACTAGCATCTGTCTCTTCACAAACATCAATTATGGCTTGTTTAAGCTGCGCCGCTGATAGATAGGTAGTATCAAACTGATAATCAGCCGTTTCCTTGATTGACTTCAAAATATCTCGCTCTTTAGCAATAGCCTTCTCTAAAGATATATTATCATCATCCATTAAAGGATGTTTACGACGTGTTTCTTTATAACGATTTAATAAAACTTGATCATCACAATCAATGAAGATCAATTTATATTCAATCCCACTAGCTCTTAACTTATCCAACTCAGCCGCAAAGGCACTAAACATATCTTTACTACGAGAATCGATAACGATCGCTAAATTCTTGACCGCAGCTGTATTATAAGCAAATTGAGCTAAGGTCAACAGAAAATTAGGAGGTAGATTATCGATACAATAAAAGCCGACATCCTCTAAAGAGTCGACAGCTCTTGATTTTCCCGATCCCGACATGCCTGTTATTACAAATAAACTCATTTCATCACCTATTGGTATTATATCATATCTGTGAAAACATTCTATGCTTTGCTAGTTTATGAACAATTGGTAGACCAAAGATAACACAAGCAATGAACTCACCAACAGCGACTTGTAAAGCAAAGATAAAGAATAAAGAAAAATCTCCATTACCAAAGACATAAGTCAATTCTAAACCAATGATTAACCCATTAACGATAACAGGCATAAGAGCCGACAATACAGGCCATTCTTTAAACCGTACATTACGATATCGATAAGTCAAATAAGCGGCAATCAAAGTTGCCAATGTACCAAAGATCATATCAATAAAACCAATAGGATTAATACCCAAAACAGCCCCTAGTAAATTGGTAATAAAGCACCCTAAGGTTACTCCCCAGATTGACCATGGAAAAAAGATTGGTAATAAACATAGTATCTCCGCGAAACGGATTTGAATACTACTAAAACTATAAGTGGCTCCAAGCAAACTCATGACTGTATAGATACCAGCTACCAAGCTGATCATCGTTAATCTTTTAACAGGCGAGTTAAATCTATTTATATTTGTCATACTAATTATTATGAATAATAACAATTTAAAAAGCAATCAGATTATTTCTTTTTACCAATCAGTGTTAGTATTGTATAATTACATTGCTTTCAAGTAGTAATAGAGTAATTAAATATTAATCACTGATTTTGTAAATTTAGTTAATTAAATATTGAAACTGAAGAGTTAATATGCTAACATAAACTAGCGTTATGTTTAGTAACAGCACCTTAGCTTGCCGACTTAGCTCAACCAGGCAGAGCAACTGATTTGTAATCAGTAGGTTGTAGGTTCGATTCCTATAGTCGGCACCATTGTGGAGGGATAGCGAAGTGGCCAAACGCGGTTGACTGTAAATCAATTCCTTAGGGTTCGGTGGTTCAAATCCACTTCCCTCCACCATCTTTCAGAGACTGGGGTGTAGCCAAGTGGTAAGGCAACAGACTTTGACTCTGTCATTCCCTGGTTCAAGTCCAGGTACCCCAGCCATTTTATTATCTACCTATGACCCGCTAGCTCAGTTGGTAGAGCATCTGACTTTTAATCAGAGGGTCCGGGATTCGAGTTCCCGGCGGGTCACCATCGCATTTTGCGGATGTAGTTCAATGGTAGAACTCCAGCCTTCCAAGCTGATCACGGGGGTTCGATTCCCCTCATCCGCTCCATTTCCTAACTAGTCCTTATCTAATATAAGGATTTTTATTTACCTATAATTTATCGTTTTACATTAATTTTATATCGACATATGATATATTTGGTGCTATTATTATTTCGTAATTAACATCAAGGAGATTCATTATGTCAGAAATACCAACAACTCATAAAAAACAATCAAACATGTTTATCTTAACTATTTTCTTATTATCATTACTCATTGAAATACAAAAAGTATATTTTAATCAGCTTTACTCAATAAACATAGTCTTTTCATATGCGATCATGACTTTTGGCTTTATTTATCTATTACAAAAAACCAACGCTATAAAAAATAAGAAAGCTTTTATTTTTCTAATACCGATAACGCTCATCACACTAAGCAGTCAAATAGTCTTTGTGGATGATAGTAACCTAACATTGAACGTCATTATTCTACCAATCATGATCACCACTTTCTTTATCTTATTAACTAATACTAATTATCAAATTAAGCATGTTTCTGTATGGTGGCCTTTTAAACTTTTTCCAGTTAATTTTATCAATAACTTTTTAAGTCTATTTTCATCAAGATCAAAGGAAAACAATCATTCAAATCGTACCAAAAACATTATCTTAGGTTTGTTGGTAGCTCTACCGCTTGCTTGGTTAATTATCATATTATTGACTAGTGCTGATTACTATTTTTATCTACTCATCACCCATATCATTAATTATTTCGTAGAATTCATAGAAAACAGATCACTTTATCATTTAGTATCCTTACTGGTGTGTTTTCTATTTTATTATAGTGTTTTTATCAATATATATGATCATAAAGACGCTTTACCCAAGTCATCTCGTATTAGTTATTTTAATCCTGTCATGATCAAAACCATCTTGATCGTTTTAAATACTGTCTTTACCCTTTTTCTGATATCAGAACTGTCAAAACTAAACAACAACTTTTTACAATTACCTGTTGATTATACTTATGCTAGTTATGCTCGTGAAAGCTTCTTTCAACTACTATTTATCGCTGGTATCAATTACTTTACGATCACCACATTTAAATATCTTGATAAACAGATATATCATGATAGAAAGATCAAACTATTGACCATAATACTGATATCTCATTCTTTATTATTAATACTAAATTCATTCTATCGTATGATGTTATATCATATGGCGTATGGCTTCACTGTGTTGCGTGTACAAGTGATTCTCTTTCTAGTAATGACTTTATTCATGTTTATCATAATGTTGGTTAAAATCTTTAAAGATAGCTTACAAGACAAACTGTTAATCATAATAAACCTTAGTGTATTCTATATATTAAATCTATACTTAGCCACAAGATCATTTGTGAGTACTCTTCAAAACATCTTCTTCAATCGATAACGATCAATATGTTACAATACCAATATATGGAGTAACTATGAAAATTCAAAAAACACCCGCTATTGCTGCCTTCTTTCAAAGATGTTTAAATAACTTAGCCAATGAACACAAAAACGATTTCATTGATTTATACATCACTAAAGAGAGTGAATTTAGTATCCAACAAAAAATGGCCAAAGCCGGTTTTCAAGAGTTTAATAAAGAAAACTGGCCTAGCCTTTTCATTAGTACTAAAGCTTTTATTAACTCCCCTTATCATAAAAACATTCATTTAGACAAGATCAATAATGCTCATTTTAGCTTAACTCATGAAACGATCAAAGCTAATTATCTTTTTAATACTGACGCCATTCAACCAGATGCCAATCGTGAATTAAACGATTGGATGATCCTGAGAGCTCTTGATGAAGATTACCAAGCTTTATTACTCTATCAAAACGATCAAGCTTGGATGATAGATGCCCCTTCGGAATCAAACACGATCGATCCTTTAGCAAGCAAAGCCTTTGGTAAAGTCTTAACCTTTGGTTTAGGCATCGGTTACTTTGTCTATATGGCATGTTTAAATGTCAATGTTACTTCAATAACCGTTGTTGAAAGATCAACTGAAGTTATCAATATGTTTAATAGTGATATCCTTCCTCAAATACCAAACAAACATAAGATCACTATAATCAATGAAGATGCCTTCAATCTCTTTAATAAAGACTATCTAGATCAATTTGATTATGTGTTTGTGGATATATGGCAATCAAATCATGATGGACTTAAGATCATTGAACGATTACTGATGCAATATAACCCACCAGTTAATAAGATTGACTTTTGGATTGAATTTTCCTGTCTTGAAGTTTTACCAGCCTTGATATTTATGTATTTCTATAAACAACTAAATAAAAAGTATTCACACCCATTAATGTATGAATACTCAAGTCTATTTACTAAGATCACTAAATACTTCAAAACAATAAATGAAGATATCAATGATGTGAATGTTTTGAAGAACTATATGTATGATATAGCAGTATTAAGAGCAATATTAGCTTACAAATAAAAAAACAGGTGATTATGTCCTGTTTTTCTAAATGACTAATTAAATCCTAATTACAAATTCTGTGTTGTCGAAATTACTTGGCTACTGGTTTAAAATCAGGTGCTGCGTATACGTAATCGCCGAATTCACAAGAGAAAGTAGCGTCTGCTGTTGTAGTAGCATCTGTAGCTGTACATGCATCATTTAATTCATAACCTGCAGGTTTGCCTGTTGCTTTAAACATTGTATACTCAGTATAGATAGTTCTAGCATTTGCAGCATCTTTTGCTTGCGTAGCTTCTGTTACATAACCCATGATTGATGGTACTAAGATAGCGGCTAATATAGCTAGAATAGCGATAACGACAACAAGTTCAATTAAGGTGAACCCCTTTTTGGATAATTTTTTCTTCATAATAATCCTCCTA
>CAYNYC010000013.1:0-21568 GCA_964401415.1 uncultured Erysipelotrichaceae bacterium
GCTGCTGAGATATGCGCTGAAGCGTCTATCAAAGGTGGTATCATCTACGCTTTTGGTTGTTGGCATTCATTATTGGTAGCTGCTGAAAATTTCTATCGTGCTGCTTCGCCGGCCAACTTTGCGGCTTTAGCAGTGCAAAGTATCAATGGAACAATAGAATTATCTAATGAGGGAAATCTTGAGGCTTGCTATGGCATTGGTAATTCGATCGTGGATTATCATCGTTTAGATCCAAATAAAGATGTGTTGATCTGTATCTCTAATTCTGGTAATAACATCGTAACTGTTGATGCCGCTTTAAGAGCTAAAGAAAAAGGCATACCTGTAATATCGATCACATCTATTGATTACGGAGACTTAATGACAACTAAACATCAGTCTGGTAAAAAACTAAAAGATATTTCTGATGTAGTTATTGATAATAAGTGCTTGATCGGAGATGCAGCTGTTGAACTTGAAGGATATAAGGTAAAGGCAGGACCTGTTAGTGGTATTGTCATGAATTATATTATGTCTTCATTACTAGTTCAGATGTCTGAATTGATTCTTGAAAAAGGACATACTCCAGAAGTTTATTATAATGGTCACGTTGATGCGATGAGTGAAGAAAACAGAGCACAATTTGATTGGCTCTCAGACATTAACCCTCAAGAGCACAATAGTGCTTTGGTTGATAAATATTTCTATCGTATAAAATCTTTATAGATTAATCGATATTGGTGTTAATTTATTAATATAAATTTTCAATAATGAATAATCACAAACATTTTACATTTTTTCACACATTTGTCACACAATTTCGTTGACTAATGTAAGCGTTTAACATATAATCATGATAAAGGAGGTTCACAATTAATATGAACACATTTCTATTAGCCACTTTATTGGGATTGTGGTCAGGTATTGCCATGGTATTTAACCTAATGGGACTTGGCTTAAGAACATCACTAATAAATGGTATTATGGCTGGTGTATTAGTTGGAGATGTAGCTTTAGGTTTTGAAATCGGTGCTACTACCACATTGATGGGTATCGGTTTCTATACTTATGGTGGAGCTACAATCCCTGACTATGTAACCGGAGCAATCTTTGGTGTAGTTGCAGGACAAAGAACAGGGGATAGTGCAATCGGTTTGACTGTAGCTATCACATTGTCATTGTTAATGACTCAGATGGATATTTTGGGTAGAGCAACAACGACTGTCTTCCAACATGCTGGTGACAAAGCTTTAGCAGACAACAAAATAGGTGCATTTGAAGCTTGGACACTTGCTGGTAGTATCCCTTGGATATTATCACGCGCGCTTCCAGTATTCATCGGTATCATGCTTGCTGATAACCTATCAGTATTGGCTGACTTCTCTACAAACTTCAAATGGTTTACAGATGGTTTAGCAGTAGTAGGTAGAGCATTACCTGCAGTAGGTTTCGCTTTATTGTTATCTTATATGGATATCAAAAAATATTGGCCATTTATGATCGTTGGTTACGTATTATTCGCTTATATGAGCGTTCCAACAATCGGTTTGGCATTAGTTGGTGCAGCGGCTGGATTCCTCTACACAACTAAGAAGGGAGGAGCACAATAATGGCTAGAACAAATAAGAAATTATCAAAGAGTGCTATCTCAAAAGCTTGTACACGTCATAACTTGTTCCTACAAATTTGCTGGAACTATGAAAGAATGCAAGCTGCTGGCTATGCATACGCTATGGTACCAGTTATCAAAGAATTATACGATGATAACGACGAACGTTGCCGTAACCTTGAAAGACATATGCAATTCTATAACACCCATCCAGGTGCTTCAGCAGTTATCTTCGGAGCTGATGTTGCGTTAGAAGAATCATATGAAACTGAAATGGGCGATAACTTAAAAGTCGCTTTGATGGGTCCTTTGGCCGGTATCGGTGATACAATCCAAGCAGTATTAGTTAACCCTCCATTTGCTATTTTGGCAGCTTCACTTGCTGTTGAACGTAACTGGTTAGCTCCAGTAATGGCAACATTACCAATCCTAGTATTATTCTTCTTACGTTGGCCTCTATTTAACTTCGGTTATAAGAGATCTGTTAACGTTATCGAAGATGTTAGTGGAAGTTCAGGATTTGAAAAACTACAAGTTGCAGCTAGTATCTTAGGTATCACTGTTGTTGGTGGATTCGTTCCAAGTATGTTGAAATCACTAGTAATCAAATGGTCACCTAAAGTTGTACTTGAAGGCGAAGAAGGCGCTGTAATTGAAGGTGTTTCTGATATTCAAAAAACATTGGATTCAATTCTTCCTTACATGTTCCCTATTCTATTAGTAGCTTTCTGTTACTGGATGATCAAAATTAAAAAAGTTACACCGCTAAAAACATTGTTAACATTATTTGTTATCATGTTCGCTGCTGGAGCTCTTGGAATAGTTTAATCATCTTGTATTTTAGTTATAATGCAATTATAATTAATATAGTGCCTATTACCTGCCTAATTAGGCAGGTAATTGGCTTATTAAGGAGAAAATAGATATGATTGGAATAGTTTTAATTAGCCATGGTAAAATGGCAGAGGGTATGATTGATTCGGCTAAGTTGTTTTTCGGAGATGCAATCGAACAATTAGCGTATGTAACACTTAAAATGGAAGACAGTCCAGAAGATTTTCAAAACCTTTTAGCAGAAGCTATTAAAGAAGTTGATGGTGGCGAAGGTGTCATCGTATTAGCTGATTTGCTAGGCGGAACCCCAAGTAATAGAGCGGCTTATCTAGTTAGTGATAATGTCCAAGTTATTACTGGCATGAACTTGACAATATTCTTAGAACTATTAGGTCTAAGATTGAGCGGTGCAGTCGATGTGCACAATTTGATCGCAACTGGTCAAAGCGGTATAGTAAGTTTAAATGACTTACTTCAGGAACAAGCAGATTAACTGTTGTAAGTATTTAAAATATTCACTTAAGGAGGTGAAAGGACATGATTAAACATTTAAGAATTGATAATAGACTGATACACGGTCAAGTAGCAGTAACTTGGATGAACAGCATTGGTGCTGATAAGATCATCGTTTGTAATGATTACGTAGCTAATGATAAAATCCAAAAAATGAGTTTACCTTTAGCAGCTAGAGGAAATACTGTATATGTATTCACGATCGAAGAAACGATTAAATATGTACAAGATCATCCTGAAGAAACATCATTTGTTATCGCTAAATTCCCATCTGATGCATTAGCAATCTTGGAATCTGGCGTACAAGTTGACACTGTAAACGTCGGAAACGCTGCACCAATCGCCGGTACGCAATATGTACAGATTAATAAATCGATCTTTGCAACAAAAGAAGATGCTGAAGTTTATCGTAAGATTGCAGCGCTTCGTGGTGGTAAATTGCGTAGTCAATTAACTACTATGAATGAAGGCACAGATTTCTTAGCAGCATTGTCAGCAGCTGGTCTTTAACATCAAAAAGCTCATCGATCGATGAGCTTTTTTTAGTTGTTAACTTGTTTTTCACTTTCGTAGATTTTAATCGATTCTTTATAGGTTCTAATTACTAGCCCTTGATCGTCTATCACATCTAGGTACTTAATGTTAAGTTTTGAAGTCTCATAGAAGTTGATCAACGGGGCTAAGTTAGTGAATCTTCCAATTGTTCCGTTTGGAATGATAAATAGTCTTTCAGGCTTTTCTGGATCATATGTAACATAGACATTTCCGGTAGGAATTTTTTTTATGTCAGCGTTCATTTTTTCATAGAAAGTCACCTTCTGCGTTTTTAATTCAGCATCTCTGATAACTACTTCAATTTGCCATAACTCGTAGAAGTGTGAAGCCGAATCTTTGATAGGATATAAAGGGTTGGCATTGATTATTTCAGCCAGAGCAACTTGACCTTTAAGTATCATTCTTTGGATCAAGTATTTATCCCAGTTGTACTCCAACATTTTGAAAGCAAAGAAGGAAATAACAGTAAAACTGAAGAATCCAACGATAGCAATAATTTTTAAGGTGGTATCTAGCTTTGTAAAATTAAGGATAATGAATGTTAAACCGACTACGATAATGGCCATTAAGCCAATTAGTATTTGGTTTAATCTTTGATAGATTTTTAATTGCATATATTACCTATTTACTATTTTCATACTTTTTGGCTATTTGAGCCGAAGCGTAATAATTTACAGCTATTGTTAATAGTGTATAGGTCACAAAGCCGATGATTAGATTAAAGACCATGATGATAGCTGCAAAAATTATTGCGCCAATATTGTATAAGGCCATTGTTTTGTTTATGTAGGCTAGATCTACATTTTTCTTTTTATCTAAATGATATTTCCGATTTAAGATGCTTGACGCCATTCGTTGGTCATCATTGCGGTTGTAATGCATTTGTCTTTTCCATAACAGTAACTCACTTGCAATCAAAACTCCCGCGACGAGTAATGCTGCATAGTAAGGATTGTCCATAATGTTTCTTAAGAAATCCATATAATACCTCTTTCCATATAATAAATTATATGTTATTGTCAGTTTTTAGTAAAGCGTTAACATTAACTTGACTTAGGTATAATAAGCATTTATTATTATATGTGCCGCTATAGGTGGTATTTTAGATTGCGTGGGAGGTTTAGCAAACCGTAATACCACAGCATATTCGTTCAAAGGAGGACGTTTGATGAAAAGAGTTGCTAGAGTTGTCAAGCTCCAATTCCCTGCGGGGGGAGCAAGACCAGGACCGGCACTTGCCGGAGCCGGAATCAACATGCCACAGTTCTGTTCTGCGTTTAATGACGCAACAAAGGATCGTGCTGGAGATATTGTACCGGTAATTATTACGGCTTATGAAGATAAGTCATTTGATTTTGTCTTAAAGACTACACCAGCTTCAGTGTTATTGAAGAAGGCTGCAGGAATCAAGAGTGCTTCAGCTAATGCTAAGACGACTAAGGTCGCTACGATCTCAGCTGATGAGATTCGCAAGATTGCTGAGTATAAGATGCCTGACTTAAATGCTAACGATATCGAGGCCGCTATGAAGATCATCGAAGGCACAGCTCGTAACATGGGTATTGTAGTAGATGGGATGGATAAGTAAACAATATGAAACAAGGTAAAAATTATATTGCGGCCGCAAAACAAGTAGACAAGAATACATATTATGCGATTGAAGAAGCGATCGCTTTAGTAAGAAAGACTAACTATGCGAAGTTTGATGCTTCAGTAGAAGTGTCATTTCACTTGAATGTCGACCCTCGGCACGCTGATCAACAGATCCGTGGAGCTTTGGTACTTCCAAATGGAACAGGCCGTAGCCAAAAAGTATTAGTCATAACACAAGGTCCTAAAGAACAAGAAGCTAAAGATGCTGGCGCAGATTTTGTCGGTGGAAAAGAATTGTTAGAGGATATCAAAAAAGGATGGTTTGATTTTGATGTTATCATCGCTACTCCTGATATGATGGCTGAACTTGGTAAATTGGGTAAAATCTTAGGTCCTAAGGGATTAATGCCAAATCCAAAGACTGGTACAGTTACTGTGGATGTCGCTAAAGCTGTTGAAGATGTTAAAAAAGGTAAAGTTGAATACCGCGTAGACAAAGAAGGTAATATCAATAACTTGATCGGTAAATTATCATTTAGTGATGAAAAATTAGTCGAAAACTATAAAGCATTATATGATGTACTGTTGCGTGCTCGTCCTGCAGCGGTTAAAGGAATTTATATGAAGAATATCGTTGTATCTTCTACAATGAGTCCGGGAGTTAAAGTAGCTCGCGACTAATCATTGACAAATCAATAGATATTGTTAGAATTAAACTGTTATCAATATACCATAGACAGTAACGGCGTAAGCTTAATCATGTTACCGAGGTAGAAAGTAAAATAACTCTTTCAACCCATGCTGTCTAGGCGTGGGTTTGAATTTAGGTATATTGTGGCATATAGAAAGAAAAGAGGTGTAAGACAGGTATGAACCAATCGATACTTCAAGAAAAGATTGAATTAGTTAATGAAGTAGCGCAAAAATTAAGCGAGTCAGCATCAAGTGTTGTTGTTGAATATCGTGGATTAAGTGTTGCTGAAGTTACTGAATTACGTAGGACATTAAGAAGTGAAGACATCGAATTTAAAGTTTATAAAAATTCGATCGTGCGTCGCGCTGCTGAACAAGTGGGTTTTGAATCTTTAAATGATGTCTTGGTCGGACCTAATGCTATCGCATTTAGTAGTGATAGTGTAGCTCCGAGTCGTATCTTGGTAAAGTTTGCTAAGAAACATCCTAAGTTGGTGTTAAAAGGTGGACTTGTTGAAAAAGGTGTTGTAGATGCTACGACATTGACCACATTGTCAGCACTACCGAACAAGGAAGGTATGATTTCCATGTTGTTAGGTTGCTTACAATCACCGATCCGCAGTTTTGCTTGTGCAGTTAAGGCTGTAGCAGAGGCAAGAGATGGTGGATCAACTGAAGTTAAGGCAGAAGAAGTTGCTAGTGAAGCACCGCAAGAAGCGGCTGCTTAAATAAATAGGAGGAAATGAAAATGGCAAAAATTACAACTGAAGATTTAATTGCTTCCCTAAAGGAAATGACAATTATCGAATTAAATGATTTAGTAAAAGCAATCGAAGAAGAATTTGGCGTAACAGCTGCTGCACCTGTAGCTGCAGGACCTGCGGTCGTTGAAGAGGCTGCTGATCAAGGACCAACAGAAGTATCTGTTATCCTAAAAGAAATTGGACAAGCTAAAGTTGCTGTTATCAAGGCTGTTCGTGAAGTTACTGGCTTAGGCTTAGTAGATGCGAAGACATTGGTAGACGGAGCACCTAAGGCAGTTAAAGAAAACATCAAACCGGAGGAAGCAGAAGAAATCAAGAAAAAATTGATGGAAGCCGGAGCGGTTGTTGAGATTAAGTAATCTATCTAAAATACTAATAGAGCGTTGGTTCGCCAAGGAGGCGATAACGTGAGTCATTATTTTACAGATAACGCTGACATGTCCCATAACCGGAGAGTTATACCTTTCCGGTTTTTGGGCGTAAATTATAAATTTGTCAGCGATAATGGTGTATTTAGTAAAGATGAAATAGACTATGGTACACAACTATTATTAAGTTGTTTAGATTTTTCAGGTCTACAAAATAAAATAGTTGATTTAGGGTGTGGTTACGGAGTGATCGCGGTGATAGTTTCTAAGATAACCAATTCAGAAGTTATAGCAATTGATGTTAATCCGCGGGCGATTGATCTAACTAAAGAAAATAGTGAACTTAACAATGTTAAAGTCAAAGCTATTGAAAATAATGGTTTAACAAACATTGATGAACGTTTTAATGTGATCATTACTAATCCACCAATCAGAACGGGTAAAGAGACAGTCTATCGTCTTTTTGATCAAGCTTATGAAAAACTTGAACACAATGGAGTTTTGTGGGTTGTGATCCGCAAACAACAAGGCGCATTAAGTGCTGTTAATAAGCTTAAAGAACTTTTTGGGGATTGTTTGGTCGTAGAAAGAAAAAAAGGATTTTGGATTCTTAAATCTGTTAAAACTTGACATATTGTAGATAGTCAAGTATTATAGTATATTGCATAAATATAAAAATTAAAATGGGGTTTTGTGTCCCTTTTCGTGTTACAAAACTCTCAGAAAGGTGGCTTTTATGGACAAAAATCAAGCATATAGTGTTATCAATCTGGGGAAAAAAGCCAAGCGCCGTGATTATTCTAAGGTTAGTGGTTCATTGGAATTACCTAACTTAGTAGAAATACAAACTAACTCTTTTAAATGGTTTCAAGAAGAGGGGCTTAAAGAAGTATTTGAAGAAATATATCCTATTCAAAACTATAGTGGAACTATCAAATTACGCTTCTTAGACTATGAGTTTAGTGAACCAAAATATAGTGCTAATGAGTGTAAAATCAGGGAGGCTAATTTCGCGTCTCTTTTAAGAGCGAAAATGGAACTCGAGATTGTCGATAGCACGACTGGTGAAGTTATCACAAAATATGAAGATGTTTACTTTGGCGATATGCCAATGATGACAGAGACGGGTACATTTGTTATCAATGGGGCTGAAAGAGTTATCGTTTCACAGATCGTGCGCTCTCCAGGTGCTTATTATGCGATCGGTGTTGAAGAGAAGACTGGTAAAGAAACATACAATACAGAATTGATTCCAAGTCGCGGAACGTGGTTGGAATTTATGTCTGATTCAAAAAAGACCGCATTTGGTCGTTTGATCAATATGAGTGTTGATCGTAAACGTAAGATGTTATCAACTGTTTTATTCAAAACTGTTGGTTTAGGTTTGAATTATGAACACAATGAAGATGCTTTTGATACAACATCGTTTAAAACTTTCTTATCTGCTTTAAATTTAGTAACTAATGATGAATTAGAACTTGATGGGGAACAAAGAGAGTATTTGAATCTTTATGTATTATTATATACTGCGTTTTTTGGTAACTATGAAGAGATCGTCAATACTTTACAAGTTGATAAAGTAAAAACAACTAATGAAGCATTGTTATCTGTTTATGAAAATCAAAGATCGGATGAAGTACCTACATTAGATGGATCGATCAGTGTCATGAATGCGAAGTTCTTTGACCGTCGTCGTTATGATCTAACTAAAGCTGGAAGATATAAATTAAATAAGAAGCTTGGTATCGTCAATCGTTTGGAAGGTGTATATACGGCCGAAGACATTTACGATGCTTCAGGCAAGCTTTTAATGAAGTCAGGTACATATATAGATCGTAAAGAAAGAGATGTACTAAGAAAAGAATTAAGTAAGGGAACACATGTGACTGCTTTCCCAATGAATCACTTGTTTTCACATCCTGATATAACAACTGTTTGTGCTACACATACAAACGTTTTAGTAGGTCGTATCCTAGCTGAAGAAGTTGAACTGAATACAACTACTTTAGAGAAAGGGACTGTCCTTACAAAAGAAGATGTTAAGTTGATCGCTGCTGAAAAAGAAGATGTTAATGTTTACGCCAGTATCATTGGTAGAGAAGTTACATTAACGAAAGAAAACGTTCGTAGTGTCTTAGATTATGGTCAACGTTTATTTGTAGTAGGTCGAGTCTTAAACAATTCTGAAGATGTTCTTTATAATGATAGATTACTAGCTATGCGCTATCTTCCTGATTATGATGTTGCCCGTTTAACGGCTAATGAAACACAATTTGTGGTTGATGCGGTCAATAAGAATGACAAAGTAACTGTCTGGTTGATTGGGGCGGCTGTACAACAATTACATGTTCGCAATAACGCTGAAGATGGACATCGGGTAAAGGTAATAGCTACTGATCCATTGATCGATAAGAAAACGATCATGATCTCTGATATGTATGCTTGTTATTCCTATTTACTAAACCTAATGGATGGTGTTGGCGATGTTGATGATATTGACCAATTAGGTAATCGCCGAATTCGTACAATTGGTGAATTGATCCAGAATCAGTTTAGAATTGGTCTTTCAAGAATGGAAAGAGCTGTAAAGGAAAGAATGTCTATTTCTGATCTTTCAACGCTTACTCCAAAAAACTTGACAAATATTCGTCCTTTAACTGCAGCTGTTAAAGAGTTCTTCTCTAGCAGTCAGTTATCACAGTTTATGGATCAAGTTAATCCATTGGCTGAATTAACAAATAAACGTCGTATCTCGGCTCTAGGTCCTGGTGGATTAACCAGAGAAAGAGCTGGTTTTGAAGTACGTGACGTTCATACATCACATTATGGCCGTATTTGTCCGATTGAAACACCTGAAGGTCCAAATATTGGATTGATCTCAAACTTAACATCTTATGCAAGAGTAAATGAGTATGGTTTTATCCAAACACCGTATCGCTTAGTCAAAGATGGACAGGTTTTTGAAGAAGTTATTTATTTGTCAGCTGATGATGAAGAAGATTATATCATTGCTCAAGCTAATGAAGTTTTAAATGGTAAGCTAGTTAATGAAGATGTTGTTGCTCGTCATAAAGGCGAAACGATCATGGCTAAAAAAGAAGATGTTGAGTTAGCTGACGTTAGTCCGAAACAGATCGTTTCGGTAGCTACAGCTTGTATTCCTTTCTTGGAAAATGATGATGCATCGCGTGCCCTAATGGGTGCCAACATGCAACGTCAGGCTATCCCGCTTTTACGTCCTTCATCTCCTTGGGTAGGCACAGGTATTGAGTATCGTGTCGCTAAGGATTCAGGTAGTGGAATCACTGCTGAGGGTGATGGTACAGTATCATATGTTGATGCTAATAAGATCATAGTTGACGAGAAGAGTGGTCAAAGAGAATATCGTTTATCAAAATTTAGACGTTCTAATTCGGGAACTTGTATAAATCAACATCCGATCATTAGTCGTGGTGAAAAGATTGAAAAAGGAGACATCTTAGCGGATGGACCCGCGATGGAAAACGGGGAATTGGCATTAGGTCAAAACGTGACGATCGCTTTCATGACTTGGTATGGCTATAACTATGAAGATGCTATTATCATGTCAGAACGTTTAGTTAAAGAAGATGTTTATACTTCAATCCACATTGAAGAATATGAAATAGAAGTTAGAGAAACAAAGCTAGGTCCTGAGGAAATAACTAGAGACATTCCAAACGTTTCAGAGAATTCATGTCGTCATTTAAACGCGCGTGGCGTTGTTATGGTTGGTGCTGAAGTCAAAGAAGGCGATATCTTAGTTGGTAAGGTTACTCCTAAGGGACAAAGTGAGATCTCTCCTGAAGAAAAATTATTGTTAGCGATCTTTGGTGAGAAATCACGTGAAGTTAGAGATAATTCATTGAAAGTTCCACATGGTGGTGCTGGTATTGTTCAGATGGTTAGATTCTTCCGTCGTGAAGATGGACATGAACTACCTCCTGGAGTTAATGAGATCGTCAAAGTATATATCGTTCAAAAACGTAAGATATCAGAGGGCGATAAGATGGCTGGTCGTCATGGTAATAAAGGTGTTATTTCACGGATATTACCAGTTGAAGATATGCCGTTTATGCCTGATGGCACACCGGTTGATATCATGTTGAATCCATTTGGTGTTCCTTCTCGTATGAATATCGGACAGGTACTTGAGATTCATCTTGGTATGGCTGCTAAAAAACTTGGTGTTAAGTTTTCAACACCAGTATTTGATGGTATTAACAATGATGAATTACGTTCGATCATGAAAGAAGCTGAAAACTCACCTGATGGCAAGACAGTCTTGTTTGATGGACGTAGTGGCGAGCCATTTGATGAAAGAATAGCTGTTGGTGTTATGTATATGATCAAGTTGGCCCACATGGTCGATGATAAATTACATGCTAGAGCAACTGGCCCTTACTCATTAGTAACGCAACAACCTTTGGGCGGCAAGGCTCAAAATGGTGGTCAACGTTTCGGTGAGATGGAAGTTTGGGCGCTAGAGGCTTATGGTGCTGCGTATACCTTAGGAGAAGTATTAACAATCAAATCAGATGATATTGTCGGACGGACAAAAACCTATGAAGCGATCATTAAGGGTAAAGATATCCCGGCACCGGGTGTTCCTGAATCCTTCCGTGTTTTAAAACATGAGTTACAAGCTTTGGCAATTGATGTCAAGATGCTTGATAAAGATGGCAAAGAAATAGATATTAGGAAAATGGAAGCTGAAGAAGTTAAGCAGATCGCAGCTGTTGAAGAAGAACTACAACCAGTTGTTGAAGTTGACAATAGTGCGGATGATGATCTGCCAGAAACGATCGTTGGCTTTGATGATGAAGATTATAGTGATTATGAGATAAAAGAATGAGGAGGCATAAAATATGAGTATCAATAATTTCGCCTCGATGCAAGTAGGTTTAGCATCACCGGAGAGAATTCTCGAGTGGTCTTATGGAGAAGTCAAGAAACCGGAAACAATAAACTACCGTTCTCAAAAACCTGAACGTGATGGTTTATTCTGTGAAAGGATCTTTGGACCTTCCAAGGACTGGGAATGTTATTGCGGTAAGTATAAGAAGATTAGATATCAAGGAGTTATTTGTGATCGTTGTGGCGTTGAGATTACAAAATCAAGTGTTAGACGTGAGAGGATGGGGCATATTGAATTAGCCGCTCCTGTCGCTCATATTTGGTATCTTCGTGGTATCCCGTCACGAATGAGCTTACTTTTAAACATGACTCCAAAATCTTTAGAAGAGGTTGTCTACTTTGTTTCTTGGGTCATTACTGATCCAGGTAAAACAAAATTGGAATATAAACAAGTTATTTCGGAAAGAGAGTATCGTGAAGCTAATGTGATTTATGGATTTGGATCATTTAAAGCCGAAACGGGCGCTGAAGCTGTTAAGACTTTACTTGAACAAGTTGACCTTGCGAAAGAAAGAGCTATCATCACTGATGATCTTAAAGGCGCTCAAGGGGACAAGCGTAAGAAACTGATCAAACGTTTAGAAACGGTTGAGGCCTTTCTTAACTCAAACAATGAACCACAATGGATGGTATTATCGGTATTGCCTGTAATACCACCTGATCTACGTCCGATGTTGCAGTTAGATGGTGGTCGTTTTGCGACTAGTGATCTTAATGACCTTTATCGTCGTGTTATTACCAGAAACAATCGTCTGAAGAAGTTATTAGAATTAGGCACACCAAGTATTATCGTTCAAAATGAAAAACGTATGTTACAAGAAGCGGTTGACGCATTGATCGATAATGGTCGTCGTAGTAAACCGATAACAGGCGCTGGAGGACGTGCACTTAAGTCATTATCACATAGCTTAAAAGGTAAACAAGGACGTTTCCGTCAGAATTTGCTTGGTAAACGTGTTGACTTCTCTGGTCGTTCAGTTATCGCTGTTGGTCCGAATTTGAAGATGTATGAGTGTGGATTGCCTCGTGAAATGGCCATCCAATTATTCAAACCGTTTGTCATCAATGAAATCGTTAATCGTGGTGTAGCTAGTAATCCAAAAACTGCTGAGAAATTGATCGATCGTCAAGATACCCGCATTTGGGATATCGTTGAAGATATTGTTGAATCTCGTCCGATTTTATTAAACCGTGCTCCTACATTACATCGTCTTGGTATTCAAGCATTTAAACCAAAATTGGTTGAAGGTAGGGCTATTCGTCTTCATCCATTAGTTACTCCAGCTTTCAACGCTGACTTTGATGGTGACCAGATGGCTGTGCATGTCCCACTTTCGGAAGAAGCTTGTGCTGAAGCGGAGATCTTAATGTTGGGTTCTAATAATATCTTAGGTCCTAAAGATGGAAAACCAATCGTTACTCCATCTCAAGATATGGTCTTAGGTAATTTCTACATCAATATGGAAGAAACAGCTGAAGAGTTTTTTGAAAAGGCTAAATATCTTGAAAGCCTAGGTGAGATTGAAGAGGCTAAACTATGGCGTCGTTATGGTGAAAACGAAGGTGCTATCTATGGTAGTACTAATGATGCTTTAATGGCTTTTGATAATAAGGATACGCATTTACATACAAGAATCGCAGTTAGAGCGTCGTCTTTGAAAAAGACAACATTTACTGCTGAACAAAGAAGTAAGTTATTGATCACCACGATTGGTAAGTTAATCTTTAATGAAATGTTCCCTGAGGATTTCCCATATTTGAATGAAGCTAATGCGACTGATTTTGTGGAAACTCCTGACAAATACTTTGTAAGTATGGGTACTGATGTTAAGGCTTATATCAAAGATCTACCAATTAATAAAGACTTTAAAAAAGCTAACTTAGGGTTGGTTATCGCTGAGGTGTTTAAACGTTATCGTAATGAAAGAACTTCTCAAATTCTAGATAAGATCAAAGATTTAGGTTTTAAATATTCAACTATAGCTGGTATCACTGTTTCGTTAAATGATATCAATGTGGCTCCTAATAAATATACATTTATTGATAAAGGAAAAGAAAAAGCGACAGAGCTGAATCGTTTATATCAACGTGGTAAATTAACTGCTCCAGAGTGGGAAAGACATCTTACTTCATTGTGGGGCGGCATTAAGGACAGTATCGGTAAAGAGGTTATGGATAACCTTCCTCGTAAGAATCCGATCAATATGATGGCTGTTTCTGGTGCTCGTGGTAATTCATCACACTTTACGCAATTAGCCGGTATGCGTGGCTTAATGGGTAAACCAACACAATCTAAATCAAAGAAAGAATACCAATCATCAATTATTGAAGTTCCGATCTATTCATCATTTAGAGAAGGATTAAATGTATCAGAATTCTTTATTTCAACCCATGGTGTTCGAAAAGGTTTAACCGATACTGCCTTAAAGACAGCTGAGTCAGGATATCTAACACGTCGTTTAGTCGATGTGGCTCAAGATGTCATAATCTCTCAAGATGACTGTGAAACAGATCGTGGTTATGTAATCAGCGCTTTAGTTGATCATAAAGAAAACTCGGTCATTGAAAGTCTCTATGATCGGATCGTCGGCCGTTATGTTAAAGAAGATGTTTATGATCCAAAGACGAACGCATTGATCGTTGCTAGTGATGATTTCATTAGTGATGATATAGCAACGAAGATCGTTGAAGCAGGAATCGAAGAATTATCTATTCGTAATATATTCACATGCGATTCTACTTATGGTGTTTGTAAGAAATGTTATGGTAGAAATATCGCAACTGGTAAAATTGTTGAAGTAGGAGAAGCTGTGGGCATCATGGCTGCCCAATCTATTGGTGAGCCAGGTACACAGTTAACTATGCGTAACTTCCACACCGGTGGTGTTGCTGGTGGTAGTGATATCACTCAAGGTTTACCGCGTGTTGAGGAATTGTTTGAAGCCAGATCACCAAAACATAACGCTACGATCGCCAAGATCGGTGGTGAAATTATTGAGATTATCGAGATCGATAATGGTAGTGGCTTTAAAATCATGGTCGCTAACGAAACAGAAACGATTGAACACAATACCGATCACAACCAAACGATTCGTTCATGGATCAAGGTTGGTACAAAAGTAAATGCTGGTGATAAACTAACAGAAGGACCGGTTAATCCTAAAGAACTTCTTGAAGTAGCTGGTGTCAATGCGGTTCATAACTATATCCTTAAAGAAGTTCAAAAGGTTTATGGGGCGCAAGGTATTGGAATATCTGATAAACATATTGAAGTTATTATCAGTCAGATGTTACGAAAAGTTATTGTGATCAATCCAGGAGACACTGACTTAAGTTCAGGTATCCAAATTAGTTTGGCTAATATTACCAACCTAAACCGGGATATGTTGATTGAAGGTAAGAATCCAGCAACTTTTGGTCCGACATTATTAGGTATCTCTAAAGCTTCAGTAGAAACTGATTCATTCTTATCCGCGGCTAGTTTCCAAGAAACCACTAAGGTTTTAACGGATGCGGCGGTTAAGGGTAAGATCGACCATCTACTTGGTTTAAAAGAGAACGTTATTATTGGTAAGATGATACCAGCTGGTACCGGATCTAAAGCATACCGTGCTTCTACAGAAGCCATTCATGAGTTAGCTGCTCAATTAAGAAGCGAACGTGAAGCGCGTAATTTTAAAGAAGAAGATGTCTTGATGAGCGATCTTGATAATGGTGAGGGTGATATCATCCACACAGAAACTGTAAATCAAGCTCCTGTTCAAGCAGAAACAACTGAGTAAAGAAAGACCTTCGGGTCTTTTTTTTAGCCAGAGTGAAAATTTACATTAATTACTGAAAGAAATGTAAGTAATATGAAAATTAACTTGACTTTATTTTCAGTCGATTATATACTGAGAATATATTTTAAGGAGAAATACTATGAAAAAAGTGAGATTACTAATAATCTTGGCTTTAGTTTTAGCATTATTCACTGGATGTACTACAACTGATAACGGTGGAAAAGATGTTGTTGATACTAAAGTCGTCAATATCGCAACGGATATCGATCTATCATCAATGGATCATCATATTGCGACTGATGGTACATCGTTTATCGCGATTAACTCTGGTATCGTTGGTCTAACTGAACTTGACGCAGATGGCAATGTAATGCCAGAAATAGCTGAGTCTTGGGAAGTTGCATATAACGATGATGGAACAACCGTTTATACATTTACCTTAGCTGATGCTAATTGGAGTAATGGAGATCCCGTTACTGCTGCTGACTTTGTGTTTGGTTGGCAAAGATTAGCTGATCCAGCCACTGCTAGTGAATACAATTTTATAATTGAAACGATAGCTTTAAAAAATGCGTCTGCTGTTGTAGCTGGTGAATTACCAGTTGAAGAATTAGGTGTTAAAGCCTTAGATGCGAAAACGTTAGAGGTTACATTAGACCTTCCAGTAAACTTCTTCTTGAGTTTGATGGCTTTCCCTACTTTCTTCCCTTTAAATCAAGAATTTTATGAAGCACAAGGTGATCAATATGCCTTGAGCCCAGCAAATCTATTGTTTAATGGTCCATTTGTGATGACAGAATGGACATCTGGTAACAGTTATACATTTGTAAAAAATGAAGATTATTTCAAAGCTGCTGAAGTTAAAGTTGATGGCTTAAACTTTAGATTTATCAATGACACGCAGTCAGCCATGTTGGAGTTTGAATCAGGTAACTTAGACTATGTCCGTTTAACTGGCGAATTAGTTGGTGCTTATCAAGATGATCCATCATTTGTTCAAAGATTACAGGGTTACTTATGGTATCTATCAGTTAATGTCGCAGATGAAAGTATTGATAGTGTTAACTTGCGTAAAGCAGTTTCTTCAGTAATTAATCGTGAGTCAATCGCTGTAAATATCTTAAAAGATGGATCAGTAGCTGCTGAGGGTATTGTGCCTAAGACTTTAGCTACGGGACCCGATGGCAAAGATTATCGTGAATCAGCGCCTGTATTTGTAGCAACTGATGTTGAAAAAGCCAAAGAATATTGGGAAGCTGCTAAAGCAGATCTTGGTGTTGAAACATTAACGATTGAAGTATTATTTGAAGACACTGAAGCTAGTAAAGCTGTAGCTGAGTTTATTCAATCAGAGATTGAGACTAACTTAGAGGGACTATCTGTTACACTTAAGAGTCAACCTAAGAAGTCACGTTTAGAACTAATGCGTGCTGGTGATTATCAATTTGGTCTAACTCGTTGGGGTCCTGACTATGCAGATCCACAGACGTATCTTGATCTATTCTTATCGTTTAATAATAATGCTGGCTATAACAATCCTGCATATGATGAAACTGTTTTAGAAGCCACCGCTGGTGTTACTGCCAGAGATGCTGCAGCTCGTTGGGAAATGTTGAAAGAAGCCGAAAGAATCCTATTAGAAGATGATTGTGCTGTAATACCTATTTATCAAAATGGTGGAGCTTTAATGATCAGTACAAGTGTACAAGGTATCGAACTACATACTGTTGGTATTGATAGTTTCAAACGCGTAACACTTGATTAGAGTTTAAATTCTACAGATAAAAACATTACAGCGGCTACCGCTGTAATGTTTTATCATTAAGAAAGGAGAAGAGTTTATGGGAAAGTACGTCTTAAAAAGAGTCGTGATATCACTGTTAACTTTGATGGCTATTTTGTTTATCTTGTTTTTAATGCTCGAGTTAATGCCTGGTTCTCCATTTAATGATGAGAAATTAACAGAAGCACAACGTGTGTTGTTATATGCCAAGTATGGCCTAGATCAACCTTTCTTTGTTAAGTTCTATAAGTATGTGATCAATATGTTGTCGGGGGATTTTGGTGTTTCTTATACGATCAATAAAAACTTTGCGGTAAGTGGAATGATCGCTAGTCGTTTACCAATCACGATTAAATTAGGTTTACAAGCAATCACTTTAGGGTCAGTTGTTGGTCTACTATTGGGCATAACAGCCGCTATCAAACATAATACTTGGATTGATACTGTTACGGTTATGATTTCAACTCTTGGTGTAAGTGTTCCATCTTATGTTTTTGCGCTTGGATTAGCATATTTTGTTGGTTATAAATTGGGTTGGTTTCCAATTCTTTATAACATGGCAAAAGCTGCTGAATCATCGGTTTTACCTACATTAGCTTTATCGGTATTTACCATCGCTAATGTAGCCCGTTTTACACGATCAGAAATGATCGATGTGCTTGGATCAGATTATATTCGTTTAGTTCAATCCAAAGGAGTAAAGGAATGGAAACTAATATTAAGGCACGCTCTTCGTAATGCCTTAATACCGATAGTAACAGTTATCGGCCCCCTTATGGTTGGATTGTTGACGGGAAGTATGGTCGTTGAAAAGATATTTGCGATTCCAGGTATTGGTTCATTAATGGTTAATGCCATTCAAATGAATGACTACAATGTTGTTATTGCGATAGCCTTTGTCTATAGTTCTTTATATATCATTACTATGTTAGTTGTGGATATTCTCTACGGAGTAATTGACCCAAGGATCAGAATTGCAAAGGGGGCTAACTAATATGAGTATTGAAGAAATGAAAGAATATCAATTCTTAGAAAATGATTTTCAGTTTGCTCATGATGAAAATGAAAAGTTGATTGATAAAACATATAATTCAACATCTTATCTTAAAGATGTATTAGCTAACTTTGTTAAAAATAAAGGTGCGATCTTTGGGGTGGTTGTAGTATTATTGATTGTTGTTTTAGCCGTTTTTGGACCATATTTCAATGAGCATACATATAAATCAATCCTCATCGAGCAAGCATCTCTACCACCTCGTATTAGCTGGCTTGAGCAGTTTGGTATCTTTGATGGAACACGTAATGGTGTTAATCTTTACATACAAAAAGGGTTTAGCGATCTATATTATTGGTTTGGCAGTGATACCCAAGGAAGAGATATCTTTACAAGAGTATGGGAAGGAACCCGAGTATCGTTAATCATCGCTTTTACAGCCGTTGTGATCGATATCTTCATTGGGATGGTCTATGGTCTTGTATCAGGTTATTTTGGGGGAAAGATTGATATCGTGATGCAACGCTTTGCGGAGATTCTTAATGGTATCCCACAACTTGTTATCGTAACGTTATTGGGATTAATCCTACCGCCTGGCATTATTTCGATCATTTTCGCGCTAATGATTACCGGTTGGATTGGTATGAGTAGGATTGCGCGTGCGCAGGTGTTAAAGCTTAAAGAACAAGAATATATCTTAGCGTCTAAGACTTTAGGAGCTCGCGATTTTGCGATTATCTTTAAAGATATCTTGCCTAATATTTTTGGTCAGATCATTATTATGAGTATGTTTTCAATTCCAAATGCAATCTTTATGGAAGCGTATCTGTCTTTTGTGGGACTAGGGGTTCCGGCTCCTTTAGCTTCGCTTGGCTCTTTGATCAATGAAGGTTATAAATCAATCACGGTCATGCCTCACATTATTACCAGTTCAATCATTGTCTTAGCTTTATTGATGTTGAGCTTTAATCTATTTGCGGATGGCTTACGTGATGCTTTTGATCCAAAGATGAAACAGATGTAGGAGGGATAAAATGAAAGTACAAAAAGAAAGAGTCTTATCCATCCGTGATCTAAATATATCTTTTAAAACAGGTAGTGGTACAGTTAGTGCTATTCGTGGCGTCAGATTAGACCTTTTTAAAGGAGAAACCCTAGCGATCGTTGGTGAAAGTGGTAGTGGTAAATCAGTTACTGTAAAAGCGATCATGGGTATATTGGATAGTAATGGTACGATTGATAGCGGTTCAATCACCTTTGATTATCAAGATGGTAATGAAAATAAAAGTGTTGATCTTGTTAAGATGACTCCTAAAGAAATTAGATACCAAATAGCAGGTAAAAAAATTGCCATGGTCTTTCAAGATCCAATGACATCACTGGATCCAACCATGAATATTGGTAAACAGATCATGGAAGGGATGATTGAACATGAGTCAATCAGTAAAGATGAAGCGAAAAAAAGAGCTTTAAATTTGTTGAACTTAGTTGGCATTGAAGACCCTGAAAAAAGACTAAAACAATATCCCCATCAATTATCGGGGGGAATGCGACAAAGAGTCGTGATAGCGATCGCTTTAGCTTGTAGCCCAGATGTCCTTATTTGTGATGAACCAACAACGGCCCTTGATGTTACGATTCAAGCCAAGATCTTAGAACTGATCAAAGATATTCAAAAGAAAAGTAATATATCTGTTATATACATAACCCATGATTTAGGTGTTGTGGCTAAAGTAGCCGATTATGTAGCTGTGATGTATGCAGGTAAAATTGTCGAAAAGGGAAATATCGATGAGATATTTTATGATCCAAGACACCCTTATACTTGGGGCTTGTTAAGTAGTATGCCAGACATGGATACGGATAGCAAACGCTTATTTGCGATTGCTGGTAGTCCTCCTAATCTATTAGAAACTGTACCCGGTGATGCGTTCGCACCCCGTAACCCATATGCTTTAAATATTGATTTCCGCCTTGAACCTCCTATGTTCGATGTCGGGGGCCAGCACCGGGTCAGCAGTTGGTTATGTCATCCTAACGCGCCTAAGGTTAGGATGCCTGATCAACTTCAAAAAAGAATAGTTAAAATGTTAAAGGAGGATAGCGATAATGACTGAAAGAATACCTTTGTTATCGGTTAGAAATCTTAAACAACATTTTCGGATCAATCGACGCTATACAGTAAAGGCGGTTGATGGGATTAGTTTTGATATTTATCCTGGTGAAACGTATGGATTAGTAGGCGAAAGTGGTAGTGGTAAATCAACAACAGGTCGCTCAATCATTCGCTTATATGATCCAACAGCTGGTGAGATCATCTTTGATGGTCAAAAGATAAGTGGAAAACTGAATGAAGAACAAGAAAAACATTTGCGACAAAATATGCAAATGATCTTTCAAGACCCAATGGCTAGTTTAAATCCCCGTAAGAAAGTCAGTGAGTTGATCGCTCAAGGTTTACTTATTCATAAATTATATGATTCACCAAGTGAAATTGATGAAAAAGTTAAAGCAATCTTAGAAAAAGTTGGCTTATCCAAGGAACACGCTACTCGCTACCCTCATCAGTTTTCTGGTGGTCAAAGACAGCGTATCGGTATCGCTAGGGCATTGATCATGAATCCCAAACTAATTATCGCCGATGAAGCGATATCAGCGTTAGATGTATCAATTCAAGCGCAGGTGGTCAACCTAATGAAGGATATTCAAGATGAGCTGAAGACAACATATCTATTCATCGCTCATGATCTATCAATGGTTAAATATATTAGTGATCGTATTGGAGTTATGCATTTAGGTCACATAGTGGAAACGGGTACTACCCAAGAGATATTTAATAATGCAGTACATCCGTATACGAAGTCACTCTTATCCGCTATTCCACATCCCAATCCAAAAGTAGAGAAAAAAAGAGTGGCGCTTGTTTATGATAAAGATAAGATGCAGGTTGATTACTTAGAGGGTAAAGTTCATCAGCTATCACCAACCCATCAAGTTTTAGCAACAGATGAAGAATTCAAACAATGGTCTAATTAATTTGAAATGATCATTCTCATTTATTACCAAGGAAATAAAGGGAAATTATAAAAGCATAAGATTTCTGTATAAGATAGTGGAAGATAAATGCTTGACAAAAAAGCATTATTACTTTAGACTCAATTCATAA
>CAYNYC010000014.1:0-21435 GCA_964401415.1 uncultured Erysipelotrichaceae bacterium
GAAAACATTGCTGAATATATGGCTGAACCAGATATTGATGGTGCTTTAGTAGGCGGAGCCTCATTGAAGGTTGATTCATTTGTGGCTTTAGTAAATGCTGTTAAGTAGTTGAAATATAAAATATTTGTAGTATTTTATAAGTGGTAATCTAAGGAGGAATAACGATGCCAATTATTATTGATGTATATGCTCGCGAGGTATTAGACTCACGTGGTAATCCAACGATTGAAGTAGAAGTTGTTACTGAATCTGGCGCAATGGGTAGAGCTATCGTACCAAGTGGTGCGTCTACTGGCGAAAGAGAAGCTTTAGAATTAAGAGATGGTGATAAGAGTCGCTATTTAGGTAAAGGTACATTAAAAGCAGTTAGTAATGTTAATGAAATCTTAGCTGATGAGATCATTGGTATGGATGTTACTGATCAAAACGGTATCGATAATTTCATGATCAAATTTGATGGTACTAAAGACAAATCAAAATATGGTGCTAATGCAATACTAGGTATTTCAATGGCTGTTGCGCGTTGTGCAGCTGATTTCTATGGTATGCCTTTGTATAAATATTTTGGTGGATTGAATGCTAAAACATTACCTGTTCCAATGATGAACGTTTTAAATGGTGGATCACACGCTGACTCATCTGTTGACCTTCAAGAGTTTATGGTTATGCCTGTTGGTGCTCCTAATGTTAATGAAGCTATCAGAATGGGTGCTGAAATATTCCATAACTTAAAGAAAGTTTTAAAAGCACGTGGATATAATACTAACGTTGGTGATGAAGGCGGATACGCTCCAGCATGTAAGTCTAATGAAGAACCATTAGAATTAATCGTTGAAGCTATTAAAGCAGCTGGCTTTGTACCAGGTAAAGATGTATGTATCGCTTTAGATCCTGCAGCTAGTGAATTCTACAATGTAGACACTAAGATGTATGAACTAAAGAAATCAGGTCAAGGAAACAAGACAACTGATGAAATGATCGACATGTATGCTGAATGGGTAGAAAAATATCCAATTATATCAATTGAAGATGGTCTTGGTGAAAGAGACTGGGATGGTTGGAAGAAACTTACTGATCGTTTAGGTGCTAAAGTACAGATCGTTGGTGATGATCTATTCGTTACTAATCCTGCTATCTTAAAAGAAGGTATTCAAAAAGGCGTTGCTAATTCAATCTTAATTAAAATGAACCAAATTGGTACGATCACAGAAACGATCGATGCCATGGAAATGGCTAAAAAAGCTGGTTTCACATGTGTTGTATCACATCGTTCAGGTGAGACTGAAGACACAACGATCGCTGACTTAGTAGTAGGCTTAAATGCTGGTCAGATCAAGACCGGATCTGCTTCAAGAACAGATCGTATCGCTAAGTACAATCAGTTGATGAGAATCGCTGATGAACTAGGTGAATCTGCTATATTCCCAGGTTTAGACGCTTTCTATAACTTATACAAGTAAGTAATGATTTAGATAAAGACAAGATCAATAATCTTGTCTTTTTTGTGTTTGTATTTTTACTTATCATTTGTTATAATTAGTGAGCGTTGAAGGGAGAGTTAATATGTTAGATGTATTATTAATGGTAACAGCAGTTGTATTAATACTTCTTTCCCTATTACAAAGTGGTAAATCAGACGGTATTAGCAGTGCTTTTACTGGTAGTGGCGGACTTAATTTATTTTCTAATGTAAAAGAAAGAGGTCCAGAAAAGGTAATAGCTAATGCAACATTAGTTATTGGTATCCTCTTCTTTGTCTTAGTAATCTTAGTAAGAGTATTATAATTACAAAATCCATCAACTAAGATGGATTTTTTTATATTATAGATACAACAAAGTTCACTAAGTGCTATAATAATTTCTGTTGGGGGTGTAGCTCAGTTGGGAGAGCGCTAGCTTCGCATGTTAGAGGTCGGGGGTTCGAATCCCCTCATCTCCACCAATTGTGTATGAAATAGCTATAAAGTTTAATTAGAGTTTGTATGCTTAAAAAGTACAAGCAATAAAGACTGAAAAAGCTATTTTTTTAGTGTCATTACAATTTAGAAAACAAATGTTACTAACCAATGTTATTTTAAATTTTATCGATACTAACAGAACAATACCGATACTAATCTAATCCAATGGATCTAAGAGCTTGTCGTACTCGACCTTGGTGCTTTTCAATTAGTGCTACGCTATCCTGTTTAGAATAACCAGATTTAATCATAACTAGAGCAACTTTGGCATCTTGTTCGGCTTCAATGAATACTTTTTTATATACTTCTTCAGTAACATTTAATTCTTTTGAATGAGTTCGTATACGTCTGTAATAACCTTTCTCAGTCGTTGGTTTTGATAATGTAAGATTTTTGTATGTTCTTCCTGTTCGCACGCATGCAGCGGTAGAGATCATGTTTAAAACAAGTTTTTGTGCCGTACCTGATTTCATTCTAGTTGAGCCTAAGACTACCTCTTGTCCCACTACTACTTCAACTGGATAATCCACAATTTGTGAGATTTCAGCATTTGATACGCATGAAATGGAGCCAGTCATTGCTCCAATGCTTTTTGCGTATTTTATCGCTTCTTTAACATATGGGGTTCTTCCACTAGCTGCGAGTCCAATTAATAAATCATTTTTGGTTAAATTATTATCTTTTACGTCCTTTACGCCTTCATCACCCTTATCTTCCGCAAATTCTTGAGCACGACGCATTGCTGGTAAACCTCCAGCCATAATACCAACAACTAAATTATCAGCTAAACCATAAGTAGGTACGAGTTCAGCAGCATCAATAAAAGCCAACCTTCCTGAAGTGCCTGCTCCAATATAAAATACTCTATTACCACTATTGAGGGTATCGATGTATGCATCTGTTAATCTTTCAATAGCTGGTAATTCTTTTTGAATGGCAAAAGCAACGGTTTGATCTTCATCATTAATCATTTTTAACACTTCCATAGTGGAGACGACATCAATATTGTCTGTATGATGATTCCTATTCTCTGTCTCTAAACGAGCTAAATCTTTTCGCATATTAGCTACCTCCTATTAATTACAATTTAACGCAAAAAAGTTGCGAATTCAAATACTATTTATATATACATTTATTTCTGATTATAAATTTTTATAAATGACAGGTATAAATACTATAACTAGGCTATACCTCTAAATCGAAAGCCTCAGATAATTCCATACCCACCCAATTACTTGTTCCATCAATTATAGTATTGCCTTTTTTATCAGTAAGAGATAATTCTATTTCAGCTGTTATGCTCTCTTCAATATTTCGCTTCATCAGACCATTTTTAGGTGCTTTAAGAATACCACCCTGACTGTATTTAGCGGTGAAATTTAGTATATGGTTTTTGTGAGCTATGGCAACTCTTAAAGTATTATCTACAATCGTAAGATGTTTTATCTTACTACCATTATAGGTTGAGAAATTATAAAACCCATCTTTAGTTTTTAAAAAGGAAATCAATCCTGTAAAGGTACTTCCTAACAAAGGAATGTGCGCGACTGAGAACATAAAGGAAGTTGTATTAATTTCAAAGTGATTTGCTTGAAGCCAAATCCACGAATCAGGGAAAGATTTTCCCCAATCTTTTTCGATATACCCTTCGCCACCTGTCATATCTACGTCAATCCCGTTGATAGTAAGTGTCCCACTGATAGTATGAGTAATGTTGACGATTCCATGATAGCATTCCATACCTGGTATAAAAGAAAAAGGTCCCATAATCCCAGGATGCAAGATCGATTTTGGATATTTTGTGATGTTACTAAATTGGAGCTGACCACAAATTGTTGTTTGTCCATTATTAAGGTTAATAGAAATATCACTATCAGAAAAATGATTAGTTCCTATATTTACATCAAATGCATTTCTGTTTGAACTAAAATCTTCAAATGGAAACTGAAAATATTCCGTTTGACTGCTTACAGCATCAATAAATTGTATAAATGAATGAGAGTCTTGCTTGTTTTTACCGATGGCTATTCCAGGAATAATCGCAATAACCGTTTTCCTAGATGAATCAATAAGCTTGTAATACCATCCTTCGAAATAATTACTTTTTTTATTATGCCCTTGAAAAGTTTCAGGTTTCCATATTTTATTGATAGACAAGGTGTTACCTCCATAAATTACTAATGATAGTTATTATACTTAATTTAGATTCAGCCAACAAATAAAATAAGCTTAGAAAAACCTTTAATTGCTATTTAAAAAGAGTATTCATTCTACAAGTATAATAGCATATCTACAATTCGATCTATTTACTTGTTTGTACAGCGATAGAAGACAAAATGTATCTTATCAATATATATGATATTATTTATTTGAAAGAGGTACAAACATGGAATATATAACAATAGCGCAAACCAATGAACTAGCAAATGGTGACAAGAAGAAAATTATCTATAATGATCAAGAAATCCTAGTAGTAAATATTGAAGGAACATTTTATGCCATTGACAATAAATGCCCCCATATGGGAGGATCTCTTTTTGATGGTAATTTGGATGGTTATAACATTATTTGCCCAAAACATGGATCTGCTTTTGATGTACGTACAGGACAGCTTACTCAACCTGGTAAAATGCTTTATATTAAAGTAAAACCAAAAGATGCCCATACTTATCATGTTAAAGTTGATGGATTGAATGTTCTTTTAGGAATAGAATAATTACATAAACTGTAGAATGGCTTAAAACATCTGAATAAAATGATTTGTTTTATCGTGTTAAAACAACAACATATTTGTTTTGCATAATTTACATTTTAATAAATAGACTCATGATGAAGAAATATTTGTTTACACCCAAGATGGACAGTATTAATTAATAGAGTAGGGAGTATGCTTAATTCATATCCTTAAAGGAGGTAACTGGTTATGACAAGAACTATTACAGTAAAAGGAATCGGTAAGGTATCAGCGAAATCGGATTATGTAGTACTTTCAATGTCTTTACAAGCACATCATAAAAACTATGAAAAAACAATGGAAAAGGCAGCTGAACAGCTAGATCAACTAAAGAATAGCTTGAATAGTATTGGCTTTGATAAAGAATCGATAAAGACAAAAAGTTTTGATGTTAGAATAGATCAAAATCAAGTAAAAGATAAAAACGGTAACTACAAATACGTTTTTAACGGCTATATTGTTAGTCATACTCTTAAGGTGGAATTTGATTTTGATTCCAAGATGTTGTCTTATGCACTGAACACTGTGGCTTCCTGTTTGGCAAATCCACAACTGACAATCGCCTTTACTGTTAAGGATGCCACTGCTATTAATGAGCAGATGTTACGTTCGGCAACATTAAATGCTAGACGTAAAGCTGAAATACTCTGTGAGGCGTCTAATGTTAAAATAGGGGAGTTACTTTCCATTGATTATAATTGGGGAGAGCTAAATATTTATTCTAAAACTAGATATGATATGGATGAGGATTGTATGTCAATGATAGAGATGTCAAGAGTTATTGAGATTGAGCCTGATGATATTGATGTTAGTGATACAGCCACTTTTGTGTGGGAAATTCAATAAAAAAGCATCCCCAAGATAAACTGGAATGCTGATGAATGTACTATTATATGAATTAGATGTTTTGTTGTGAATTAATATTATTTGATCACTTCAAACCATAATTCATTTCGCTTAAGAAAGCCTGGGATAAATGGTGGATTATATCGAGCTAGTTGTAATTCGCCTTTGATAGTATAACCTTCTTGTTTAATCCATGATCGCAAATCTGTTTCATACTTTCGAATATTATCCATCTTAGGGTTAAATCTAAATTTATATACTGCACAAAGACGCTCAGGGATTAACACTTTTTTTAGATTCTGATCGATTGGTAAAGGAACATCATCATGTTTCATTTTAGAGGGCATGACAAAAGCAGTAGTATGAATACCTTTCTCATCTAAATGATTTACTACAGGAGCTGTCATGGCTATTTTTTGTTTATTCTGATTATTACCTTGAATAAAATCAAAGATTAAACGAAAACCGTTATAACTCTTTAGATTGTTGTCAAAAGATTCAATCATAGTAAAAGATTGATAATGTCTTAGCTCAAATGAACCTGCTTGTTTTATTACTTTATATTTTGGTTGTTCTATCATAACTCTATTATATGCTAATTAATGAAGATTACACACTATATGATTTATTCTGATTAATGACACAGCTTATGTTACATCAGAATTTATACTTTCTATTATTTGATTTATCACAGTGTCTTTTTGTAATACAAACGATGATTCATCATTAAAGTAAATGCTAGAGACATTGGTTAATAAACCCTTATCTTTTTTTATGATAATTGGGACAAAAGCAATATGGTTATTAGTTGCTTGATAGTACACTTTTTCGATGTGAGTAAAACCAGTATGAACTTCACCCATTGTTGAACTGGCATCATTGTATTTTACATCAGGGAAAATCATTACCTGTTCACCTTTGTTAAGAATTTCTAAACTTTGTTTGAATGTAGTCATAATGTTTCTAGAATCTCGATAAACAGGTATTGATCGTGATGATCGTACAAGAGGTGGAATTAATAAGGCACAAAGAAATGCTAGAACCAAGGCAACTAGTTTAGGTAGTTTGATCGTTTTAACAAAAGTGAAGTTGTAATACATCCTAAAACAGTCTTTGAAATTAAACAAATGATCAACAACCCAAAAACTCACTGTATCTGGTAACCATGTTAATGCAAGAAATGGACCATAAAAGTTTTGATGGTGGCCGATAAGAACATTTGGTTGTGTGAATATTTTTGGATCGACTCGATCTTTACCTTTCATAAATATACGGAAAACCATTCTGACAAACTTGAAATATAGACCTCTTTTTGTAGGAGTTGTTTTTTCACTGAAAACCCAATGTTTCTGAATTTGATAACTAAAAATGCCTAGGCTCATATCTGAGATCATTTTAGCAAGGACTTCATTCGCTGAGAACACAGCATTAATCAAATAAGTAATACCGGTTGTTGATATGAGAAGACTCAACCAAAGAATATAGTAGCGAATAAAGAATCTGTTGTGATTTCTGTTGACTGTTAAAAAGAGGGCTTTGTTAAGATTGTAATTAACAAATGATGATGTGATACGAGCAATAACTGTAGCGATTACAATCGCGATACCAGACCCGAAAACAGGTTTAGTAAAAAAGAGAATAATCGTATAAATAAGCATATCAGTTATAGCAGAGATAACGAAATTACGGGAGTATTTAGCAAGTCTTTTTAGCGAAGTTAATAACATGTGACTAGTTACAACTTTCTTCATCAGGATCAAGACTTAAATTTTGAGATGGATGTTGTAAAGATGAGTCAGTAATGTCTTGATCAGTTAAGGAAGTAGGCGTACCGGTATGTCCTATTTCTGTCCAATGATCCGTCTTTTTAAATAATGATATGGTTTGTAGTGGAATAAAACACAAAACAAAAAACGGATACAATATAATACCTAACAAAACATTTTTAGAAAATACCAGGCGTTTTTCTAATATTAAAACTAGCATTGCCAAAAACAAGACATAAAGATAGGTCCTTAATATTGATAGAGGTAGTGTGTTGACAATATAACTGCTTGAAGCAGTTAATATTGATAATATAAAGGCAAAGGGAATAAGGGCTTGCATGTAAGTGAAGGTAAGCTGTACTAAAGCATCAAAGGCATATTTCATGCTTTTTCTTCTGAATAAAGCATTACATAGATCTTTAAATTTTAAAATAACAACATGCATTATTCCACTCATCCATCGTTTGCGTTGAATCATCGATTTTTTGAAGCTATTGGTTTCTTCATCGTAGGTAATAGCATCTTCACAGAAAGCGATCTTTTCTCCATTAACGGCACAAATTGCAAAGAATTCAGCATCTTCAGTAATTGAGGTGGTGTTAAATCCACCTAACTCTTTCAAATAAGTACTTTTTATGGCAAACCCTGTACCTATTACCCTAGCTGAAAATCCTATTCTTATTCTTGCCCTGTTTAAAAACAGGTTTGCCGTACAAAAGTGGATATCGTAACAAGTCGCTACCCAAGACTCTTTATTGTTTTTAGCTAGGATTCGGCTTTTAGCTACTCTGGCGTCGTTACAAAGGGTTTGATTCATTGACGATACAAACTTTGAGTTAGCAACGTTGTCAGCGTCAAATATTAAGAAGACATCATACTGTTTGCTATCATCTAGTAGTTTATTAATAGCGAATTGTAGTGCACCGCCTTTATACTTAACATCTTGTGGGGCTTGTAATACATAAGCCCCGCTTGCCAGTGCTACAGAAGCGGTATTATCAGTACAATTATTTGGTATGACATAAATATCAATTAACTCATGAGGATAATCTTGCTTCTTTAAACTCTTGATTATTCCAGTTATACAATTCTGTTCATTTCGAGCGGGTATTAAAACGGCGAATTTAAGCCTTATATCTGTTTGTTTCTCTTTCTTTTTTCCAAAGAGGGAGAAAATAGATATAATTCCAAAATATATGGCAAACATTTTAAGGATAAACATATATGTTGTGTATAGGGTGTTTAGCATATAAATAAATTTCACCTCTTTAAATAGTAAAGAACTAAGTTTAGGACTAACTGGTATTCGTTTACCTTATCATCATTATACATCACAACAATCAAGTCTTACATCATGATGGAAATATCGATGGCTCAAATATTATTGGAAGAAATAAGAAATTAATGTTTATAAGACAAAGATATTAGTCTATTATTGTCATAGACAGTTAATTAACTAGATTAGGTGAGGTTAGTATTATGAAAAAGCATGAAAAGGTAGAAGAGATATTTAATTGTATAACCCATGGATTAGGAGTAGTATTCGGTATTTTTGGGTTGAGTATATTACTAACAATGGCTATTAAAGAAGGTAATGTTTCTTCAGTAGTTAGTTTTAGTATATATGGTGTTTGTATCATTATAATGTTTCTATCGTCAACTGTCTATCATAGTATTACTAATGAAAAAACTAAAGGAGTACTAAGAGTTTTTGATCATTCATCAATATTTATCTTTATTGCGGGAACTTATACTCCAATCGTAACCTTAACCCTAACGGGGGCATTAAGAGTAGTATTATTAATTGGTATTTGGGTAATAGCTTTGTCTGGTGTAATTTTTAAAATACTTACCTATGGTAAATTTGATAAATATAAGAAAGTTTCGCTTGCCTTGTATATCGGTATGGGATGGATAGCTATTCTACCAATAAAGGCAATTATCAATGCGACCAGTATTAGTTTCTTTTATTGGATATTGGGTGGTGGCGTTTTATATACTGTTGGAACAATATTTTATGGATTTAGAAAAATACCATTCAATCATGGTATTTGGCATTTATTTGTTTTAGGAGCTAGTATAGTCCACTATGTTGGTATTTATTTGTATCTAGCTTGAATATGATTATCATTTTTTCAAGTATAATGAGCTTACATTATATGAATCATTCGCGAAGAACACACATCCTATATCAAGAAAGAAAATAGAGGAAAACTTTATGGAAAATGAAAACAAATTATTATCAGAAGAAGATATCATTAAAGCGCTTGAAACTAATAGTGATGAAGCAAAGTCAACGATCGATGATAAAGACAAATTTGAAAAGCTGATTCAAAGACTTGAAAAAAAATTAAAGTTAATACCACGTGTAGGAGAGTATGTCAGTGATATTGCTAGCTTGGTTTCTTTAGTCAGAAGTTATATTAAGAAAGAATATACCGACATACCATTAGGAATAATAATTAGTATTGTTTCAACATTGATATATATTGTTTCACCTTTTGATTTGCTTCATGATGCTATTCCGGTCATTGGTTATGTCGATGATCTTATTCTATTAGGTTGTGTACTAAAGATGATTCATTCTGATGTAGATGAATATCGAAAGTGGAGAGTAAAAAATGGTAAAGAACTTATTGAGGAAGCTTAGTATTTTATTTAGAAGCCCAATAGTTATTAATTAGAAAAAGAAAACCCACCTATTCGCATAAAAAATGTACATCATAGTCCTGGCTATAAACCATATCGTGGCTGAGATGTGCATTTTATATTTAATAAAAGATTAACTAAAACGGATCTGTTTAACCAAGTGATTCGTTTTTCTATCGTGTTTGTTTGTAGCGCTACAATTACCTGATAAGAATTACTTAGCTGACAGATCAAAAAAATTGTGTTGCAATGATTGATAGCCCAATCATGATAATGTTGCTGATGCTATGCATCATCATTGGATAATACATGCTTTTTGTTTTCTCATAGCAATCACCATAAAATAGACCAAGGACAATAGCCATTATTACTTGATAAAGACCGTAGCCTATCTCAAATGGTGTAAAAGAAAAGCCAACCTGCGGAAATGAAAATATCACAACAGCAATAATATTCGCACTAATCCCTTTTTGTTAAATATCCTATTTTTAAGCACCAAAGCAAGCAGAGTGATCACGGAAGTTTTAAAGATAAGTTACTCTGATGGACCAGACAATAGAAGTTGAAAACACAGTTGTCTGATTATTTTATTGGCGGTTAAAGGAAATGCGAATGGTTGAAAAGAATTTGTTAAAATTGCCAATCCATGAGATATCAACGAACCTACTCCAAAGATTAGAGTAAATTTTAACACTTAACGAAGACCTGTTTCTTTATCACCTCATCCTAGTCCATAAGGCAATGGTTTAAAACGCTTAACACCGAATATAATACCCATAAAAATAAGAGCTTGTGCGATATGTTGCACTGATATCTATGCATATGCTTCGTCGGGGACAAAGTTACTGTAATCAAATAGACGGCAATAGTGTCGGCTAACTTTGGCACTCCTAAAAGCATTGTTGTTATTAGTAGGATTCATATAATTTGATTTAATAGATATGTCATTGTATAGCTTCTTTGCACATATCTTTAAAGTTGATTTATTACATTATCCCGTGACAAAGCCTAGATAATTGGTGCAATTTTGAATTAGAATAAGCAATAAGCTTAATTTGAGGGTGTTGTTGAAAACGACATAACTAATACACTTAAATGTAGTATGGAATACACTTGTTTTGAGCAAGTTGTTAAAAATAATTATATACTGTATATAAGCGTTATTAATTGAAATATAAAATTGTGAATTGTCCAAAAAGCCAAAGGGATAACAAGTAAATATTGAGCATAAGTTTTTCTTGAAATGATATTCATGATATTATGTGTTTAGATAAACATTTAAATTTGATAATTCATCTAGGCAGATAATGATCACAAATGCTGTTTTAAACAGCTGTGTGACTACCATTTTATTTTATATCTATAATTAGTTGATAAGAGAATAATTAGGCAAGGAGGGCTAAGGTTGAAAAAAATAACAAAGCATAATAACCATAATCATGTAAATGAAACTCATGATGAACAGCATCATCATCCAAATAACGACAGTGATCATCAAGAACATATCCATGGAGATCAATCTGCAACAAAACACGAAGATCATCATGACCATCACGCTATGATGGTCAAGGATTTTAAGCGGAGATTTTTTGTCTCATTAATTATTATGATTCCAATACTAATCCTATCTCCAATGATACAGATGTTTATAAATGTAGATTGGCGTTTTAGTGGAGATACATATATTCTGTTTTTTCTGTCAACTGTGATATTTGTTTATGGAGGTAAGCCTTTTATTACAGGATCAAAAGATGAGTTAAAGGATAAATCTCCGGGCATGATGACTTTAATAGCCTTTGCGATTACGATCGCATATGTCTATAGTACATTTGCGGTATTTCTATTAATAGGAAGTGATTTTTTCTGGGAATTGGCAACGTTGATCGTCATTATGTTGTTGGGGCATTGGATTGAAATGAAGTCCGTAATGGGAGCGTCAAAAGCGTTAGATGAATTAGTAAAACTAATGCCTGAGCATGCTCATCTTATTCAAGAAAATGGTGAGACAAAAGAAATACTAGTTAACCAGCTAAAAGCCGGGGATAGCGTACTCGTAAAGCCTGGCGAGAAAATTCCGATAGATGGCATAGTATATGATGGCAATTCAGAGGTTAATGAAGCCATGATAACAGGTGAATCTGTTCCGGTTATCAAAACTATTAATGATGAAATAGTTGGTGGTTCAATCAATGGTGAAGGAATATTGAAATTTAAAGTCAATAGGATTGGAGATGAAACGTTTTTATCGCAGGTTGTTAAACTGGTAAAGGAAGCTCAAGCATCAAAATCTCAAACACAAAGATTAGCGGATACAGCCGCTAAATGGTTATTCTATTTAGCCATTTTTGCAGGTACTACTACTTTCATTGTTTGGATGCTCGTTGGGAAGCAGCTTAGTTTTGCCATAGAAAGAGCGGTTACCGTAATCATAATATCTTGTCCACATGCACTTGGACTCGCTATTCCGCTTGTTACAGCAGTCTCAACTAGTATTGGTGCGAAAAGAGGGTTATTGATAAGAAACAGAAATGCGTTTGAAAATGCTCGAAAAATAAACGCAGTTGTCTTTGATAAAACAGGGACATTGACTGAGGGCAATTTTGGAGTAACGGATATTGAACCAATAGGAATAGCAGTAGATGAACTACTGACCATAGCGTATTCTGTGGAAGTAAACTCAGAGCATCCAATAGCTCAAGGTATTGTAAATGAAGGAAAGAAAAGAAATCTTGAAATTAAAGAGGTTAACAACTATTTAAACTTGCCTGGTAAAGGTTTACAAGCGCAAATAGATGCTAAGGACATTATGGTTGTAAGCCCGGGCTATATTAAGAGTAACAACATTGAATTTGATGAGTTTTATTACGAAAAATTAGCGCAACAAGGCAAAACGGTTGTTTTTGTGCTTGAAAACAACCAACTGATTGGTTATATTGCATTAGCTGATATTATAAGAGATACTGCTAAAAAAGCGATAAGCACACTAAAAGCAATGGGTATAGAAACGATCATGCTAACAGGTGACAATCAAAAAGTAGCAGCTTATGTTGGCAGAGAACTGAATATAGATACTGTGATTGCTGAGGTATTGCCACAAGAGAAATCAGCTAAAATTGATGAATTAATTAAAGAAGGTCGACAAGTGGCAATGACTGGCGATGGCGTGAATGACGCCCCTTCTTTAGCTAAAGCCGATCTTGGTATCGCAATCGGTGCTGGGACAGATGTTGCCATTGAAACAGCCGATATCATACTGGTCAAAAGTAATCCACTTGATGTCGTTAATATTATCAAACTATCAAAAGCTACTTATAAAAAGATGATCCAAAACCTTGTTTGGGCAACGGGTTACAATATCATAGCTCTACCGCTTGCGGCTGGAATATTATATAATCAGGGAATTATTATCAGTCCAGCTTTGGGTGCTGGATTAATGTCTTTAAGTACTATTATCGTAGCTATAAATGCTAGATTCTTGAAAATTGATTAGATTAGTAAAACAAGAGAGATCTGAATTTGGATTACGATTACTTCAAGAAATGAGGATCAACAATGAAAAGCAAAAAATATATTTGGATTGGTATTGGCGTTTTAGCTATTGTGGTTTATTTACTACTTAATTTGAGCACTCTTTATAATAACCTCCAAAATACAGACACAGAACCAACATCAAGCAGAAAAGCCCTACCAATACCCACATTATTGCAGCCTAGTAAAATAGATGAAGCGTTTTTAGATTACTATCTAACAGCTCAAATTGGTACTACTAACTTCATTGGTGATAAGCAGACACCAACTATGGGATATAATGGTAGCTTTTTAGGCCCCGTGATTAAAGTAACTAAAGGGGAAGCTATTCGTATGCACATCACCAACAACCTACAAGATGATACTTCTGTTCATTGGCATGGATTAGAAGTAACTGGGTCTGCAGATGGCGGTCCTCATCAAGTGATTGAAGCAGGATCAACATGGCAACCTTCATTTACTATTGATCAACAAGCATCAACCCTCTGGTTTCATCCACATGTGATAGGTACAACAGCAACGCAAGTCTATTATGGCTTAGCGGGACTTATTATTATTGAAGATGATAATTCGAAATCTTTAAATCTTCCAGATGATTATGGCATTAATGATATACCACTTATCATCCAAGATCGAAGCTTTAATCAAGATGGTACATTTTTATATGATGATAATATGATGGATGGTGTGTATGGCGATTACATCATCGTAAATGGGGCGATCACACCTTATTTAGATGTTGATCAAACTAAGATGCGTTTTCGGATATTAAATGGAGCCAATGCTCGCAATTTTACACTGCGTCTTGGTGATGATAATGACTTTTATCAAATCGCCTCTGATGGTGGATTATTAGAAAAACCGTTATTGCGTGATTCTTTGTTTATCGCCCCAGGCGAAAGAATAGAGATTGTTGTTGATTTTGCTAAATATAGTGAAGGAGATATTATCAAACTATTCAGTGGTAATGAACTAGTAATGACCTTTAATGTTAAAAACAAAGTTATCGATGATACAGTCATACCAGAGGTTTTATCAGTCATTGAAAAGCTTGATGAAAAGTTAGTCACCAAGATTAAAACGATTGAACTAGATGGTATGGGACATATGGTAACACTAAATGGACGTAAGTTTGACATTAATCGGACTGATGATAATGTTGTTCTAGGTGATACAGAGATATGGGAAATATCAACCAATAGAGCGATGATGATGCAAAGTACTGGTCATCCCTTTCATATTCATGGAACCCAATTTCAGATACTTGATCGTGATGGAATAAAACCGAAAGATTATGAAAAAGGATGGAAGGATACTGTCTTTGTAGGCACTGGTGAAACAGTTCGGATCATCGTAAGATTTAAATACACAGGCATGTTCATGTATCATTGTCACATTCTTGAACATGAAGAAGCAGGGATGATGGGACAACTTGTTGTAAAATGATAACTTTAATATAGTAAATATCTTTGATTAAGATAATTATCTATATTCTAACAAAATGTTATTCAATAGTATCAATTGAAATAATATGATATTATTTGTAAAAGGAAACGAACATGAAACTTATAACTGATACAGGTTCAATGATTAGCCAAAAACAAGCTGAGGACTTAAATATTATCCTGTTACCACTACAAGTAGCGGTAGATGGAAAAAACTACCGTGATTATTTCGAATTAGATTCCGATGATTTTATTGAAATGATCAAGGAATCAAATCCAACATCTTCGCAACCAGCAATAGGTGAAGTAATGAATGCCTATGAAAGTGTAGAAGAAGCACTTCACATTACTATGACTAAAGGACTAAGTGCTACCTATGATTCGGCTTTAGGAGTAATTGAAGGAAACAACATCAAACATATCAAATTGTTTAACTCTAAAACCTTAGCTGGTACGCAGAAATATCTGGTGGAACTGGCGGCTGGTTTGATTGAACACACACCTGTGGAAGAGATAATCGAGCGAATGAATAAGTGTTTAACACAATGCCAATCGTACTTGATCCCTAATGACTTTGGGTTTTTAAAAAGAGGTGGAAGACTATCTCCTTTGGCCGCAACATTAAGTGGATTGATCAAGTTGAAACCAATCGTTACTCAAACTGAAGGTAGTGAAAGATTAGAAAAACTTGGTTTTGGAAGAACCTACAATCAAGCAATCGATCGAATCATTGAAAAAATGTTAGAGAATGGGGTTAATTTACAACATAAAGTTTATATTTCTCACGCTCAAAACATTGAAGCAGCTAATATTGCATACAAAAGAATCAAAGATAGAATTGCTGATATCGAAATAGAAATTATGAATCTATCACCAGTAATGATCACCCAAGGTGGTCCTGGCTGTATGGCGGTGCAATATATCCTAAAGGATAGTGAATAAGGTTGAGCCTAAATATGTAGAAAAAAGACCATTTACCGATGATATACAATATCTGTAAATGGTCTTTTTGTTATATCAAGCTTGATGATGTTTGTTTCGCTATTATGTATTTTCAAGCCTATCGCTAGAAATGGATGTTTATAAATGATAAGATATAAATATACATAAAGTTAATAATTTAAAAAAACTAATAGCTATAACGGAATCAACACATGTACGTTGTTTTCCGTATTTAGATGTTCCATTTACATAAAAAAGGAGGAATTTAAATGTTGTATAAGCTAGTTGAACGTTTTCCAGAGGATATGATCTTCAAAGAAGAAGGACCGTTGGTATCGCTTTATCAACCTACTCATCGTATCTTTCCTGATAATAAGCAAGACGTTATTGTTTATAAAAACTTACTAAGAACAATTGAAAACTCATTGAAGTTGTTAGTAGATGATTCTGAATCTGATGAATTAATGAAGCCATTATATGCAATCAAGGATGATAAAGAATTTTGGAATAATACTTATGATGGGTTAGCAATCCTTGTTAATAAGAAAAATTGTATTGTTTATAAGTTACGTGAACCAGTTAAGGAGTTAGCGATAGTTGCTAATAGTTATTATGTCAAACCATTGATCAAGGCTTTTCAAGCTCTTGAACAATATCAAGTACTAGGTTTAAGTCGTGAGAACTTCAATTTATATCAGGGAAATCGTTATGGGTTTGAAGAGCTTGTGATTGATGAAGATCAACCACGAACGATGGAAGATGTATTAGGAGATCAAAAAACAGAGTCATATCTATCACATGGATCATATGGTGGTACGGGAGCACCAACGATGTATCATGGTCATGATGATCCAAAACAAGAAGCTGATAAAGACACAGAGAAATATTTTAGATATGTAGATCAGTTTGTTTATGAACATTATTCCAAAAAGGCCAAATTGCCATTAATTCTAATTGCTTTAAGTCAATATCATTCATATTTTAGAACACTCAGCAATAACCCTTATTTAATCCAAGAGGGTATTGATAAATCCATTGAATCAATGAATTTATCAGAGATACGCGCAAGTGTTGCCGATGTAATCGAAAGAATCAACAAGGAAAAATATGAGAAAAACACGGAAGCTTATGCACAGGCAAATGCGAATTCATTAGGAGCATCGGACATTGCTCAGATTGCGAAAGCTGCCTTTGAAGGTAGAGTTAAGACAATCATGATCGAAGAAGATAAGATCGTTAGTGGAAGCTTAGACTTTGAGACAGGAAAGATAACATTTGGTGATATTGATAAACCTGATAATAGTGATGTTATCAATGAACTAGTTCAGTTAGTCTTGCTTAATGGTGGAGAAGTTTTGGTATTGTCAAAAGCTCATATGCCAAGTGAAACTGGGGTAGCTGCTATTTATCGTTATAATTAACAATCTTAATGTACACTACTTATTAGGCTGATGCTGGATAAGTCAGTGTACTTTTTATATTATCAATCTTTGATATGAGCATTTACATTCATCATTATCCTACATATAATTAATTTATACTAAGTTATTTATAACTTATAATTTATATTTGAGTTGGAATATTTAAGCGCGTTTATTAGTAGGGAGCATTAAGTAATATGAAAAAGAAACTATATTTATTTAGTATTTTAGTTGCCTTACTGTTTAATCTGTTTGGTTGTGGTATATTTGAGATAGATAAAAACGAATCATTAATACCAAAAGACGCCACAGAAATTCAAGAAAATGGTCACTATACCTCAGTTGAAGAGGTAGCTCTATATATCTTTACTTTTGCTAAATTACCAGATAATTATATTACTAAAGAGGAAGCGATAGCTTTAGGTTGGCAAAATGAAAATGGTAATCTATGGGATGTAAGCGATCAAATGAGTATTGGTGGAGACCGCTTTGGTAATAGGGAGAAACTATTACCAAATGCTGATGGTCGTATTTGGTTTGAGTGTGATATTGATTATCAAGGCGGTTATCGCAATGCTAAGCGCCTTGTTTATTCAAATGATGGATTGATCTATTATACTGATGATCATTATGCATCATTTACGGAACTAATTTTTATGAAGGAGTAATGTATGAAATATGTCTTGTTAGATGGAAGTAAAATGACTTCTAAAGAAACAGTCCATGCTTATTTGGCTTCGACGATGAGTTTTCCTGATCATTACGGTAATAACTTAGATGCATTGTGGGATGTTTTAACCACGATAAGTGAACCAGTTGATATAACACTAATAAATAAAAAAGAGCTTATGGATCATCTTAATGAATATGCTAATGCGCTTTTGGCTTTAATGCAGGAAGCTTCTACAGTAAATGACAAGGTGATCTTCAATATAATCGATTTTGATAATCAAGATGATACAGAAGGAGAAACTCATGCAAGATTTTGAAAAATTAGGGGTTTTCTATTTAGGTAAAGAATATGATATTCAACAAAAGAAACTCCAAGAAGAACTAGTGTTACTCAAGTCTAAAGATCTAACTACCCATGCCGTTATCATTGGTATGACGGGAAGTGGAAAAACAGGACTTGGAGTAGGGATGATCGAAGAAGCAGCGATTGATAATGTACCAGTCATTGCGATCGATCCTAAAGGAGATCTTACAAATCTAGCTCTAACATTTCCGCAACTTCGTAAAGAAGATTTTCAACCTTGGATCAATTTACAAGAAGCAACCAACAAAGGGGTAAGTGCTGAGCAATATGCACAAGCACAAGCTGATCTATGGAAGAAGGGTTTAGCAGATTGGGGTCAAGATGGTAAAAGAATTCAGGCATTTCAAGATGCGGCCGATGTTAAGATTTATACACCAGGAGGATCAGCGGGTATTGGGGTGTCGGTATTAAGATCATTTAATGCTCCATCACAAGCAATCATTGATGATGCTGATGCGTTTAGAGAGCGAATTAATATTACAACGACAAGTTTATTGTCATTGATTGGGATTGAGACAGATGCTTTTACAAGTCGGGAGAATATTTTGATCGCTAATATTTTTGAGCATGCTTGGAGAGCAGGGAAAGATCTTGGATTGCCAGATCTTATCCTAGCTATACAAAATCCACCAATGGATAAAGTAGGGGTGTTAAGTTTAGACAATTTTTATCCATCTAAAGAGCGCTTTTCATTAGCGATGATGTTAAATAATCTGTTGGCTTCACCTAGTTTTCAAGCATGGCTTGAGGGTGAGCCTTTAAACATAGGTAATTTCTTATACAATGAATCAGGTAAAGCAAGAGTATCTGTCTTTTCGATCGCTCACCTATCTGATAGTGAAAGAATGTTCTTTGTGACAATGTTATTGAATGAAGTCTTATCTTGGGCTAGAGCTCAATCAGGAACAGGTAGTTTGCGGGCTATGCTTTATATGGATGAACTGTTTGGCTATTTGCCGCCTGTTGCTAATCCACCATCAAAACTACCACTGCTTACGTTACTTAAACAAGCTCGAGCATTTGGTTTAGGGTTAGTATTATCAACACAAAATCCAGTTGATCTTGATTATAAAGCACTATCAAACGCTGGTACTTGGTTTATAGGACGTTTACAAACTGAACGTGATAAAGAACGAGTAATGGCTGGTCTTGAGGGAGCTTCAACTGGAGCTAATTTTGATAAAGCTAAAACCGAAAAAATATTAGCCGGACTAGGTAAAAGAGTTTTTTATCTTCATAGTGTTCATGAAGATAAACCAGTTATCTTTAGTACTAGATGGGTAATGTCATATTTAGCTGGTCCGCTTACCCGTGATCAGATCATCAATCTACCAAAAAAGACCATCGTAAGTGATAATCAAGGTGTAAATAGTAAAGAAAGTTCAAATGAACAACTATCACAAAGACAATCCTTACATATTGATTCAACCAACAATAGAGCTCCAGTATTACCCCCACAAATAGCACAGGTTTATGTACCAATTACAGCGGGTTCAATTACAAGCTTGGTTTATACTCCTAATATTATTTGTATCGCGGATATCCTTTATAAAAATGTTAAACATAACGTAATGTTGAATAGAAATTATACAATGCTTACGCCACTTCATGATGGACCAATCCCAGTCGATTATAGTGAAGCGCAACAAGTTGAACTAGATATTCGTGATCTACAAAATCAAGGACTAGAGGGGGTAGCCTATGCCAATTATCCTAATGTTATCTCTGATCCAAAGAAATATGATGATTGGAAGAAATTGTTTAATCAGTATGCACGTTTAAATTTAAGTGTAGATCTTTTATATAGTCCAACTTTGAAGATGGTTTCAGAGATAGATGAAGCTGAGCGTGATTTCCGTATTCGTTTACAACATGTTGCTCATGAAGCTAGAGATAAAGCTATGGCTGATATGAAGAAGAAATATGCGTCTAAGCTTAATACTTTAGAAGATCGTCATCGTCGAGCTTTACAAGCTGTTGAAAAACAAAGTTCATTAGCTGGTCAAAAGAAGATGGATGCAGCACTATCGGCAGGTGGAGCGATCTTGGGAGCGCTATTTGGAAGAAAGATTACGGCTACTTCAGTAAGTCGTGTTAGTACAGCTGTCAGTCGCACATCGAGAGCGTTATCAAGTGGACAGGGTATTGATGCGGCTAAACAAACACTAGAATCAGTAAGACAACAGTTGAGTGAGATGGAAATGATGTTAGAGAATGAATTAGCCAGAATATCAGAGACTTATGATATGTTAAATGAAAAATTAGAAACAATAACGATCAGAGCTAAAAGCACCGATATAACTGTTCATTTGTTAGCTTTAGCTTGGAATCCAATTCAAAGATAATATAATACCTGCCATTTTATGGCAGGTATTAATACCATATGGAAAAAATGAAACGTAAACTTATTTATATAACTCTATTAGGTCTAGCATTGATAATATTTTTGGCTGTCAGTGGACTACTTATTGGTATGTACCTAGGTGGTAACTATTTTGTTAATTTTGAATTTGCTAAAGTTAGAGGATATGAAGCAGTTGGCATATTAGGAATGATCATTGGTGTGGGTCTTGGTTTTATTACCACTATACTAGTAGTTGTTAGTTATAGAAAAAAATAAATAGTAGTATTTTAATTCGTTGATAATGATCAATAAGGAGATTGTTTGAATGTATACAGAAAAAGAGTTAAATCAAGCATTAACGATCATCAATAAGACCATCGAAAGATGTGAAAAAGCCCATCTTAAATTTGAAGTAGGTACATCACAATATACTCTTCTTAAAAATAGGCTAAATGCTCTTTATATATCACGATCATTGATCCTTGATGAAAGCATTAGCGATACTTATTTAAAAATAGATATCGTAAAAGCGATACCAGTGATATCATCGATCATCAGTAAGTGTGAGAAAGCCATATTAAAATTTGATTTTGAAACGGTTAATTATATAAAGCTTGATGATCTCATCAAAGCGATGATGGTTGCCAAATATTTTCTGTTAAAGGAAACTGAAAATAAGAAATAAGACTATAGAAAAATACGGATATAAAGGTTATGACTATATTGTTTAGTTGCGGGATACTATTTAGAAAGGAAAATACCCGGT
>CAYNYC010000015.1:0-21389 GCA_964401415.1 uncultured Erysipelotrichaceae bacterium
TTGATCTTTGGTAATAAAAAGGTGCCTAAAAGCTTACAATCAAGTGCGGTAAAAACAGCAGCTGAGACAATACCGTTATTCCAACAAGACCCTGCAGTGATTGAAGAGATTGCGGAGCAAAGTGAAACAGTTAAAAAAGAGATCTGTTATATTTGGAATAATGCTTATTATCCAGTATATAAACATAATGAAACAACTTATTTTCCCGATGGTGAATCAAGCTTTGAGCAAATGATGATCGAACTCAAAAAGGCCAAGCGATTCATATTTTTAGAGTACTTCATTATTAAACCTGGCTATATGCTAGATACAGTTTTAGAAGTATTGATCGCTAAAGTTAAAGAAGGAGTAAAAGTACGACTTCTTTATGATGATTATGGCTGTTTTGTGGCTTTACCTGAGAATTTCAGTAAGAAGATGGCAGAGCTTGGAATTGAAGCCCATGCTTTTAATAAGTTACGGCCTTTATTGGTGATTCAAATGAATAATCGCGATCATCGCAAGATCTGTGTCATTGATGGTATTGTGGGCTTTGTAGGTGGTTTTAATCTAGCTGATGAATATATTAACAAGACTGTCCGTTTTGGCCATTGGAAGGACAGTGCGATCATGATCAAGGGTGATTCAGTCTTTAGTTTAACAATGATGTTCTTGCAGTTTTTCAATTATGAATCAGCGGTCGCTGATAATTATCTTGATTATCGTTATGATGATCAAGAATTAGAAAAGATCAAGGGCGAAGGCTATGTTCAACCGTTTTCAGATAGCCCAACAGATGAGGAAGCGACTGGCTATTCATCGCATATGAATATGATCAATCAAGCTAAGCACTATATTTACATCTATACTCCTTATCTTGTCATTGATCATACGATGTTAAATGCCCTTTGTTTAGCAGCTAAAAACGGATTAGATATTCGCTTGATAACGCCACATATCCCCGATAAATGGTATGTTCATATGGTTACTCAGAGTAACTATAAGATCTTAACTAAAAACGGAGTTAAGATTTATGAGTATACAAAAGGCTTTGTTCATTCTAAGTTAATGGTCGCGGATGATGAGATTGCGATCATTGGTACCACTAATATGGATTATCGTAGTTATTATCTACATCATGAATGTGGAGTACTACTTTATAAAACAGACTCCATCATAGCGATGAGAGATGATTATCTTAAAACGATTGAGTTGTGCCAAGAAGTTACTTACAAACAGTGTCTAGAAGTCAATCTATTTAAACGGATCTTACAATCATTTCTTAATCTATTAAGTCCCATTTTGTAGTAAAATATAGATTGGTTTAGTTTGAGGAGCGTTTTATGGAAAAAATAGGATTAGTTATTGAAGGTGGCGGCTTACGTGGTGCATATACTGCTGGAGCTTTATGTTGGTTATTAGATCATGATATTACTTTTGATTATGGGGTAGGGATATCCATTGGGGCTTTGTATCTGAGTGCTTATATGAGTCAAAATAAAGCGCTTTTAAAAGAGTATTCTATTAACTTAGCAGGTAGTAAAAACAATGTTGGCATCGTCCCTTTATTAAAAGAGGGGACGCTTGTTGGTTATGATAATATGTTTAAACAAGTGGTAGAAAATGATTGCCACATTGATATTGATGTCTTAAATGCCAATCCTGTACGTTCAGAGATTGGTGTGTATGATCTTAGTAGCTGTGAGACCGTTTGGATCAGTAATGATCAAATTGATGCGGAAAGCTTGTATATTAAAGCGGCTTGTACATTACCAATGTTTGGACGAAAAGTCCATGTTAACGGCACTGATTATCTTGATGGGGGTATTACAACAATGATCCCGATCAATCGAAGCATCATAAATAATAATACTAAACATTTTGTGATCACTACTAAACCAGAAAACTATGTCAGAAAGCCTTATAGTAAACTTGTGTTATGGTTATTTAAGGTTGTTTATCGTAAGTACCCTAAATTAGCTAAAGATATCGCTAAACGCGATAAAGCTTATTATGATGAATTGAATAAGATTAAGGATTTAGTCAAAAATCAAAAAGCGATCCATGTTTATCCCAGTGCAGATAGTGGAGTTACCCGCTTTAGTGGTAGTATTGAACAGTTACAACAACTGTTTGATCTTGGTTATAGTGATATGGAAAAAAGAAAAGCGGAAATCAACGCTTTTATGAATAAGGAGTAAGATGTATATAAAAGAGTTTGCCCGTTATACGAGTATTGATGAACTAACCCAAGGTTTTGCCTTGTATGAAGATAAGATCATGGTCTTAAAAAACCGTAAAGAGGGTCTTCTTCATTTTGATGATGGTCATAATACAGAAGTAAAGATCATTATGGAAAACGATAAGATCCTTTATGCTTATTGTGATTGTGAAATAGAACAACAAGGCTATTGTGCTCACGAAGTAGCTTGTTTTTTGTCTTTGATCCATGAAATAGATCCCGAATATGATCTTGAAGAAGTCAAAGATTTTCTGTTAGAAAATGATGAATTAAATGATGAAGTTTATGATGATTATCAAGAGCTGATCGATAACGATGAGTTTGAATTAGCTGATTTTTTAAGTGATAAATCTAAGGAAGAGCTATTATGGATCATTAGTATGATGGATACGATCGATCCAGAATTGGGTTTATTGATCTTTAGATTATATTATGATGAAATCATGAAAAAGTAAAAAAGGGCGAAAGCCCTTTAAAAATGTCTAGTCAATAAGTCACTATCATGTAAAAGATCATCGACATTATCAAAACCTAATTGATGTAACATTTCAATCACATAGGGATTATCAATAGGAGTTGAATAAAGGGCTTGAGCGCCATACTTGACTACATTAGCTTTGCCCGCATCTTTATTAATGATCGCTTTGGGTCCGCCAACACAACCACCAACACAGCCCATTCCTTCATAGAAATTAGCCGTTATATCCCCACTTAAGATCTTTTGAATCAAGGCTTTACATGCTGGTATACCATCGGCTTGTTCACTTTTAATCTTGATCATATTATCAGGACTTAAACGATCGATGGTCGCTTTGACCGCTTCACTGACACCACCAGTATAGGCATAAATACGACCAACGCGTGATGAATGGTCTTTTTCATCTTCTTCCATTGATGAGGGATCAATGTTCATTGCTGTAAAGACATCTTGGATCTCTTGAAAGGTTAGCACATAATCGATCGCGTCATTAACATCAGTTTCTTTAGCTTCAGCCTTCTTGGCGATACATGGACCAATAAAGACTGTTAAGCAATCAGGGTGGAGCTTTTTAACGGTTCGTCCAGCCGCAATCATTGGGGATACAGCTGCAGGTACATGTGGTATTAATTCTTTATAGATCTTACGGATCATGGCGATCCAGATTGGACAACAACAACTGGTTAATTGATAATCATCTTTTGTTTTAATATTTTGAATGAATTCTAAAGCTTCTTTCAATGTTAGGATATCAGCGAATAGGGAGACTTCAATCACACCATCAAATCCCATCGCTTTTAAGGCACTACGTAGTTTACCTGGGGTTACATCTGGACTAAATTGGCCTAAAAAAGCAGGAGCGATCAAAGCGTATGATAGTTTTTTGTTATTTAACAATGATTTAAGTGCTGGAATAATATCTTTTGAGCTCACTAACTTTTTGTTGGGACAAGCACTTAAACACGCTTCACATCCAACACATAATTCCTTATTGATCTTAACGCCATTTGTGTCTTGTGATAAAGCGTTGAATAAGCAACTACCAATACATTTAGTTTGGTCTAAATGGGTACAATCACAATCAGCTATTCGCCAGATTGGCGCATGTTTTTCTGGGTGCAGAAGACAATCGAGTTGATCTTGATCAAAATCATCAGGCATATTATCTGTATTGCCATCTTGCTCAAGCGTTTGTTGGAGTAAGCGTTGATAAATTTCTGTGAATGTGGTCATATTATCTCCTTTTATAGTTAAATAATACCATAATCATGATAATTAATTCATAATACTTGCAAGATGATAAACAATGTGGTAAATTATCAATCGTAAACATTACCTTATAAAGAGCGACTGAGGGTCAGGCCCGAAGAAGTCCAGCAACCTATTGAGATGATCGATGTGGTGCTAAGTCCTGCGGTATTATACCGAAAGATAAGGATGATCTGCTAATAACACGCGTTCATCCGCGTGTTTTCTTTTAAGAGTAAGTTTAGACAAGGAGATAAAGATGAGAAAACATTATTTTACATCCGAGGCTGTCGCTGAAGGACATCCGGATAAGATCTGTGATCAGGTCGCTGATGCCATTTTAGATAGTTTGATCGCTATTGATCCAAACTCTAGGGTAGCGTGTGAAGTTACAGCTGAAACAAATGCTCTACATATCATGGGGGAGATTACCTCATCAGCACAGGTTGATTACCAAGCCATTGCCCGAAAAGTTATCAAAGATATCGGTTATGTCGATCCAGATCTTGGCTTTGCGGCTGATACTTGTGTGATCACTTGTAATCTAAATCAACAATCTACTGATATCGCCCTAGGAGTAGATCATTCATCCGAAAGTAAAAATGGTGATGAAGAAGGTAATGGTGCTGGCGATCAAGGGATGATGTTTGGTTTTGCTTGTGATGAAACGGAAGAATATATGCCGTTAGCGATTAGCTTGGCAGAAAAATTAGTTCAAAGACTAGCGTTTGTTCGTAAGAACAAAACTTTGCCTTACTTAAGACCAGATGGTAAATCACAAGTTACCGTTGAGTATCACGATGGTGTACCAAAAAGGGTAGAGGCAATCGTGATCAGTGCACAACATGAGGCTTATGTTGATATCAAAACACTTCAAGAAGATATCAAAAAAGAAGTTATCGCCAAAGTCATACCGGCTTATTTATTAGATGATGAAACGATTTATCATATCAATGCGACTGGTCGCTTTGTGATTGGTGGACCAAAAGGAGATACTGGCTTAACTGGTAGAAAGATTATCGTCGATACCTATGGTGGTTATGCTAAACATGGTGGTGGGGCATTTTCGGGAAAAGATCCGACAAAAGTTGATCGTAGTGCCGCTTACATGGCTCGCTATGTCGCTAAAAATATCGTCGCTGCCGGTCTAGCTTCAAAATGTGAAGTACAATTAAGTTATGCGATCGGTGTAGCTAATCCTGTGTCTATCTATGTCGATACTTTTAACACAGGAAAGATTGATGATGAAAAGATTGAAAGCTTGATCAAAAGGGTGTTTGATCTTAGACCAACCGCGATCATTAAACACTTTGATCTATTAAGACCAATCTATAATCAGGTAGCGGTCTATGGACATTTTGGCCGCTTAGATCTTGATCTACCTTGGGAAAAATGTGATAAGCAAGAAGAGTTGATCAAAGGAGCACTTTAAGTGCTCTTTTTTTGGTTGTGTCTATAATTTTGATTGATAAAATGATATGATAAATAAAAGAGAGTGATAATATGACAGTACAACAAATACGTCGTAAAAGAAGAAAAATACGTCGTGAGATCAAATATGGATTGGTAGCTATTTTCGCCATTATTTTCATCGTTTTGATCTTTTTGGTCGTTATTCCTTTGATTGATCAAATGCGGTTGAGTTCGATGGGTTATAGTCGAGAAAGTGCTAAAAATATCGTTAGTCAGAAATTAACAAAAACGGTCTTAAGTAGAGATTATAGTGCCGCTTTTGACGCAAATATGTTAGAGAATGTTGAAGTTGGTGATTATCTTGAATTGTATTTTGTGGCCGAAGAGATCGATGAAACAGATATCTTGTTGTATGACCGTCTTATAGTACTAACATATGAACCAGAAGAAGTCTTGAAAGCATTCGGTTCGTTAACTTTTAAAGAAATAACGCCGTTACTGGTATTTAACGCTGTTGATGATATTGATCTTTATATCACAGATGTCATGCAAAATCGTGATCAAGATGTCTTCACATTAACTAACACTTATACGCAATATTATGAGGGGATTCAAGAAATAAATGATCCTGAGTCAACTGCTGTTTTATTAAATAAATACTACGCGGTAAGTAATACTTATGAGCCTGAATTAAGTGATATGACGGTTCAATACGCATCAAGTGGTCAACGCATCCAGACAGATGCTTATCAAGCTTTCATGAAGATGGCGGATGCGATCAAAAATGATGGATTGGGTGGAATCTATGTTTATAGTGGTTATCGCTCATATGAAACACAAAATCGTATCTACAATAATTATGTAAAGACAAGGGGCTTAAAGTGGGCTGATAGTTATAGTGCTCGTCCTGGTCATAGTGAACATCAATTAGGGTTAGCGGTAGATGTAACAGCGACTAAATCGCCTTCATCTCCCTTTGAAACGACTCCTGAATATACTTGGTTAAGTGAAAATGCTCATAAGTATGGCTTTATTTTAAGATATCCGGATACTAAAGAGATCATTACAGGTTATTCTTATGAACCTTGGCATTATCGCTACGTAGGGGTAGAGCTTGCTGAACAGGTTTACACAAGTGGTTTAACATACGATGAGTATTGTATGTTGTATGATATAGCGTAGTAAAATGCTTTATAATCCGTGGCATGGTTGTCATAAGTTTAGTGCGGGTTGTGTGAATTGTTATGTATATCGCATGGATAAGATGTTTGATCGTGATCCTTCGATCGTTAAAAAGACCAAAAATTTTGATTTACCTATCCAAAAAAATCGCCAGAATGAATACCGTTTAAAAGCTCATGATGGTTACTTATATACTTGTTTGAGTTCTGATTTCTTTATTGAAGAAGCTGATCAGTGGCGTGATGATGTGTGGCAGATGATCAAAACACGTAGTGATCTATCTTTCTGTATCATTACTAAACGTATTCATCGTTTCATGTCTTGTTTGCCAAAAGACTGGAATGATGGGTATCCTAATGTAACGATCTCGGTGAGTATTGAAGATCAAGACAGTTTAGATCAACGTTTACCTTTACTTATTACTTTACCAATCAAACATAAACAACTCAATTGCGAACCATTACTGACAAGGTTAGATTTTAAAGAATTATTATCAGGTAATACTATCCAACATATATCGGTAGGTGGAGAATCGGGTAATAATGCACGAGTTTGTGATTATGATTGGGTATTAGATATTAGACGTCAATGTGTTGAAAATAACACTTCTTTCAGTTTTAAACAAACAGGAGCTAAGTTTGTAAAAGATGGGAAGCTCTATCAGATTAGCAAGCAGGATCAACATCCACAAGCTAAAAAAAGCAATATTGATTATCAACGGGAGGTAAAAGATGAAAAAGAAAAAAAGAAGTAGAAAGTACATTTTATGGGGTATAGGAGCGGTTGCGACAGCTGCAGCGATCGTTGCGATCAAGCAACGCGTGCGAAAATCGACAGACTATCAAAGCTTTGATCTTAAGATTTTATCAAAAAGATTGACAGAAATTGTTTGTACGATCAACCTGCCTCAAACAGAGGGAGCCATGCCTTTAGTTATCTTTACCCATGGCTTTGGGGCTGATCGTCACGAAGGAGGTCGCTTCACACAAGTTGCGGATAAATTGGCAGCTAAAGGCATTGCTAGTATTCGCATGGATTTCCCAGGATGTAATGAAAGTAGTGAGTCATTTACCGCGTTTGCGATTCGTAATTTATTAGATGATCTTATTAGCTGTGTTGATTATATGATCAACAACTATGATATCGATCAAGATCATATGGGGATTGTTGGCTATAGTATGGGAGGACGCTTAGCGACTCTATATTCACGTTTAAATCCAAATATTAAGACAATGGCTCTTTGGGCACCAGCTTTAACTAAGGGAATGAATGGATTGGAAGAATCAATGGGTGGAGCTGAAAAACTTAATGAAATGATCAAGGAAGCTCAAACTAATGGTTCAGTTAAATATAATGATCTATTTGGTGGACAAAAAGAACTTAGTAAAGAATACTTTATGGATATGGAAGCTCATGATGTCTTAAAGGCTTTAAATCTTTATAAACATAATCTATTGATCGTTCAAGGCAATGAGGATGATATAGTACGTCCTGCTGTGATCGATAAGGCGCTTACTCATATAAATAAGGAATGTCATTTTAATTATCTATATATGGATCACGCTAATCACGGTTTTGGTTTATGGGATGACCATCCTGAACAATCAGAGAAACTTGTCAAAGAAACAATCAAATTCATAGAAAGGCATTTATAGGCAATCTTATGAAAGATAATAAAGTATGTTTTGGAATTCTTGGACCTGGTAAGATCAGTCATCGTTTTATGAAAGGGATCGCATTTGCGGATAATGCGAAAGTATTGGGTGTCGCAAGTCGCGATCGTGAAAAAGCTGATGAATATGCGGCTCTTTATCGCATACCACGTGTCTATGATAATTATGATGAAATGTTAAAGGATGAAGAGATCGATATTATCTATATCGCCACGATCCCAAGTGTCCACTACCAACAGATCATGATGTGTTTAGACAATCATAAGAGTGTTTTATGTGAAAAACCGATGCTTACAAACACAGAAGATATCAAGAAATGTTTTGCTTACGCTAAACAGCAGGGTTGTTTCTTAATGGAAGCTCAGAAAGCTCCATTTAATTATCTTAACATTGAGATCAAGAAAAGAATTGATGAAGGATTGATCGGGGATCTTAAATATATTGAAGCCGCTTATTGTTACGACACCTTTGCGACTAAGTATGATCATTGGGTGTTTGATTATGATAATGGTGGTGGTATGTTTGATGTTGGGGTCTATGCGATCGCTTATGCGAATATGATGGCTGATAGTCCCATCGCTAATATTCAGTCAATGGTTAATAAAACGCCTCGTGGTAGTGATGGTTTTGCTGTGTCTATGCTTGAGTATGAAAATGGCGTTAAGGCTGTAGTAAAAGGGGCTATTGAGCTTCAAACAGAGAATAAAGCCATGATCTATGGGACTAAAGGGTATATCGAAACTTATAACTTCTGGAAAAATGATGAAGCGATCATTTATCTAAATGGACAAGTTGAAAAACTTAAAGTTGAAATGCCTACTGATTTTTATCCTGAAATTGAGCATGCGATCAATTGTGTCATTGAAAAACGTATTCAAAGCCCAGTTATGAGTGAATGGGCTAATATGGAAATATTGAAAGTAATCGATCACGTTAAAAAAGTTTAGGATTGTGTTATAATAGCCGTTGTTGAAAGAGGGATAAGATGAAGAGTTTTTTAAATAAATTAGTTAATTCACTGCGTCGCTTTATGTATGGTCGATATGGTCTGGATCAGTTGGGATATGCAATATTGATCTTTTATTCAATTGTCTTGATCATATCAAGTTTTATTCGCCAAGAGACAAGATATATTGATTATTTCTTAATGCTCTTATTGGTAATCTTTTACTTTCGGATCTTTTCTAAAAACATCTTACGTCGATCAAAAGAAAATGCGGCTTTTATGCGTTATTATAATCCCATTAGATCTTTGTTTAGAAAAAAAGCTACCAGAATCAAGAAAATGAAGGAGTATCGTTATTTTCGATGCCCCAATTGTAAAAATGAATTGAGAGTTCCAAAAGGAAAAGGAAAGATTGAGATTACCTGTCCTTCATGCCATCATCATTTTGATAGAAAGTCTTAGGAGATATATTATGAAGAAACGTCAAATAGTAATACTGGTCATCGTCTTTTTGATGGTCGTAGGTACATTTATGAGTTTAATCGCAATGTTAATGAATTTATAGGAGGTATATAATGAAAATCGGTTTTATTGGTACAGGAGTAATGGGGAAAAGCTTAGTAAAACATTTACTAAATGCTAAACACACTGTTTATATTTATAATCGAACAAAAGCGAAAGCATCCTCACTAATAGAAGATGGAGCTGTATGGAAAGATTCTGTCAAAGAAATTGCTTCACAAAGTGATGTGATCATGACGATGGTTGGTTATCCAGTCGATGTTGAAGAAGTATATTTCAGTGATGAAGGCTTGATCGCTAATGCGCAAAATGGAGCATTGTTGATCGATCTAACAACCTCAACACCATCATTGGCTAAGCGAATCGATATTGCAGCTAAAGCTAAAGGCCTTAAGGCCCTTGATGCACCAGTGTCTGGTGGTGATAGTGGTGCTAAAAATAAAACATTAACTATTATGTGTGGCGGAGATGAGGCTGACTTTCAATTGGCTTTGCCATTACTAAAACTATTTGGGGAAAACATCCTATTACAAGGAACTGCTGGTAGTGGTCAACATACGAAGATGTGTAATCAGATTGCCATAGCTGGTAATATCATGGGTACGTGTGAAGCTATCAGTTATGCAAAAGCGGCAGGTTTACAGGTTGAACAAGTATTAGCCAGTATCAGTAAAGGCGCTGCACGGAGTTGGCAGTTAGAAAATAATGGCCAGAAGATCATTGATGAAGACTATGAACCAGGTTTTTATATTAAACACTTTATCAAAGATATGAAGATCGCTCTTGATGAAGCGAAGTTAATGAAACTGGAGTTACCAGGTTTAAAACTTGCTCATTCCTTATATGAAGAATTAGCTAAAGGTGGTAAAGAAAACCTTGGAACACAAGCTTTAATCTATTGGTACAAGCAAAATCAATCCTAAGTCAACGTGTATATAAGTTGACTTTTTTTTATCTTTGTCATATTATATTAATACCCCCTGGGGGTATGGAGGTATTATGAAGAAGAAATATGAAATTCAAGGAATGACATGTTCTGCTTGTAGTGCGGCCGTTGAGAAAAGTGTTAAGAAACTTGATGGAATAAACAATGTCAGTGTTAGTTTACTGACTAATAGTATGACTGTTGATTATGATGAAAACAATATTGATGATCAACGGATTTTTAACGCTGTGTCAGCAGCTGGTTATCAAGCTGTTACTAATACAAATGATGAAAAACAAAAAGAAGATGATGTCTTAAAACAAATGCGAACTCGTTTATGGGTATCGTTTATCTTTGTTGTACCATTAATGTATTTAGCTATGGGGCATATGTTTGATTGGCCTTTACCAGCTATTTTCCATGGTTCAGCTAATTTGATCATCTTTGCCTTTACTCAGTTTTTATTGATGTTACCAATTGTGATCGTTAATTATCAATACTTCACTGTAGGCTTTAAGACGCTATGGAAAAGATCTCCAAATATGGATACCTTAGTCGCACTGGGCTCATCAGCAGCGGTAGTATATGGCATCTTTGCGATATATATGATTAGTTATGGTTTGGGTCATGGCCAAATGGAATTGGCGATGGAATATGGGATGGACCTATACTTTGAATCAGCTGGTACGATCTTAACCCTGATCACATTGGGTAAATATCTTGAAAGTAAAGCTAAAAGCCGCACCTCAGAAGCGATCAAAAAACTGATCGAATTAAGACCTAATACTGCGATCATCAAGCGTGATGGAATTGAGGTTGAAGTCATGATTGATGATGTTATGGTAAATGATCTAGTTGTCGTAAGACCTGGCACTATCATTCCCGTCGATGGTATCGTTGTTGAAGGACAAACTACGATTGATGAAAGTGCTTTGACTGGTGAAAGTATGCCTGTCTTTAAAGAAAAAGACGCTAAAGTCATTGGGGCAACAGTTAATCAAAATGGTTATATAGTCTTTCGGGTTACTAAGATCAAAGAAGATACAACTCTATCACAGATAATTCGCTTAGTTGAAGAAGCTGCTTCATCAAAAGCGCCGATTGCCCGTTTAGCTGATAAGATATCGGGTGTTTTCGTGCCAATCGTGATCGTCATTGCGCTACTGACGATCATTGTATGGGCACTGTTAGGTTATGATTTGGCCTTTGTGTTATCGATGGGAATTAGTGTATTGATCATCTCGTGTCCATGTGCTCTTGGCTTAGCTACGCCAGTAGCGATAATGGTCGCCACCGGTATGGCGGCGAAAGAGGGGATATTGATCAAATCATCAGAAGCTTTGGAAAAAGCTCAAGCGGTTGATACTATCGTATTAGATAAAACAGGTACGATCACCTTTGGTAAACCGCAGGTAAGTCAAATCATCACATATGACTTTGATGAAGACACATTATTGCAATTAGTCGCATCAGTTGAACATAAATCAGAACATCCTTTAGCTAATGCCATCCTTAATGAAGCGAAGAAGAAAGAACTAACATTGTTAGATACAGAAGCGTTAGATGTCATTGTTGGTAAAGGTATCAGTGCGATTGTAAATAAACAAACGATCGTAGTTGGTAATCTTAGATTATTTACCGATAAAGGAATTGATGTGACATTGGCTGATAAAGATGTAGAAGAACTTAGTGGTCAAGCTATTACTCCATTATACTGTGCGATCGATAATGAGTTGGTTGGTGTTATTGGTGTCGCTGATCAAATAAAAGCTAGCAGTAAAGAAGCTATTAGCAAGTTAAAGAAAGATCACAATGTGATCATGTTAACGGGAGACAATAAGAAAACAGCTGCCGCTATTGGTAAGATGTTAGAGCTTGATCAAGTATTTTCTGAAGTATTACCTGATCAAAAAGAACAGGTAATCAAAGATCTTCAAAGCCAAGGAAAGATCGTAGCGATGGTCGGTGATGGTATTAATGATGCAGTTGCCCTGACGCGAGCCGATGTAGGGATCGCGATTGGAGCGGGTAGCGATATCGCCATTGAATCAGCGGATATCGTCTTAATGAAAAATGATCTTAGTAATGTCTTTGATGTCATAAAGATCAGTAAGAAGACTCTTATCAATATTAAACAGAATCTATTCTGGGCATTTATCTATAACATTATTGGTATTCCTATCGCGGCAGGTGTTTTATATCTTTGGTTAGATATCAGACTCAATCCGATGATCGCGGCTGCAGCTATGAGTTTTAGTTCAGTAAGTGTGGTCACAAACGCCTTACGCTTACGTTATATAAGTAGAAAAAAGGAGAAATAGAAATGAAAAAAGAATTATTGATTGAAGGCATGTCATGCCAACACTGTGTAAAAAGAGTTACGCAAGCCCTCCAAGCTATTGATGGAGTTCAAGCTACAGTTAATCTTGAACAAAAGAAAGCTGTCGTTGAATTGGCTCACGATGTAAGTGATGAAGCCTTGATCGTGGCAGTTGATGAAGCTGGTTATAAAGTAGAAAAGATTAGCTAATGCAAGCTGATAAATCAAAAGTAGAGCGACTATTAAAGATAGCACGTGGCCAAATTGATGGGATCTTACGCTTAGTTAATGAAGATGCTTATTGTATTGACATCTCTAACCAAATTATGGCATGTGGTGCAATCTTAACGAAAGTCAATAAAGAAGTCTTAAAAGAGCATCTTCATCATTGTGTCAAAGATTCATTAAATGATCAAAGTCAAGATGAAAAACTAGATGAGATCATGATGGTGATCGATAAATTGGTTCGCTAATTATTTTATCTGGCTTGTTAGGGATTGATAACTTCGGTATAATGAAAAAAAGACAGGAGAATCAATGTGCAACAAGTAGTATATAATGGCAAGATATATGTGGATAAGAATCGTTTTGTTGAAGCGATAATGATTGAGGATAATCGGATAACGATGATTGGCACTGATGAAGAAGTGTTATTAGAAGCTCACAATGCTAAGTTGATCGATTGTCAAGGTAATACCGTTATCCCGGGGCTTAATGATTCTCATTTACACTTATTGAATATGGCTTTGGGCTACACTCAGGTTCAGCTTAATGATTGTCATAGTATTGATGATATCATTACAAAAAGCCGTGCTTTCATCAAAGCTAATCCCGATTTATGTAAAGATGGCTTGATTGGTCGAGGCTGGAATCAAGATCTCTTCACTGATGATAAAAGGATACCCGATCGTCATGATTTAGATAAGATCTCCACAACGATCCCGATCGCTTTAAAAAGAGTTTGTGGTCATTCATTGATCACTAACACCAAAGCGATTGAAATGCTTAAGCTTAATCGTGAAAGTCTACAATATGAAGGTGGATTCTTTGCTCAAGATGATCGTGGATATCCTACTGGTTTCTTTGCGGAGAAGGCATGTGAGTATCCGATGAGCCTTTTTTCTGAGGTTGATCTAAAAATAAAGCGTGATCTATTGCTTAAAGCTATGGATTACGCTGTTTCCTGTGGTATTACCAGTGTACAATCAAATGATATTAGTGATATGCAGACGGACCAAGAACTAATTCGAATGATCGAGCAAATATATCAGGATGAAGAAGCTCTATTACGTTATCGTTTCCAAGTTTGTTTTAAAGATCTAGCATCATTTACCAAGACAGTTGAAAGTCATAATTATAAGCTTAATATTAAACATGATTGGCTCAAGCTTGGACCACTTAAGCTTTATAAAGATGGCAGTCTTGGGGCACGTACGGCTTTAATGAAAAAGCCGTATCACGATGATCCGGGTAATTTTGGTATAGAAGTAATATCCGATACTGAAGCGGAAGCGTTCTGTGCATTAGCCGCTAAAAATAAGATTCAAGTAGCGACTCACGTTATTGGTGATCAAGCTTTAGAATCAATGCTTGATGTTTATAGTAAAGTAATGTATAAGGGTAATCCCTTAAGAAATAGCTTGATCCATACCCAGATCAGCAGTCTTGACCAACTAAAAAGAATTGCTGAGATGAAGGTATGTGTTCAGTATCAACCGATCTTTTTAGAATATGATCTTCATATCGCAAATGATCGGGTAGGTAAAGAATTAGCCCAAACATCATATGCGTTTAAAACATTACATGATTTAGGTGGTAAGATATCATACAGTACTGATAGTCCAGTAGAAGATGCTAATCCATTCTTAAATATCTATTGTGCCGTTACACGTAAAGATTATCAAGGTTATCCTGCTTTAGGTTATAATCCTCAAGAGTGTGTGGATGTATCGACAGCGATCGATGAGTATACAATGGGTAGTGCTTATGTTGAATTTCAAGAAAGAGAAAAAGGACGCTTAAATCTAGGTTATTTAGCGGATTTGGTTATCTTAGATGAGGATATCTTTACGATCGATCCTAATAAGATAAAGGACATCAAACCACTTTTAACAATGGTTGATGGTATAATAGTATATAGAAAGGGAGAAATGATATGATATTAGACGTTATCAAAAAAAGAAGAAGTGTAAGGACTTATGATCCAAAACCAATTGAAGATGTAAAGATCACTGCTTTATTACAAGCAGCTATGTTAGCCCCTACAGCTCGTAATAAACAAGAGTGGCGCTTTCTGGTCGTGACCAATAAGGATAAACTGAAAGCAATATCTGAATTAAACCCTAATGCCAAAATGAGTGCTGAAGCAGCTTTATCGATCATCGTCATGGGCGATACGACTGTCTCAAGTACAGAATACATCTTTACTGATTGTGGAGCGGCGATCCAAAATATGTTACTACAAGCGATAGCGATGGATATTGGTAGCTGTTGGTGTGCTATTGGTCCTGATGAAAAAAGGATCAAAGTCTATCGTGAATTATATGACATCCCTGAACATTTATTACCTGTGGCGGCTGTTCAGTTTGGTTATCTAAAAGAACCTACAAATGAAGTTGATCGTTTTGATTTAGATAAGGTAACTTTTATTCGATGAAGAAAATGATCTCTTGGAATGTTAATGGTTTAAGAGCTTGTGTAAATAAGGGTTTTTTAGATTTTTTCCATGAAAGCGATGCGGACATCTTTTGTCTTCAAGAAACGAAGATGCAAGAACATCAATTAACCTTAGAGCTTGATGGTTATACGCAGTACTTTAATAGCGCTGTCAAAAAAGGATATTCTGGTACGGCTGTTTTTACCAAAGAAGTACCACTTAAGGTTACTTATGGTATCAATATTGAAGAACATGATCAAGAAGGTCGAGTGATCACTTGTGAATACGATACTTTTTATTTAGTTACGGTTTATGTTCCTAATAGTAAAGATGGATTATTACGACTTGATTACCGTATGGAATGGGAAGATGCTTTTAGAGCTTATCTATTAGCTTTAGATAAACATAAACCGGTTATTGTTTGTGGAGATCTAAATGTGGCTCATAAGGAGATTGACCTTAAAAATCCGAAAGCTAACACCAAAAATGCCGGTTTTACACCGGAAGAAAGAGCGAAGATGACAACTTTGTTAGAGTCGGGATTTACCGATAGCTTCCGTCATCTTTACCCAGATATGACTGATATCTATTCATGGTGGAGTTATCGCTTTAAAGCCAGAGATAACAATGCAGGATGGAGAATTGACTATTTTCTAACATCTGAAAGATTAGCTCCTAAGATCAAAGACAGTATTATTCATACAGAGATATTTGGTAGTGATCATTGTCCCGTTGAATTGATCATTGATCTTTAACAAATAAGGAACATTTTTGATCAAAGATCAGAAAGTTCCTTTTTTATGATAAGTTATAGTGTTAAAATAAGATAAATGTGAGGAAATATAATGACAGTACAAGCAAGATTTCTAGAATATGTTAAATATGATACAACCTCTGATCCAAAAAGCGACAGTATTCCAAGTACCGCAAAACAAAAAATATTAGGAGCTTACTTAGTTGATGAGCTAAAAAGTATTGGTATAAGTAATGCTTTTATGGATGAGTTTGGGTATGTTTATGGTTTTTTAAGTGGAAATGTTCAAGCGCCAAAAATTGGTTTTGTGGCCCATATGGACACATCAAATGCGGTAAGTGGAGAAAACATCAAACCACGAATCATTGAAGATTATGATGGTAAAGATATTGTCTTAAGTGATGATGTGATAACCGAGGTAACACGCTTTCCTAATATGAAGGATTATGTTGGTAAGACACTAGTCGTAACTGATGGTTCGACTCTGCTTGGAGCTGATGATAAGGCTGGTATTGCGGTGATCATTGAAGGCTTAGATTATTTCATCAAAAATCCTGAAGTAAAACATGGTAAGATCAGTGTCGCCTTTACTCCCGATGAAGAAATTGGCAGAGGTACGATCAAGTTTAATACTGAGTACTTTGATTGTGATTTTGCGTATACCGTAGATGGTGGTAAACCTCATGAAGTTGAATATGAAAACTTCAATGCGGCTAGTGCTTTAGTTAAAGTCAAAGGTTTAAGTACACATCCAGGTGGAGCTAAGAATATGATGATCAATGCGATCAATGTGGCATTTGAATATCATCAGTTACTACCTACGATAGCGCGTCCTGAATACACCGAAGGTTATGAAGGATTTAATCACTTGATGGAAATAAGTGGTGATGTTGAACAAGCCACATTATCTTATATCATTAGAAATCATGATGAAGTTAAGTTTAATAAACAAAAAGAACTATTCAAACAAAGCGCTACATTTATTAATCAAAGATATGGTCAAGAGCTAATTGACCTAAGTATTTCTGATTCGTATCGTAATATGAAACAAGCCTTTAATGATAAGATGTATATCGTTGAATTAGCCAAACAAGCAATACAGGCAGTTGATTTACAACCAGAGTGCTTAGCGATAAGAGGCGGAACCGACGGAGCTGAATTAACGTATAAAGGTATACCGTGTCCTAATATTGGCGCTGGTGGCCAAAACTTTCATAGTCGTTATGAGTTTTGTTGTGTTGAAGATATGGTAAAAAGTGTAGAGATTGTTAAAGAGATCATAACTAAAGCAGTTGATCTAAAGATTGATTAAGGATTATTGAAAGTATACGACTCAGGCGCTTTCAGTCTGAGTTTTTTTATTTAAAGGAGAAGAAAATGTCTATTATCTCACTTAGTTTAATTGGTTTTGGTTTAGCCATGGATGCTTTCGCTGTCACGATCGCTAAGGCCATAACTGATTGTCATATGTCTAAAAAAGATGGTTTGATTATGACCATGCTTTTTGGTTTATTTCAAGGGATAATGCCTTTATTGGGTTATCTTTTAGGTATTGGTTTTAATGATTTAATTTGTAGCTTTGATCATTGGATTGCTTTTGTATTACTTGGTGGGATTGGACTTAAGATGATCTATGATAGCTTTAAACAAGAGAGTGTGTATTGTGTTACTGATATTAAGATGATGCTAATATTAGCTATCGCTACTAGTATTGATGCTTTTGCGGTAGGCATAACCTTCGCTTTTCTGGAAGTAGATATTATCTTTGCATCTATATTAATTGCTTTGATTACCTTCGCAGTATGTGTCATTGGTCTTTTCTTAGGTAAAAGATGGGGCAATTACTTAAAGGATAAAGCTGATCTAGTCGGTGGTGGTATCTTGATCTTTATGGCGTTTAAGATATTGATTGAGCATTTATCAGTTTAAACAATATGGAAAACTACTAGATCATGACTAATAATAAGGTCTACTTTAGTGCATTTCTAATACTATTAAGTATATAATAAAGATATAAGAGCACAGGAGATAAACATGAAAGTTAAAGATTTAACGCAGATAGCCATGTTAATGGCGATAACGATCATCTTAGGGATTGTTCCCAATATTGGAATCATTCAAATAGGTCCAGTATCATTGACTATCTTACATATTCCAGTTATCATCGCTGCGATGTTATTTAAAGTAAAGGGTGGAGCGATCGTTGGTCTTACCTTTGGTCTTACTAGTTGGTTTGTGGCTAGTACCAGAGCCGTAACTCCAATAGATCTATTATTTGTTAATCCGATGGTTTCAGTTGCGCCAAGATTGTTATTTGGTATAGCCGCTGGTGTGCTTGTTGTGATGTTTGATAATCTCAAGAATCAAGTGTTAAAACATGGTGTTTTAGCTTTTGTTAGCACATTAATACATTCTCTTTTTGTTTATACATTCTTGTATTTTAATGGTAAAGAGTTATTCTTTCCCAATGTTGATGTAGGGGGTGCTGTAGCTAATTACGTACCATTTGTGATTGGAGCGTTTACGGTTAACTCACTGATTGAAGCAAGTGTGGCAGGGATCATTTGTGTTGTCATCATGAAAGCCATAAAGCGCTAAATTGTGATGCACATATCATATTAATCATGTTATTATAAGAGTAGTTATTAAGACACAAGGAGGAACTATGAAGGATCTTAAAGGAACAAAGACTGAACAAAACTTAAAAGATGCATTTTCTGGAGAAGCTCAAGCTCGTACTAAGTATACTTATTACGCCAGCAAAGCACGCAAAGAAGGTTATGAACAAATCGCTGATATCTTTATGGAAACAGCTGAAAACGAAAAAGAACATGCTAAATTATGGTTTAAGGCTTTGTATGGTGATGATATCCCCACAACGACAGTAAACCTTAAGGACGCAGCTGCTGGTGAACATTATGAGTGGACTGATATGTACGCTAATATGGCTAAAGATGCTCGTGAAGAAGGTTTTACAGCTATCGCTTTAAAGATGGAAGGTGTCGCTAAGATTGAAAAACATCATGAAGAGCGCTATTTACAACTTCTATCTAATATTGAAAACGATGTCGTCTTTAAAAAAGAAGAAGATACTGTTTGGATCTGTCGCAATTGTGGACATTTACATTATGGTAAAACAGCTCCAAAAGTGTGTCCTGTATGTGACCACGAACAAGCATTCTTTAGTTTAAATTGTGAGAACTACTAAAAACGGGTTAAACCCGTTTTTTTGTTTGTCATAGCTTTTTACTTCTTTATTAGATTTATCATACGACAAGGATGGTCAATGCCGATCTGTAATTCATCTGGCGAACGTTCTAGTAGAGTTCTGAGTATCATATTAATAGTGATAATGTCTTTAGCTACTTTTCGCTCATAATTATAAAATACAACAACCTGTGTTTTAACGATATTCCAAAGGATAGGATATTTATTAACAAAGATTTCAACATAAGAACCAGAAAGGTTCTTATTATATGTAGTCAAAAAGATGATTTTATTCTTTCTTTCACCACTAACATGTTGGTCTCTAAGTTTTAGGTCTAGTGCAAGTTCTTCACTGGTTATCTTATCTGTTTGGTGGAGTTTAGCAATATAAGCAACTAATTCATCTTTATCTTTAAAGTCCGTTCTGAAGATATTATCTTTAGTTAAAAGATCGAAATTCTTACGTTCAGATTCCTTTAAGAAATGAGCAACAGCTTCATAGGTGGCTGTACGATCGCTAAATTCCATGTTGATAACGGGAATGTCTAGTTTTACATTTAATTCTTGTAAGTTTAGATCAGTCACGAAAAGATCATATAGACTTAGATCAATACTATCTAAAGGCTGGTATTCCATTACCTTGATATCGTCAATACCGTTTGGAAAGTGACTATAAAGTTTATTGGCGTAGAAGTGTCCATAAGTACTTCCATAGATTGTAATAATAAGAATCTTTACTCCTTTTTTGTTAATCATGGCATCAGCTAATACTCGATCAAAGATATAAAGAAAACTTAGAGTATGACTTTGACTTAGTTTTTGATCATTTTTACGTTCATAATATTTGGCAAATTCGGCGCATAGATCAGCCGAAAATAGACTGGTGTTTTGTACTGGATAATTAGCTTCTTGATCATAAGGTGTATCATAGAATATTTGATTCTTTATCATGTACAAATTACAAGTAAAACTAAAAATGAAATCTTGATCCATCATATTGTTGTTAAGATCATACTTATTATTGATATAGCTTAATATTTCAATAGACTCATTTATGAGTGTTTCTTGTCCGCTCGGTTTAATCTGATTTGTGGATGAAATTGTACGATAACACTCGATGATGATCGCTAAACCGACCAAATCATTTTCAGAAGGTTTAAAATCTTTGAAAAAATCTAAGATTTCAAAAGATAGTTTTGCTATTTCATATGCTTTACATTTTTTAATCGCTGCTTTTTGCGCTAATGAAAAAGTTATGTTTTCAGTATATTCACTTCTTGTTTTAGTTAAGATCATATAATTGGAAATCTTTGGAATATTGATATAAGAAAATTCAAATTCTGGAAAATCACTAAGTAGTTGATAAAACTGTAGTCTTACTCCAAGATGGGTTGGCTCATGCGTTAAAAGATGATCAGCGAATTCTTTTTCTTGTAGCTTCTGTTGATCATTTAAACGCATGTACATTTTATGTGTAAACAAGACTAATAAGCGTTTTTTAAATTCGTCGCCTTCAATAAACAAGCCTTGGTTACGTTTGACTTTAATCTTGAGGTGGAATCTTTTTAGGTATTCTTGCGCTGAATTAACATCTCTTAAAATAGTGCTCTGTGAATAGTATAATTCATCACAAATGTCATCTACGGAGATGTACTTATGAGTCACAAGTAACTTACGGATAATATAGATGGCTCTATAATACTCATAATTTATGTTATAGCTGTTACGTTTAATATCATATTTAAAATGACTTAAAAAAGAAGAAGCCAGTTGTTCGTTTTCAATCACTAGATAACATCCAATTGATTGTTTTGAGATGATCTTTAATCCTTGATGCTCAAGTC
>CAYNYC010000016.1:0-4132 GCA_964401415.1 uncultured Erysipelotrichaceae bacterium
CATCTTTACCAAGAGGGACTGATGGATCGATGATGTTCGGGATAACAAGCATTCTATCTCTTATTTCTTTTTGTAGTGTTTCTTCTTTTTCTTCTAAATGGCTTATTTCATCAGCTATATCATTAACTCTTTGTTTTGCTTTTTCAGCTTCTTCTTTTTTTCCTTGTTTCATCATAAAACCAATTTCCTTAGAAATGGAGTTACGTTGCGCTCTTAATTCATCACCTTTTGTCTTACTAGCGCGATATTGATCATCTAATATCAACACTTCATCCACAAGCACTAGTTTTTCATCTTGAAATTTCTTTTTAATATTCTCTTTTACCAAATCAGCGTCTTTACGTATCAAATTGATATCTAACATAAGTCCTCCTTGAAAATAAAAAGATGTCAACCAAGGGACGATTTCCGTGGTGCCACCCTAATTGTTATGTTTCACGTGAAACATAACCTTAATTACCGATAACGAGGTAAGCCGGAAACATCTTCACTCCAGGTTGGATTTCATTACTTCTTGCATCAACTCTCACCAAACATTGACTCTCTTTAGCAAGGATAATAACTACTTATTCCCTTCATTGTTTATACTAGTAATTTAATCACTACCAACACCGTTTGTCAATCAATGAAAAAAAGAGGACGGCTTATTCGTCCTCTTGTAATTCTTCATCTGTCTCATCTTCATGATCAACGATCGCTATGGTTGCGACACTCTTGTTTTCATCAATGTTGATTAACTTAACACCTTGTGCATTACGTCCATATACCGCTACATCGCTCAATGATATCCTAATAACTACACCTTCATCAGTTATGATCATTAGGTCTTCGTCTCCATTGACCGCTCTTAATGATACAAGTTGTCCATTACGTTCAGTAATATTGACCGTTTTTACACCTTTACCACCACGACTAGTCAAACGATAATCTTCTAACGCCGATTTTTTACCGTAACCTTTTTGTGTTACTACTAAGATATAAGATCCTTCAGAATCGGTAGCTAAGCCGATAACTTCACCGCCGTCTGCGTTAAACCCTTTAACACCGCTCGCGTTGCGCCCCATTGGCCGCACACTGTTTTCATTAAATCTTACCGCTTTACCATTACTACCACCGATGATTATTTCATTATCGCCGGTAGTTCTTTTGACATTGACCAACTCGTCGCCATCTCGTAAACTAATGGCAATCTTGCCTGTTTGTCTAATCGAAGAGAATTCTTGCAAGCTAACTCGTTTAACAAGCCCCATTCTCGTCACAAAGATCAAGAATTTATTTTCTTCTGATCCATCATCAGTGATGATCGCTTTTACTTTTTCATCTTGGTCTAAATTAAGTAGATTTACAACTGGTATCCCTTTAGCTGTTCTACCAGCATTAGGAACGCGATATCCTTTAATGCGATAAACTTTACCAAAGTTAGTAAACAACATCAAATAATCATGTGTTGACATCTTGATAAACATATCAATAACATCGTCACTATTTACAGTCATTCCTTTAATGCCTTTACCACCACGGTTTTGTGTACGATAAGTATTAGTGGGGATCCGTTTAATATATCCGTTAGCCGTCATTGAAATAAAGATTTCTTCTTGGGGAATCAAATCTTCATCTTGCATATCAATATCAGCTTCGATGATTTCAGTTCTTCTTTGATCACCATAACGTTGTTTTACCGAAACTAATTCCTCTTTAATTATCGATACAACGCGATGATGATTAGCTAGAATATCTTTTAGATCAATAATGTCGTTGATTAAACCGTTGTATTCTTCTTCTATCTTAGATCTTTCTAAACCCGTAAGTCTTCTAAAGCGCATATCTAAGATGGCTTTGGCTTGAATTTCAGATAATTTAAACTCTTCCATTAATCTATTCAAAGCCACAACATCATCTTGTGAGCTTCTAATCAAGTGTAAAATAGCATCAATATTATCTAAAGCGATTTTTAAACCTTCTAAGATGTGTGCTCTTTCTTCAGCCTTCTTTAACAAGAACCCGGTTCTTCTCAGTGTTACTTCTATTTGATGTTCGATATAAAGACGTAACATCTCTTTTAGATTTAGTAATTTTGGAGCATATTGATCCAAAGCCAACAGGTTAACCCCAAAGGTTGTTTGTAGAGCCGTCATGCGATATAACTGATTTAGCACAACCTCAACTTGTACATCTTTCCTCAATTCGATGACAATCCTAATACCTTCGCGATTTGACTCGTCTCTTAGATCAGTAATCCCTTCAATCCGTTTATCTCTTACAAGATCAGCAATCTTTTCAACAAGCGTTGCTTTATTAACTTGATACGGAATCTCAGTAACGATGATCTGAGGTTTGCCGTTAGCTAATTCTTCCGTTTTGACTTTGGCACGACACGTCAAAGATCCTTTACCTGTTTCATAAGCTTGTTTGATACCAGCTCTACCTAAAATATACCCGCCTGTAGGGAAATCTGGTCCTGATATATATCCTTCCATTAATTCTAATGTTGATATGTCAGGATTTTCCATGATGGCGATAGCTGCATCAATAGTTTCTGATAAATTATGAGGAGGAATATTGGTCGCCATACCAACGGCGATACCAGAAGCGCCGTTAACTAAAAGATTAGGAAAACGTGCTGGTAAAACTTCTGGCTCTTTCTCTTCTCCGTCATAGTTATCAATAAAATTTACGGTATCAAGTTTAAGATCCTTTAATAATTCCATAGCAATCTTTGACATACGCGCCTCAGTATAACGCATAGCGGCAGCGCCATCTCCATCAATTGAACCGAAGTTACCATGTCCATCAACTAATTCATAACGATAAGAAAAACTTTGTGCCATTCTGACCATTGATTCGTAAACAGCCGAATCACCATGAGGATGATATTTACCAATTACTTCACCAACGATACGCGCTGATTTCTTATGAGGTTTGTCACTATACATACCAAGGTCATTCATCGCATATAATATCCGACGGTGAACTGGTTTCATACCATCTCTTACATCAGGTAAGGCACGAGCGACAATGACTGACATTGCATACTCCAAAAAAGACGCTCTCATCTCGCTGGATATGTTTATTTGGTCTATTTTACCGTGATTATATTCTTTTTCTGTCATATTAACCTCCTAAATATCCAAATTACGGACAAATTGCGCGTTTTCGGTAATGTAATTTCTTCTAGGTTCAACATCATCTCCCATTAACATATCAAACACCATATCGGCATCGACCGCGTCTTCGATCGTTACTTGGATCAGTGTACGGTTTTCTGGATCCATTGTTGTTTCCCATAACTGTTCAGGATTCATTTCACCTAAACCTTTATATCTTTGAATATTAAACTTATCGCCGAATTCGGCTTTAATAACATCCATTTCTTTTTCATTATAAGCATAACGAACCATATTCCCTTTTTGAGCCTTAAATAAAGGTGGTTGAGCGATATATACATATCCTTGTTCAATGATTGGTTTTAAGTATCTAAAGAAAAAAGTCAACAATAACGTTCTAATATGCGCCCCATCGACATCAGCATCGGTCATGATAACAATCTTATGATATCGCAACTTAGATGTGTCCATTTCTTCGCCAATCCCACAACCAAAAGCCGTGATCATCGATCTAATTTCATTATTATCAAAAATACGATGTAAGCGAGCTTTTTCAACATTGAGGATCTTTCCTCTAAGCGGCAATATCGCTTGGTATTTACTATTCCGGCCTTGTTTGGCACTTCCTCCAGCTGAATCACCCTCGACAATGTATATTTCGGATAATGTCGCATCTTTTGATGAACAATCAGCTAACTTACCCGGCAAGGAAGAGATTTCCAATACATTTTTACGTCTTGTTAATTCACGAGCTTTTTTCGCCGCCAAGCGTGCTTTACTAGCAACGATTGCTTTTTCAATGATGATCTTAGCTTCTACGGGGTTTTCTAATAAAAATCTTTCTAATTGAGTCCCCATAATATTTGAAACAATCTTACGAACCTCAGAATTACCAAGCTTTGTTTTTGGCATCTTTATTTCTTGGAACATATCATCCTTAATACCAAACTTACTTAATATATTCTTGTCCCAATTTTTATCAAATGCATTTAAAAATTGAGTTGATGTTGCATTTGTATATTCATTAA
>CAYNYC010000016.1:4142-21227 GCA_964401415.1 uncultured Erysipelotrichaceae bacterium
GCCCATAATATTTGAGACAATCTTACGAACCTCAGAATTACCTAACTTTGTTTTTGTTTGTCCTTCATATTGTGGATCTGGATGTTTAACTGATAAGATAGCCGTTAAGCCTTCACGAGCATCATCTCCTTGTAAAGCTTCCTCATCTTTTTTAAGGAAATTATTATCACGAGCGTAATTATTGATCACTCTAGTCAGCGCTAACCTAAAACCTTCTTCATGTGTTCCGCCTTCTTGAGTATTGATGTTATTACAAAATGAAAAGATATTAGGTTGATAGCCATCGTTGTATTGCATACCAACTTCGACCATAATGCCATCTTCTTCACCATCTACATATATTATTTCTTTGTGGATTGGCGACTTGTTCTTATTAATAAAACGAATATACTCTTTTATACCGCCCTCATAATGAAAAGTTAATGATTTTTGGTCATCTTTTCGTTCGTCATTAAAAACAATCTTTATGCCCTTGTTTAAAAACGCAAGCTGTCTTAAACGATCGCGTAAGGTCTCGTGATTATATTCAAGCGTTTCTGTAAAGATAATTGGATCAGCTTTAAATCTAACCAAGCTGCCATGCTTTTCAGCAGGACATTCACCAATAACACTTAACGGACTAACTGCTTTTCCGCCGTTTTCAAAACGAATGTAGTAAACTTTAGAATCCATGTAAATATATACTTCTAAAAATTCTGATAAAGCATTGACAACGCTTGCCCCTACGCCATGGAGCCCGCCAGACATCTTATACGCACCACCGCCAAATTTACCACCAGCATGTAAAATAGTAAAAATGGTTTCAACCGTTGATTTACCTGTCTTTTTATGAATCTCAACTGGCATACCACGACCATTATCTTCAACGGTAACTATATTATCTTTATCAACCGTTACTTCGACAATGTTGGCATAACCAGCTAATGCTTCATCGATCGCATTATCAACGATCTCCCATACTAAATGATGTAAGCCTCTTTCTGATGTAGTGGCAATATACATACCAGGACGTTTTCTTACCGCTTCTAGCCCCTCTAATACCTGGATATCATCCGCGCCATATGTATGTTCAACTTTGTTTTCAACCATTTAAACCATCTCCTTTGTTTCTATAATCTTTCCGTCATTTATCTTAAATATCCTAGTTTTTGTTGGTAAGTAATCTTTTATATCGTTGATGTCAGTTGTCGTAATGATCGTTTGAATTTGTTGAGGTATTAAGGTAAACAACGATCGTTTACGAGTGATATCTAACTCAGATAAAACATCATCCAACAACAAAACTGGATAAGAATGTTTTCTGTCAAATATATAATCAATAAGCACAATCTTTAAAGCTAAGATAATCATTCGCTTTTGCCCTTGTGAGGCAAAGCCTGACACAAGATGTTCATTAAGATAAAAACGTAAATCGTCTTTATGAATGCCAATCTGTGTTTGTTTTTGATACCGATCAGCTGCTAAATGTTTTTGATATTTCGTTACTAAACCGTCTATAATTGTTGAAATATCTTCTACTGGAGACAAGTATTCAATCTTAACAATGTCTTTTGTTTCAGCTATCGTTTGATACTTGATAGTTATTTGTTTATTAATTTCATCAATAAAAGCATTACGATAATTGATCAATATAATTTGTTGTTCGATCAATTTTTCTGTTAATACCTCAAGATAAACATTGTCTTGACTATCAGCTTTAAGAAAAGCGTTTCGCTCTTTAAGCGTCTTTTGGTATTGATTTAGCACTTGCATGTATTCTTTGTTGATCTTACCAATCTCCAGATCACAAAGTCTTCTTCTTAACTTAGGGGGGCCATCAAACAACTCAAGATCGTCTGGCGCAAAAACAACAGCATTAAGGGTTCCAATAAATTCACTTGCTTTTTTTATAGGTTGGTTTTGAATCAACAACCTTTTTCCTTCTTTGAATATCTGTCCAGTCAATTTTAATCTTGAATCATTATCATTAAGGATTAAAGTGACTTGAGCAAATTCGTTATCAAGTTTGATCATGTCGCGATCGTTGTTTGTTCGAAAAGAGCGAGTTGCAGAGATAAACGCAACGCTTTCCAAAAAATTGGTTTTTCCTTGGGCGTTATCACCTACAAATACGTTGATCGTATCAGCGATATTTAGATCACAATTGGTATAATTACGAAAATTACGTAACTTAATGTTTTCGATTATCATTTTGTGATTTGATAGATCTTATCTTCAACTTTAATGACATCACCAACATATAATTTACGCCCTCTACGATCTTCTTTTTCATTATTAACAGTTATCTTCAATTCTTTAATAAGGATTTTAACTTCTCCTCCAGAACTTGCCCACGAAGTCATTTTTAACAACTGTCCCAAGGTAATATATTCTGTATTTATCTTGATCATCATTTGCCTTTCTCGCTATCTAACAAACCTCCTATATTATAACATAAAAACCCCTCTAAAGATAGTTTAGAGAGGTGGATCATTAATCATTAATTAGTGTCTTTTTGTCTCTTAGATCAAACGAGACAGGATTTTGAAGCTAGTTATAAGTTCTAACGGGTAAAATTAGTTGTAAAATGCTTTCATCATCAACGTTTTGGATAATAAATGGCTTCATTTCACCACTAAACGAGATCTTAACAACCGTTCCTTGAAGAACGCGGATCGCTGATAGAACATAGCGACTACTAAATGATATCTCAATTGGTTCCCCTTGATAAGAAACAACATCAATTTTTTCAACCGAAGATCCAACTTCTTGCGATTTTGTAGAAATATATACCTCTGAATCATTGGCGGATAATTTAACAATTGATATACCATCACTTTTAATAAATTGGGCTCTATCAATCGCATTTAAGATATCACGAGCATCAACAACTAGTTCATGTTTGAATTCTGTAGGAACTAATCGGTTGGTTTCAGGATAAACCCCATCAATCAATCGTGTTTGGACAATTGTGTCTTCAATCCAAAATTGCGCTTTCTTTTCAGAAACAGCTATCAAAATCTTTTCGTTTTTTTCAAAGGCTCTGGTAATCTCATTAGAACTTTTACCAACTTCTGTTAAGCTTTTAGCTGGTATCGTGATGTTAAATTCGTTTTCATTATCTAGCTCAACCAATTTACGTGCTAAACGATAACTATCAGTAGCCACACACTCTAGTTGTTTACCTTTACATTTAAAATTCACCCCAGTTAATACCGGTCTTGTTTCTTTGTCGCTTGCCGCAAAACAAGTTTGGGTAATGATCTTCATCAAAACATCAGCTTCTAATTGAAATTGATTTGAAGGTTGACTGAAGTCAATTGCCGGATAATCAGAAACATTCATTCCATTTAACTTAAACTCAGCTGTGTTCCAACTAAATTTAGTCAGTGTACCATCAATCGTCTCAACTTCAATTTCATCAGCATCGATTTTTCTTACTAATTCTAAAATGTTACGAGCTTCAATGACTATCGAACCCGTTTCTTTAATATCTAATAATACTTCTTCGCTTTTCTTTAAAGTTTTCTTTATTGAGATATCCGCATCACTACCGGTAAAACATATCTCGCTCTCTTTAACATCGATCTTGATACCAGATAATAACGGTAATGGTGAATTAGCCGATATCGCTCTGGATACAGTCGACAATGCTCCATAAAAATCTTTCTTGGATATTTTAAAATACACGTCGAGTATCCTCCTTTTATAATTCTTAATTTAAGTTAATAATAATAAGGTCTGTGGGTTTTGGTAACAAACTCATAAATACGTTTATATACCTTTATATTTTACCACTTTTAAGTGTTAATTAAAAGTGTATAAGTGTGGATAAATCATTCTTTAAATAATAGTTTCTCAATCTCTTTAATTGCTAAATTCAAGGCAATATCAGTCTTGAGTTTTTTATCAACCTTACGACAAGCACTCATTACTGTAGAGTGATCTCTTTTGCCAAATTCCTCACCAATCTTTTTATATGGAACATCTAAATGTTTACGACATAAGTAGATGGCGATATGTCTGGCATCAGATATGTTTTTGGTTTTTGTCTTTGATATTAATTGATTTCTGGTTAACCCATAATACTCATTTATGGCTTTTTTGATCTTATTTATTGTTAATTCATCTCTTTGGGTGATAACCATATCATCTCGGAAGGCTTCCATCGCTAATTTAAAGTCAATTTCTTTGTTTTCGCCATATTGGATAGAATAAAAGATTAATCGGTTTAAAGCGCCTTCTAAACGTCTTACATCTTGTGAATAGTTAGTAGCGATATAGGATAAGACTTCTTCGCTGATCGATGAACAATCCATACTTCGATTAGATATCTTTCTTTTAAGAATTTCCAAAGCTGTTGAAAACTCAGGTGAATCTATACCAAAGATCAAGCCGTTGGAAAAGCGACTAACCAGTCTTTCTTCTAACCCTTTGATCTCATTTGGTTTGTGATCGCTGGTTAAGACGATACTTTTCTTGTTTTTGTGGAGCTCGTTAAAGATATTAAATAAGATTTCGTGTGTTTTTTCTTTATTACCAGCTAAAAATTGAATATCATCAAGCAATAAAACATCAAGTGAGCGTAATCTGTTTTTAAAATCATCTAAACAATTATTTTTGGCGGCGTTATATACACCAGTGATAAATTGATCGCTGGTCATATAGGTTACTTGTAGCTCTGGTGAGTTTTTCTTAACATAATTACCGATTGAATGTAGTAAATGGGTTTTTCCTAATCCCGAATTACCATAAATGAATAACGGTGAATAAAGAAAATTAATGGGGTTATATGCACAAGCCAAAGCGGCATTATGACATTCTTTATTTGAAAGCCCAACAACGAAATTATCAAAGGTAAATTCTTGGATAATGTTATCTTTAATCTCAAAAGAAGGGGTTGGTGGGGATTCAGCATAGCGGAATTCATTGATATCATCTTGGATCAATATGTTGCACGATACCTCTTGCCCAGTTACTTCTTTTAAACATTCTTCAATGCGCCAAGCTTCTTGATCAAGTATGGCCTTTTGTAGTTTGGTTAAAACGACAACAATTGCCGTCTCACCACTCATCTTATGTAATCGTGTGTCTTCAAAGTAGGTATCAAAAACAACAGAATCAAAGTAATCTCTTTCTGATAAGATCTTTTTGGTTTTGTCCCATATTAAATTAAGATTAGTAATAGCTTCCAACATGCAATGTCCCCTCGGTATCTATAATACTAAACCATAAATTTTGTAATTTCCACATGTAAAAAAATGTAAAAAAGTTATCAACATTCTGTATATCAGAAAAGCGCTTATAATACAAAGAGATATGGCATTTATCAACATTTTAAACATTTTACATTTTGTGGATAAATTGTGGAATTCTAATGTGGATAAGTTAAAATGTGGATATAGTGGAAGCAAGTGTGGAAAAAAATATTTGTCCACTTCGTAATGGGGAAAAATATCCTTTTAAAATACATAGTTTATGGTAGATAGTCACAAAATAAACATTGTAATTTCCACAGCGAATTGTTGTTGTGGAAGCGTTATGGATAAGCGTTTTTGCTGTTATATAAAAATAAAGGTTTGGTTTGACTTTATAAGGGGAATCGGCTATAATCATAAAGCAATTGCTCAAATTTGTATAAACAAACAAGTAGGAGGTGGCTTTTGTGAAAAGAACATATCAACCGAGCAAAAGGAAACACCAAAAAGTCCACGGATTCAGATCTCGCATGAAATCAGTCGGAGGTCGTAAAGTGTTAGCCCGTCGTCGCGCCAAAGGCAGAAAGGTGTTGTCGGCATAATTAAGTCACCTTAGGTGACTTTTTTTCTCAAGACTATGAGAAAGCTCAACCGCGTTAAACGAAATGAAGATTTCCAAAAAATAATCAGTCAAAGACAATATATTACGAGCAAGAATTTTGTTGTATACTATCAAAAGAGTATGACTGATCATTTTCGTGTTGGCATATCCGTTGGTAAGAAACTTGGTAATGCGGTTATTAGAAATAAGATCAAAAGACAACTGAGAATGATGTTATCTGACATGGTCAATCTTTCGGTTCCAGCTGATCTAATTATTATCGTGCGTAAGCCTTATTTAGACAAAGAATATGCTGATAATAGAAAAGACTTGTTACAGTTGTTGAAAAAAGTTAAAATGTATGGGAACGGTATCTTAAATGAGAAGGAGATTACAGATGCAAGTATTTAAAAAGAACAAAAAATATATACTGTTAGCGTTATTGCTACTAGTGTTAGCCGGTTGTACACGGATCATGGATTCCGAAGGAAAAGTGTTAGTAGAGAAAATCATCTACACCACAACAACTTTCGGAGACATGTTTTCAGAGAGCTGGTTTACGGCTATCTTTATTTATCCATTAGCACAGATTATTAACATATTGACACCATCAACTGGTGTTGTAATGGCGATCGTATTAACTACTATCTTAGTGAACTTAATAACTTTGCCACTTACCGCAAAATCAACTGCTGGTTCTCAAAAAATGCAGATGATCCAACCAGACTTAGACAAGATCACTAAAAAGTATGAAGGAAAATCAGACGAACGTTCACGTTTGATGCAATCTCAAGAAATAACGGCTTTATACAAGAAACATGATATTAATATTTTCTCAACATTGATGGGTACGTTTATCACCTTACCAATTATCTTGGCAATGTGGCAAGCTGTTCAAAGATCTTATGCAGTGGCAACCGGAACATTTATGGGTGTTGACCTTCAAGTTTCCCCGATGGCTGGTTTAAAACTTGGTGGAGCTGCTGTTATTATCTACGTTTCATTCTATTTATTAATGGGTGTATCCCAATATGTTTCTATTAGTTTACCGAAATGGTTAGCTAAAAAGAAAAATAAAGAAGAACGAAAGATTCGAGATTATGATAAGGCTCCTAAAAAATCAGGAACTGGAGAGATGATGACATATTCTATGTTGGCGTTGATCCTCTTTATGGGTGCTACATGGCCAACAGCGATGTCGGTGTACTGGCTTGTGAACTCAGTTGTAAATATTATAAAGACAATGTTGGTTCAATCAAAAATCTCTAAGAAGGGTGTTTAGTATGGATGTTTTTACCGCTAAATCACTTGAAGAGCTTCTTGCTAAAGCCGCTGAAGAAAAAAAGGTAAACGTTGACGAGCTTCAATACTTTGTTACGGAAGAAAAAAAAGGTTTTCTTGGTTTAGGAAATCAAGTATCTGCTGAAGTATACAGTATGAATGATGTTACTGCGTTTATCGAAAAATACTTAAAAACCTTCTTTGCGGGGTTAGATATTGAAGCGGAAGTTGATGTTAAAAAAGAAGACGAACTATTTAAGGTAATGTTAAATGCTGAAAATAATGCAATTATCATTGGTAAAAATGGACAAACTTTACAAGCTATCAATACTGTTGTTAAAGGCGCTACTAATTCAACTTTTAAACATCGTTTTCGTATATTGATCGATATCAATAACTATAAAACTGATCGTTATGATAAAGTGAAAGCTATTGCTTATCGTGTTGCTAGTAGTGTTCAAAAAACACGCGTTAGCGCGGTGTTGGATCCGGTACCAAATGATGAACGTCGTGTTATTCATAATTACTTAGGTGAACTTCCTCATATTCGCACTGAGAGTGAGGGAGAAGGAAGAGATCGTCGTATTAGAATTATTTATGATGAAAACAAAAAATAACGAGTGATCGTTATTTTTTAATCAGTGAGTAGTGAATAATGTATAATGATTGTATGTGGAGGATGTATGAAATTGATCGTTGGACTGGGCAATCCCGGTAAGGAATATGTAAAAACTAGACACAATATCGGTTTTATGGTAATTGATGGTCTATTAGATAAGATGAATATTAAACTTGATCAAAACAAGTTTAACTCTTTATTTGTGAAAACAAAGATCGCCACTACTGATGTGATCATTGCTAAGCCTTTAACCTTTATGAACCTATCGGGAGAAGCTGTGTCACAACTAGCCAACTTCTTTAGGATTGAGCCGGAAGATGTTTTAGTCATACATGATGATTTTGATCTACCATTGGGGAAACTACGACTACGTAATCAAGGAAGTGGCGGATCACATAATGGTATGAAAAATATTATATTACATTTAAGTACCAATAAAATTTGTCGAATTAGGGTGGGTATTGGTAAAGATCGCTTTATTGAACAAAAGGATTATGTATTAGGTAAATTTAAGAAAGATGAATTGAAGACCTTACAAAAGACTATAGACAAATGTATTGAAGCCTTGATGGATTATCCGAAAATGACTTTTGTTGATCTAATGACTAAATATAACACAGGTAAAGATGAATAATATATTACAGATATTAAAAGACAACCCTGGAGTAAATGCTCTTATTAATGAAGAAGAGGGATTAGCTTCTTTGACAATGATCGAAGAAGCTCTTTTACTTGCGACTTATTTCAAAGAAACCCAAAAGAACGTTATTGTCGTTAAAAATAATGCTTACAATGCTCAACGTTTGTTTGAATATATCCGCAATATTGATGATGATAATAAGATATTACTATTTAATGTGGAAGAATCACTCAGGATTGAAGCGATCGCAGCTTCACCGGAGACAATGGCTGATAAGATCGAGACATTGAGTAAGTTGGTTCAAGGTGATCAATATATGTTGATTACCAATACAGCAGGCTTACTTAAACATTTACCAGATCATGATCATTTCGCCAACAGTGTTATTAAATTGAAGGTTGATCAAGAAATTACGATTGATGAATTAAGTAGAAAATTAATCAGTAGTGGTTATCAAATGACGGCGAGAGTTGATCAACCATTAACCTTTGCTAGACGAGGTGGTATTATCGATGTTTTTTCAATCAATTACGATTCACCAATAAGGATCGAGTTTTTTGATACAATGATCGATAGTTTACGCAATTTTGATATTTCATCTCAAAGAACGATCGCTTTGATCAATGAGGTAAATATTATACCAGCAACGGATATTTTATTTACACAAGATCAAATCACTGAAATAACGCAAAACGTACAGATACAACTGGAAAAAGAACGATCAAATATCAATAACGATGATCATCTTGTTTTAGCTGAGAATATCAACAAGGATCTTGATTATATAAAAAATCATATTAAAGATAATTATCTATATCGTTACTACGCATACCTTACAAAGACATCATCAATTGTGGATTACTTAAAGGATCCGTTGATCATCATGTCATCGCTTGAAGAGATCCAGACAAACAATCGTAATTTGGTTGAAGAAAATGTCATATACATGCAGGAGCTTTATAGCGAAAGAAAAGCATTGTTAAAATTTAAACTCTTTAATGATGTTAATGAAGTGTTAGCTGCGCAATGTGTATATCAAGTTCATCAGTTTCCATCGTTAAAGAATCAGATAAACTCAAAGATCTTAACACTAAGTGTTCCTGAACAACCATTAGATATAACACTTAAGATAATCAGCAAAGAGGTTGAAGATCATAGAGTAATTTTATGTTTGAATGAAAAAGAACTAAAGAATATCATTGATCCTTTGATCACGATGAATATCCCTTATCAAATAATTGATAGTGAAAGACACATACCACAAGGCCTTTCTCTGTGCCTTTATCCCCTTGTAGAAGGATTTGAGATCAGTGATCAAAAGGTAATTGTATATAGTGGTAAAGAACTATTTAAGAATAAAACTAAAATAGGTCGTTATGCCAATAAATTTAAAGAGGCCGAAGTCCTTAGTAGTTACCTTGATCTAAATAAAGGTGATTACATTGTTCATAATCTTTATGGGATTGGCAAGTACATGGGTATCATAACCAAACAGATTGAGCATCATCATAAGGATTTTCTAAATATCGTTTATCGTGGTGATGACATATTACTTGTACCGCTTGAACAATTTCAATTAGTTAGGAAGTTTGTTTCGCGCGAAGGGGTAAAGCCAAAACTTAACAAACTTGGAACGAGTGAGTGGGCTAAAACAAAAGCATCGATCAAAGAGAGTGTTAATGATATCGCTGAGCGCTTGATCGAATTATATTCTATGCGTGAAAAGAAGATTGGTCATGCATTTAAACCAGATAATGATATGCAAAAAGCTTTTGAGGAAGAATTTGCTTATGAGTTAACGGATGATCAAAAACAAGCGGTAATCGAGATTAAAGCTGATATGATGGATGAAAAACCAATGGATCGTCTTGTATGTGGAGATGTTGGCTTTGGTAAGACAGAGGTTGCTATAAGGGCAGCGTTTAAAGCAGTACTTGAAAACAAACAAGTAGCTTTCTTGTGCCCTACCACAATATTAGCTCATCAACACTATGAAACTTTCATGGAGCGCTTTAAGAATTATCCGGTAAAGATTGGCTTATTGAATCGTTTTGTGCTTGAAAGCAAACAAAAAGAAGTGTTATATGATGTAAAGAATCATCAAATTGATATTCTGATCGGGACACATCGAATCTTATCTAAAGATATCAAGTTCGTGGATCTTGGACTTTTGATCATTGATGAAGAACAACGTTTTGGTGTTGAACATAAAGAAAAGATTAAAGAATATAAACAAACGATCGATGTTTTATCATTAAGTGCCACTCCTATACCAAGGACGTTACAAATGTCACTAATTGGTATTCGCTCATTATCTCAATTGAATACACCACCATCAAATCGCTTACCAGTATTAACATATGTGATCGAGCGTAATCGTAATATCATTAAAGAGATCATTCAAAGAGAATTATTAAGAAATGGTCAAGTATTTTATCTTTATAACAACGTGAAAGAGATCTATGCATTAGCAGCAAGATTAAAGATCGATTTACCAGAAGCGAATATCGCTGTTGCTCATGGACAAATGGGTAGACAAGAAATAGAAGAAGTTATGTATCGGTTTGTTAACAATGAATACAATGTTTTGATTTGTACAACGATAATTGAAACAGGTATTGATATTCCTAATGCTAATACCATGATCATTGAAAACGCTGATCGTTTTGGCTTATCACAGTTATATCAGATCAAAGGTAGAGTGGGAAGAAGTGATCGTTTAGCATATGCGTATTTAATGTATTCTCCAGCAAAACAATTATCTGAAATAGCGCAGAAACGCTTACAATCGATCAAAGAGTTCACCGAGCTTGGTAGTGGTTATAAGATTGCCATGCGTGATCTAACGATTCGCGGAGCCGGTGATCTATTAGGTCCTAAACAATCAGGATTTATTGATACAGTGGGTATTGACATGTATATTGAGATGTTACAAGAAGCGATCAGTGAGAAAAAAGGCATCTTTAAAGCTAAGGAAGAAGAGGAAATTAGGACTCCATTACATATTGATGCTTATATACCCGAAAAGTTCACATTGAGAGATTATGATAAACTAACGATCTATCAACGGATCGACAAATGTAAAGATTTGAAGGAGTTGATCGTACTAGAAGATGAAGTAAAAGATATGTATGGTAAATTACCGACACCGGTAGAACTATTATTTGAGAAGAAGCGACTTGAGATCTTGATCAAAGAACCCAGGATCAAAAGGTTCAAAGAAACAAAACAAGGGGCTGAGATTATCTTTAGTGAGGAATTCTCGAAGAACGTTAATGGTATCAAATTGTTTGAAGAAGTGGGTAAAATTAGTAGTGATATTGAACTTAGGTATCTAAAAGGATCGATCATCATTAAATTCAATAACCAAAAACAATGGTTGAAACAAGTAATGTCCGTACTGAGAAAGGATTTTCATTAAATGCGTTTAGATAAATACTTAAAAGTAACAAGGATCTTAAAGAGAAGAGAAGTTGGTAAAGAATTGGCTAAAAATCAACGAGTTTTGATCAATGGCAAGATTGCTAAACCATCATCAGATGTAAAGATCAATGATGAGATTGAAGTCATCTTTGGTAATAGACACTTGTTAGTTAGGGTCTTAAAGATTCAAGATTATACCAAAAAAGCAGAAGCGGATATGATGTATGAAGTGGTCAATGAGTTTAGTGAAAAGTAAGTTTCACTTTTCAAAGGTTGCAAATTCATCATTACCAGTTATAATAAATTACGTAAGACGATTAGGATGATGTTAAATGAGTAAATCAAGAATCAAGAAGAAAAAAGTCAAAACACTATCAGTACTTGTTAGTTTGATCCTTTTATGTGGTGCTGGCTTTTTCTTGTATCAAGCTTTTAATGAAATCGTTAATACATATAATCTGACTAAAGAATTGAGAACTGCTCAATCTATTTTAGAGCAGATTGATAATGAAAACCAATATCTTAAAGAACAAAAGACTAAATTAGAAGATCCTGAGTATGTAAAAAGCTATGCACGAGGGACTTATATGTTATCAAAGGATGGAGAACAGATATTTTATCTTCCTTCTAATGATTAACTAATTATCATTACGATTTGATTTATGATCGGATATTCTTTTAGGCTTGGATTTTAATTTGTATAGGAGAAACTATGAAAAAAAGAAGACTAAAAATAAAAAATGTACTTCTCTATTCTGTCTTGCTTGTCTTTTTTATCTTTATTGGTAATCTATCAATAGGAGCGATCAAGGATAGTTTGTTAGTAGATGGTTATCAATTCGTTGTTGATGGTGAAGTATGGTTTATGCTTGGCGATCAAGAAGAATTGAAAGAGATCATTACAGAATACCAAGATAGTTATAAAAGTGGTATTGGTAGTGGTGTAACGATTACCGAAGTTGGTTTTGTTCAAGATGTACAGATCGTAACTGTACGTACTGAAGAAGAAAAATTGAATGATATAGCAACAGCTAAAGAAAAGATATATGAAAATGACAAGGAAGCTGTCTATTATACAGTAGAACCAGGGGATAACCTTTGGGATATCTCCCAAAGCTTATCGATATCATTTTATGAATTTGTTAATTTAAATTGTGATATTGATGTTGATAAGATTTGGCCAGGTGATGAATTACTATTAGAACCTAAAGATCCAAAACTAGATGTATATATCAATTTAAAATCAACGGTATTAGAATCAATCCCATACACAACTCATTATATCGAAGATAACACCTTATATAGTACTCAGCGAACAGTTGTATCAGCTGGTGTTGAGGGTGAGAAAAACGTTACTTACGCTATTAGGATGTTAAATGGTTATGAAGATGAAACGACTGTATTAGATGAATTAATCTTGACGCAACCAATTGAAGCGGTTGTCAAAAGAGGCACAAAACGGACATTATCAATCATAAGTAGTAATGACTTTGGAGTGGTAAAAGGTAGAAGAACTAGTGGTTATGGTTGGCGTACTGATCCAATATCAGGGAAAAAGACTTTCCATGATGGTATAGATATTGCGGCGGATTATGGTTCAGCTGTCTATGCTTATGCCGGTGGTACAGTATCGGAATCTGGATGGAATAGTATTCGTGGTAACTATATCGTAATCAATCATGGTAATGGATTAACAACCCGTTATCTCCACCTATCTAAACGGTTAGTTGATGTTGGTGATCGAGTTGATGTTGGTGAAAAGATTGGTCAAGTTGGATCAACTGGCTATAGTACGGGCAATCATCTACACTTTGGTGTTCATCTCTATGGTGAGACACAAAATCCATACGCATATCTATAATAGACCTTCGGGTCTATTTTTTTTGAGTAGAGTCGGAAGTCTATACTAACCGCCTAAAAAATGCTATATTTAACTAGTCAGACAGGAGGTTTCTAATGAAGAAGAAACAAGTAGTATTAGTAGTAATGGATGGTATTGGAATTACTACCAAAGATGATGGTAATGCGGTAATGCATGCTTATAAGCCTCATCTTGATCAGTTAATGATGAACTATCCTAATACATTATTGAAAGCACATGGCACAGCGGTGGGTTTACCATCCGATGGTGATATGGGTAACTCAGAAGTTGGACACAATGCTTTGGGTTGTGGTCAGATATATGCTCAAGGAGCTAAATTAGTTAATGAATCAATTGCTTCAAAAGAAATATTTAACACCGATACATGGAATGATCTGATTAGTTATTGTAAAGACAACACATTACATTTCATTGGTTTACTATCAGATGGAAATGTTCATTCACATATCGATCATTTGATCAGTATGATCAAAGAAGCTAAAACTCAAGGTGTTAAAAATGTGCGTATTCATGCTTTACTAGATGGTAGAGACGTACCAGAAACTAGTGCCTTAATCTATATTGAGGCCTTAGAAACGGTCCTCGCTGAGTTAAATGATGCTTCATTTAACGCGAAAATCGCCAGTGGTGGTGGACGCATGTATATCACGATGGATCGTTATGAAGCCAATTGGTCAATGGTTGAAAAAGGTTGGCATGTTCATGTCTTAGGTGATGGTCGAAACTTCAGTAGCGCAAAGCAAGCTATTCAAACCTATCGTGATGAACTACAAGTATCTGATCAAGACCTACCAGAGTTTGTGATCGTAGAAGATGGTAAACCGGTAGGAACGATCAATGATGGCGACAGTGTTATCTTATTTAATTTCCGTGGTGATAGAGCTATTGAATTATCAAAAGCCTTTGATAATGATAATTTTGATGTATTTGATAGAATCCGTAAACCAAAAGTTAAATACGCTGGAATGTTACAGTATGATGGTGATCTTAAGATCCCTGATTTATTCTTAGTACAACCACCAAAGATCAAGAATACAATGTCTGAATATCTTGTTAAACAAGGATTAAGTCAATACGCAATCAGTGAAACTCAAAAATTCGGACATGTGACATATTTCTGGAATGGTAATAGAACCGAGAAGTTTGATGATAAGCTTGAAACTTACAAAGAAATATTATCAGATGTTTTGCCGTTTGAACAAAGACCATGGATGAAGGCGGCTGAAATAACTGATGAATTGATCAAAGCGATCCACTCAGGTAAATATGATTTCTTAAGATGTAATTTCCCTAATGGGGATATGGTTGGTCATACTGGCAATTATCAAGCTACACTAATTGGTGTTGAAACAGTTGATCTTGTTTTAGCTAGAATAGTCAAAGCTTGCCAACAGACAGATAGTATCTTGTTGATAACGGCTGATCATGGTAACGCTGATGAAATGTATGAAAAAAGAAAAGTTGTGACTGATACACCGAAACCAAAGACTAGTCATACGCTGAATAAAGTACCATTTATTATCTATAACGCTGATGTAAAGATTAAAGAGGGTGAATTTGGTTTAGCTAATGTGGCTAATACAGTTATCGATCTTTTAGATCTACCAAGGGTTGATCTTTGGGAAGAAAGCATTATTTCAAAGTAATAACTAATGAGGATAGAGATATCCTCTTTTTTTGTGATTGCTTACACAAAAAAATATTTCTTTATTTTATAAAGTAGTATAATAAATATATTGAAATTGAGGTGATCATCTTGGAGATTATAAAGATTGAGTCATTATCAAAGTACTATGGGAAAGCTCGAGGGGTTACAGACATATCATTTTCTGTTGATCAGGGGGAATTTTTTGGTTTTATTGGCCCCAACGGAGCTGGTAAAAGTACAACGATAAGGGTTCTATTAGGTTTAATTCATGGTAGTTATGATAAAGTCGAGATCTTTGGTAAAGATATAGCAACTCACCAACAAGAGATCTTAGCTGATGTTGGTTTTATGTCATCGGAAGGTATGTTTTACAACGGTATGAAAGTTAAAGATATCATTCGCTTATCAGCTGATTTACGTAAAAAGGACTGTAGTGTTGAAGCGAAGCGCTTGTGTGATGTCTTACAACTTGATACATCCCGTAAGATTGAAGAGTTATCCTTGGGTAATCGCAAGAAAGTATCTATTGTCTGTGCTATGCAGCATCGTCCAAGCTTGTATATCTTTGATGAACCAACAAGTGGACTTGATCCATTGATTCAACATGAGTTCTTTACATTACTAAAAGAAAGAAATAAAGAAGGAGCTACAGTCTTTTTATCATCACATATTTTATCTGAGATTCAACGTTATTGTGATAAAGCAGCGATCATTCGTGAAGGGAAGATCGTAGCTTATGACAATGTAGAAAAATTAACTAAGACGAAAGTAAGAAGAATTACATTGATTGGTAATGTTGATATTGAAAGCTTGGCTGGTGTATCACAGGTTAAAAGATTAAATGGTAGTATGACTTTCTTCTATGAAGGAGAAATAAAGAATTTATTGAGTGTTTTAGAAAAGGCTGACTTGATAGATCTAATGATCAATGAACCTGATCTTGAAGAAGTCTTTATGCATTACTATAAAAAAGAAGGTGAAATCTTATGACCATATATCTTCATGAGTTAAAAAGAAATAAAGTGTCATTGATGATCTGGACAACAGTAATCGTCTTGTTTGTATTAATGATCGTCATTATCTTTCCAGACATGAAAAAAGAAATGGAAAGCTTAAATGAGTTATTTTCATCCATGGGAGGATTCTCTGCGGCATTTAGTATGGATCGATTAAATCTTGGTGTATTACTCGATTTTTATAGTATTGAAGCGGGGACAGTTTTGTGTCTTGGTGGAGCGTTCTATGCATCTATGATTGGCATATCATCATTAGCCAAAGAAGAAAAAGATCATACAGCAGATTTTCTATACTCACACCCTGTTAATAGACAAAAAGTCATCATCGAGAAGTTTTTAGCGATAATGACTTTGATCATATTGATGAATGTGGCGGTAGTTGTGACAACGGCATTAACGATCATGGCGATTGGTGAAACAATTGATTGGCAGATCTTCTATTTATTACATGCTTCATACCTAATATTGCAAATGGAAGTTGGAGCGATCTGTTTTGGTATGTCAGCTTTCTTAAGACGAGATAGTATTGGTCTTGGTCTTGGTTTAGCCACAACCTTATATTTCTTTAATATGGTTGCGAACATTACTGAAAAGGCTGAAATCTTAAAATACTTCACACCATTTGCGTATACTGAAGGAGCAGACATAATCACAACAGGTACTTTGGATTTTAAATATAGTTTAATTTGGTTGGTTATTTCTTTAGTGATATTAATAAGTGGAGTTGTTAAGTATCGTAGTAAGGATATCTTATAGAAGTAAAGTAAAAGAGCGAACATCATGTTCGCTCTTTCTTGT
>CAYNYC010000017.1:0-10098 GCA_964401415.1 uncultured Erysipelotrichaceae bacterium
AGAAAGCATTTATAAAAATGCTTTCTTAGTTTACTTCTTCAAAAATCCTTGTAACAACCCACCAACATCATCCATGATATTACCATCATCATCAGCGTCTAATAGATTTGATACCATGCCCATAATACCACTATCGGCGCTATTATTAGCGATTCCCCCAAGCAAGCCAGCTAAACCAGATGCGGGAACCTGTTCTTGTTTTTTCTGTTGAGCTAAAGCTCCCATTAATAATGGAGCTAATTGTGTCATTAATCCAGATACTTGATCGGTTTTTAAACCTGTCTTTTTAGCGACTGTTGTTTGAACCTTATCATTTTTATCAGCTAAGATATGCTTTAACATCTTCTTAGCATCCTCCGGATCAAGCTTGTCTAAAAATTTCTGAATGTCATCAACATCATCATTTTCATGAGCTTCTAAAGCTTTCGCTAACGAGCTAGCACCTTTTTCAGTCGTTGCGTTACGATTTAAAGCCTGTAGTAGTGCCGGTATGCCAAGTTGAGCAACTTGTTGCACATCGGATGGTTTTGCTTTCACTGACCGACCAAGTTTCTCCAGTGTTTTCTGATTGTTAAGTTGGTCATTAATAAATTTGTAAATATCCATTTTTCCCTCCTGGATCATTATCTGTCATCATTATTTATGAACATTAATGATGATAAATTCCAATATTATTTCTACTAATATGATAAGCAATATTTCTAAAGCAAACAAGGAAACTGCTCATGGTTAAGCTATAATTTTCGAATAATCTTTTTAGTCTTGTGTAAAGGAAAGGGAACTTCATCAAGTCCATAGTATTTTGTTTCCTTAACGATACCTTCTATCTCTGTATCATTAACACCGAACAAAACAAGTACTTGATCATTAGTTTCAATACTATCATCATCCGTTTGATAATAGTATAATTCATCACCCAGTGGTAATAAAACACTACAATACTTTACGCGATCAAGTTCGTTAACGTTTAAATAAGCATGAACATCAAACATCGATAAGGTATTATAATTAGTAAATACATCATCAACACTTTTTATAAGAGCAATCAAAGATTCTTCCGATACTTGCCAACAATCATACAAACCTGAATGCTTGTTTTCTGTGTCATCATAGTATTCAATTTCTAGTTGATATCGATCACATTTCTTTTTAACAACATCTTCTTCAATGGTCACAAAATTGATCGTATCAATGCTTTTTTGCAAGACTAATAGTATCTGTTTAACCTTATCCGCTAGATAATAGTGACACGATCGAATAATTTTATCCCCTACATATTGATCAATTTTTAATTGACCTTCTCTTTGATCTACAGTCAAAACCTCTTTTTCATATGGGATGTCATTGTGCTCGTGATCCAAATTTAAAGTAAATACCAATCTCGCTATCTCTAATCTAGTTTGATTCAATAATGAGTTATTCATTAAAAACCCTCCTTTATCCTTGAGCATATTCTTGGTTGAAAACTAAAAGATCGTTATCAAATGTAATACGATTCATAGATGTGTGTTTGATTATTTAATGCATTAATGAAATAACGTTGTATTTCTGTAACTATATTATAACCTATTTTCCGGGAAATATCTTTTATGAGTTAAAAGGCTTACAAATATACCAATTAGCTCGTACACCAACATTCACTACTCTTACCTCTTCAAAACACTTCTTAAGATCATCAAGACAATCATTTAGTTCCGGTTCAACATTTTTGATGAAGTGAAAATAGTCTCCACCTTCAAGCCATTCCACGAATGAAGTGAAGAATGATCTTTTCTTATTGTAATCATGAATGATCACATATTCTTTGCTTATGCGACTCATTTCTTTATACATTATCTTACGTTGCTCTTGTTTCAATCCATGTGCCACATATGAAGAGATAGCAACATCAAAACTTTTATAAGGAAAGGCTAACCCTTCAAGTATGTTAGCTTTAATAAACGTTATGTTTTGATTGCCATTTTTATTACGAGCCACATTCAACATTTTCTCGGCTGGATCAATACCAGTAACATTTAATCCTAAATCGTTTAATACTGAACTCAATGCCCCCGTACCACAACCTACATCAATGATTGACTTGTATTCTAAAAGATCAAATTGTGATCTTACTTTAGTAATTATATTTGAATAACTCTTTTTTTGTATGTCATAAAAAAGACCATAAGCAGGCGCTATCCTATTAAAAAGACCCTTGTTTTCTTTAGCCATCATGTCCTCCTATTAAAAATATTGATTTATCTTTCCATATATTATCTCAGCATAAATACCTGTAATCTTCTTGTTGATTATATTATAACAATTATCCTACTAACTATCTTAACAAACGCTTTTATGATTCATTTTTATTATCTCTAATATGAGAAATTTGTGTTCTTAATCCTTAAATTATATTATTTGGTTAAAGGAGGGCTTATTTTATGCATGATCTTAAAGATAAAGTATTTATCGTTACTGGCGCTGGCAGTGGCATGGGCAGAGAATTAACCCTACTACTTGTTAAAAAAGGTGTTAAAGTCGCTGGTTGTGATATTAACGAACAAACCCTTGCTGAAACAAAATCGCTAATTAGTGATCAAAGCTTGATCAAAACCTATGTCTTAGATGTCGCAGATGAAGAAAAGGTTGCGATGTTTGCGAAAACAGTCAAAGAAGACTTCAATGGATTACATGGCATTATCAACAATGCCGGAATCATTCAACCGTTTATGAACTTTATGAAACTAAGTGATGCCACAGTTAAAAGAGTAATGAATATCAATTTTTACTCAGTGATCAATCTAACTCGAGCAGTACTCAAAGAAGTTGATCCAAACGACGATACATATATCGTTAACATATCATCAATGGGAGGCTTTTTACCAGTTCCTGGTCAAGGGATATATGGTGCCAGTAAAGCTGGTGTAAAGTTATTTACAGAAGCTTTATATGCGGAAACAAAAGATAGCAATGTTCATGTTTCTGTTGTTTTTCCAGGCGCAATAGCCACTAACATTACCGAGAACTCTAAAGCAGATAAGGATGAAAAGAGCGTATCTGCTAAAGAAGGCGCTCAACATAAAACAACCCCAGCTGATGTCGCAGCCAAGATCATTGTTGAAGGTATCGAAAAAGGAAAACTAAAAATATTTGTTGGTAAGGATTCTAAAATGATGGATATCCTTTATCGCTTAATGCCAGTCAAATCAATCGATATGATGACAAACATGATCAACAAAATGATTTCATGATAAAAAGCGATCACTAGTTTAACTAGTGGTCGCTTTCTTAAGTTTTATGATTTAATGATGATTACCTGTTGTATAACACCACAAAGCAATCTCCTTTATTAATTCATATGGTATCGGTCTATCATACATAAACTGGATAGCCCCTTTTGAATGCTTATATTCTGTTAAGCGCTCTTCAAAGTGTTCGATCGCTTTATCACCTGGGTAAATGCCTAGGTGATTTTTATGTGCCGCAAAATGGATAATATTAGTTCTATCCCAAAATGTTGGCATACTCCATGATATTTTCTCAGTTGCTTGAGGAAGAACTAATCTAATTTCTTCTTTGAGTCTTGTTAGAATTGTTTGTATTTCTTTTGGTTGATCTTCAATATACTGATCGATCGTTGTTGGTTTATCACAATAATGACTTTGATCTTTCATCTTGAAAGATCTTTTACATTTTGGACATGTCCACATAAATTATCAACCTCCTTATGTTTAATAAGTTTTGTTACCTCAATTATATAGTACTGATGAGCATCCACAATCAAAATGCTCATATTCAATTTGATTTATCACAAATCTGTTTAAAATCACTTGTATGACAAAACCAAATCATGTGATCACTATCTTTACCCCAATAATCCTTAGCGATAATATAGGGCTTACCGAATTTATGAAGCCATTTCTTTTGAGCTGTTTTAAGTCCACAATCAAGCCAAAAGTTATTAATATTTAGCTCTCTCATTTTTGTGATAATCGCGTCTATCAAATGCGAGCCAAGTCGTTGATTTTGATACTCTGGCAAAATATAAAGGCTACCCAGTTCTTTGGAATGCTTCAGTTGTGTACCGCTTATCTTTGTAATCTCATTTGTTAATGGACCAAGAGAAATGGTTCCAACTACTTTATCATCAATTTTGGCGACTAAAAATATGATACTTTTATCGTTTACAAGCAATGATCTATTTAATAATTGACATTTAGTGTTTATCTCTTCTTCAATATCGGCTTTTAAATGTCCCAATCCTTCTTGTGCGAAAGCATCAGTGATCGTGATGGAAAAAACTTCATATATAGCTAATCGGTCACTTTCTTGACCTTTGACAATCGTCAATGATTCCATAATTTTTCCTTTGTTAGACATTTAATTTAATAAGATTAATCCTTATTGAGTTCATATATGGCTTTTTGTTGATCAACACTTAATGATCGATCAACAATAATCGCTATCATCATTATTCCAATGATGCTTAGTATTAAACGCGTTATCATAAAGTTAAAACCAAGACTGGCAGCTTCAAAAGTCAACATTGGGATCTTTGTTGTTGACCAAGCACCAATAAAAACAAAGACATTGAACAGGCTACTTCCTTTTTTCAACATGACACTGGCAATCGGAAAGGCCGCATATAAGGGTCCAGCAGCTGCAGATCCTAACAGAAAAGCAATCAGTATTCCCTTAATTCCTGCTTTTTCACCAGTATATTTCATCATTGTGTTTTTATCTACCCAGATATCAAGTAATCCAAGTAATACAAAGATTGGAGGAATGATCAAGATCATTTCCGTGAAGTTTTGCACTGTAAGATCCAATGATTTCAAACCGATATCCGGTGCTATCAATCCAACAATAATATTTACGATAAGTAACAGAATAAAGACTCTGTATCTTTTAATCATTTTCATCATAATACAACACCAATAACTAGCGAAACAATCAAAGAGAAAACAAAAGCTAGTAAATTACGCCTAATTGTGGCTTTCTTACCAAAATACTTTATTTCCATAGGTAAAGTTACGACTCCAACCATCATCAATGTCGATACAAAGGCGGCAATCTGCATATAACCAGCTCCATTTTTAAGTAAAGCAGCTGCTAGGGGAAATGCCACAAAGCCTGGTATTAATGTTATCGATCCGATAATAGCCGCTCCAAGTATTCCTATCACTCCTGAGCTTGTACCTATTAACATTGTGATCGCTTCAGGATCTAGGATTGAAAACGTCAAGCTAATAATGATTAAGATTGATAAAAACTGCGGTAGGATGTTTTCAAAAGATTTTATAGCTTTGATCAATGCTTTTTTTGTCTTTTGTCTATCTTTACTAAAAGATGCGACCAAACCAATACTAGCAAGACCATAAATAATATATGTAAACATCTTGTACCTTTAACTTTCTATAGTATTCACAAGTTGAAGTTTATCGTTACACCATGTTTTTGTCAACAAAATAAAGAGTCATCCTACTTCGATAACTCCTTATGTTACTATCAAATGTACTTTAATATTTTATCTATTTAATGAGTGTTCATATATCTTTATATATTCTTCTACTGACATCTTACGACAAAGCTCAGCTATCAGCTCATATGGAATAGTATTCACATTTTTAAAACGAATACAACTTTTACCCATGTCTAATTTAGTACTCATCCTTTGTTTATATTCTTCCACAAACCAGCCTTCAAGTTCTTTATTACCATATATCCCCATATGATAAAGGGCGATATGATTCTTCTGTGATGCTAAAGATATAAATGGTAATGGTTGACCCTTGGTAACATGATACCCTTTGGGATATCTATTTAAAGGTACCACATATGAAATCATATTATAGGCTAGTTGTTCTTTAAACCCATAAGGAAGATTATCACTAATAATAGTTCGTAATCTATCGATGATCAATCTTCTTTCAATAGATAAAGACTGAAGATATTCTTCAATGCTATTTATTTGATTTTGCATTATTATAATACCTTTCTAAATTACTCATCAATACTAAACAATTTATTCAGATCAAAAGCTTGATTTGAAGCTTTTGATAATTGATAAAATCTTTCCTTCAAATATGTCTTTTCGTATTCTATATAATTTTTCACTTCGATCTTTTCATAAAGATAACGGCTAAAGGTCCAAACTTGTTTTTTAACCATATAGCTATTATTACGACAGATCATAATCAAAGCACCTAATATCGCGTCTAGAATCGTTAAATCTTTCATACCATATTGGGTAATCTGGTAAAAGTGTTGAAATAATAATTGTTCAAATTCTAATCCTTGAACCAACACCTTAATATTCTTGTCTTTATCAGTATAAACTTTGGCTTCATGCCCATAAGCTACCTTTTGTAAAAGATACCCTAATTGCTCTATACAAAAGACTGCCGTCCCTGGATCATTAATACCCGGAGATAAAGCTTTAACTGCAATATCAACTAACTTTTTGGTACCAGTAGCGATATCTTCATATAGATTAGGTTCATCACCAATATAGATCATTTCCAACAGCTCTTCATTAACATCACTTATGTCTTCAATGTTGTTGTAATCAAAGATTTTAATAAGTGGATCATCTACTAAAATATGTGTGCCCAACATATTTATACAAGCAATGATCACATTATGCCGTTTGGCGAATTCAAAAAGCTTTTCTTCCTCATAATACTGAATAAATCCAGATCTGGTAGCTTTAACTTCATAACCAGCCTCATTTTCAAATTTATCAAATTCTTCCATTAATCCATTATTAATGTGTGGATTATCATCAACTTCTTTTTGATCCTTATCAATCATTCTCGCAATATCTTCTGTTAGATTATGAACATAGTGTGTTATTTGAACAGATTTAGATATATAGTGTACAAAATAAGCAAAGATGATTACTGCTATGATCAATGACAAAACACCAATAGCTGGTGATAATAGATAATTATTAAACTGTTCCGTCTTGACCGCAAATAATGATATGATCGAAAAGATCAAAGCACCAATAAAATAACCCAAGATCCTAAGAGTAACTTTCTTTTCCAAAAAATCCTGTAACGATCTTGGCGATAATTGACTACCATAAATAGTCAATACTACCATCATGATCGAAAAAGTAATCGTTAACATCGTCAGTAAACTACCAACTACAGTCGATAAGATAAGACTGCCTAAACTACGAGATGTATAGATAAAGAAGAACGTATCAAAAGGCGCCGTATTGTAATCTAAATAAATAACAAACGCTGCTAAACCAATCGATATCAAAGAGTACATAACCGGTAGGAAATATAACTTTGATCTTATTTCAAAATATAGTTTTTTTATCATTTTCTTACCATCTCCATCATAGTATAGCAACCTATTTATGTCTACTGCCTAATTAACTTGATCACCCAGCTCAAAAACATAAAGTCCAACTATAACCACTATCACGCCAATTGGTGAAATGAGCGCTGTGATAAATGGTACTATTTTAAAATTCATCTTTAGACCAAACTTCACTCATCAAATATAGTGACATCAAAAATATAAAAAATCGATTGTTGTTTACTTTGTTATCTTCATATCTATTTTTTTAATCTTTTTTGATCAGCTTATCATCTTTAAAATAGGCGGAGTATTCTTGCTTATCACTACGATCATATCTCAACCAATGACCATGTTTTCTATTATTAAGGAAATTGCCAACTTGCCATAACTGACCATTTTCACGATAAAATTTCCACTGGCCTTCCATTTGATCATCGATATATTGTCCTTCTGCTTTAAGCTGACCATTTTTATAAAAATAAGAAAGCTTCCCATCAATCAACTCATAGACTTTTTGACCATTTGCATATGTTTTCTTATCAAGCATTTTTATGTTTTCCCTTCCTTAGCTTATATCATTATCCAACCACGAAAACCTCTTACACCATAATAAGATTCCGCTCCATTATGATAAATAAACACTCTGTTATAACGTTTATCACCAAAGATAGCTCCACCAAGTTCTCTTATTTCACTCGGTGTTTTTAACCAACTTGATGTTTTAAGATCGAAATCACCTAGTTCTTGTAGTTTATGGTATTGATCTTCATCTAATAGTTCAACACCCATCTTCATAGCCATATCTACTGCGTTATCTTTTGGTTTGTGTTCTTTACGAGCTTGTTGCGCTTTAGCATCATAACAGATGCTTCTTCTTTTACTTGGAGTCTCTTTTGAGCAATCACAAAACAAATAAGCATCGCTTATTTGATCATAGGCAATCACATCAGGTTCTCCACCAGTGTTTTCCATTTCATTAAGTGACCAAAGCTTATCAGGATTTTGTTGTAGTTTTTCTTCCACCTTTGACCATTCAAGATGTTGATGATAGTTTCTATGCTTTTCAAATCTAACACGTAAAATTTCTAATAATTTCACGCTTTGTTCAGTCGTTAATTCTCTTCGCATATTATGTCCCCTTTTTCATGCAAGTTAAAGCGCAGTTTATCTCAACAGCTTAATCACACTGACTTTTTAGCTGCTGCTTCTCTTTGACGACAAATTTCTTCCCAACTAGGTAATTTAGATAATTCTTCAGCGAATTCTTGCATCGCAGTTGGTATATCAATATTTTGTGGACACATCGCCATGCAAGCCCCACACGCAATACAAGCACTTGGTCTTTTATCTTCAGAAAGGGCATCAATTCTTACTCTGATATTCATTTGTGGAGCAAATCGTAACTGATTATACATATTGATCAACATTGGAATATCAAGTCCTTGAGGGCATACTTCGACACAATATCGACACGCCGTACATGGTAAGGAATTTTTCATACTGTCTGCTATCTGATAAAGAAGTTCAACTTCATTGTTACTTAAAGGTTTTAATTCGGTAAAAGTTTTAACATTATCAATCATTTGATCCATATTTGACATACCACTTAGGATCATATGTACATTAGGTAATGTTAAAAGCCAGCGAAACGCCCATGACGCAATCGATTCATTTGGACGTAATTTCTTCAACGCTTCTTCATATTCTTCTGATAAATTAGCTAATTTACCACCACGAACAGGTTCCATTACCCAAATTGGGATGTTTCTAGCAGTTAAGATATCACATTTTGTTTTAGCATCTTGTAAAGTCCAATCCATATAATTCAATTGGATTTGACAAAACTCCATAACATCTCCATATGCATCAAGAAACTGTTTTAGATTCTCAATTTCACCATGACTAGAAAAACCAAGATGTTTGATTCGACCATTTCTTTTCTGTTCAAGAAAATAGTCAACGATTTTCCAGCGTGGATCTAAATATGTATCAATTGATTTTTCATTAACATTATGTAATAAATAGAAATCAAAATATTTAACGTCACATTTTTCAAGTTGTTTTTCAAATATTTCTTTAGGATCATAACTTGAAGCAATTTGATGTCCTGGATATTTCGTTGCTAAATAGACATTTTCTCTTGGTAATTGTTTCAGTGCTTTTCCAATCGCTCGCTCTGATTCTCCATCATGATAAGGATATGCTGTATCAAAATAATTTACCCCGTGCTCGTAACCATAACGAACCATCTTATTCACAGCTTCTTGATCTATCGGAGCATTTTTATCTGAGCTAGCCAATGGTAAGCGCATTGTCCCAAAGCCAAGCAATGATAATTTTTTATCTTTAAATTGTTTTGTTAACATTATTAAGTTCCTCCTTAATGAACTATCCTATACTAGATACTTAGTATTTATATATTAATTATAACAGTAATAAATACCTTGTACAAAAAGTTAATAACAATGTTATGTCAATCAAAGAATCAATTGAACCACCCTTTCTACAGATTTATGATAAGGTTAAGCTAACCAATAAAAGAAATGAGGTCTATATGAACAAGAAACTAAATATTTTATGGACATCTAACAATGTAGATACTGCTCGCTTAATGGTTTTTATGTATGCGATCAACTCCATTCAAAAGAAGTGGTGGGATGAAGTTACGATCATTATTTGGGGATCTTCAGCCAAGCTTGTAGCCGAAAACAGTTCTATTCAAGAAGAAATTAAAAAAGCTCAAACAAGCGGCGTTAAAATCTCAGCGTGCATTGCCTGTGCCACTGAACTAAATGTAGTTGA
>CAYNYC010000017.1:10108-13487 GCA_964401415.1 uncultured Erysipelotrichaceae bacterium
GTTATATCCTGGGGTAAACCATTAACGGAAATAATCCAAAATGGAGATTTTTTACTTTCTGTCTAACTACTAGTTGATCATTGTTAGTGACATCAAGCATATGATAAATGATATAAAAAAGATGTTTTAAATACGTACATAAGCAAATTAAACATCTTTTTTTATACTTATTGTCTGATCCATACCTCACCAACTAATATATAGACGTAATTATATACCAAGATTTAACATTTTCTTTACACTTAACATCATTACCTAATCAAGAATTCTTTAATTGCTTCTATAGCGATATCTTGTTGCATATCACTTGTGATCGTCGCATCAAGATCACCTTTTTGTTTACCATAATTGCCAAATTGAGCATGATTACCACCCTCTATCTCAACAATATTTTCAGTGTAATCAATCTTATCAGCTACACTTGTATTAAGCGATCCATATACTGTCAATGCGTTTTCAGCTGGATAATCTACATAGATATAAGCTCCTAACAAGATTAAACCTTGTACTTTATCTTGATTTTTTGATGCATAGTCACTTGCCATAGCTCCGCCCATAGAATGACCGGCTATATACCAATTATCATATTCAGGAAACTGTGCAATGATATTATCAGCCGCATCAGCATCAAAAATAGCCATGTTAAAAGGCATTTTCACCACAATACATGTAATCCCTATATTATCTTTAATCTTCTCTAATAGCGGCAAATAAGCGATGTATTCTACCTTAGCTCCTGGATAAAAGATTAAAGCCGTATCAGTTGATGTATTAGGAGTTAAGACAACTAGATCATCTTCTGTTTGTACTACCTCTTCTTTTTCCAAAATCGCTTTTGCCTTTTCATCTGCTCGATAGTAATCTGATGCGTAGATAAGAAACCCACCAACTGCAATGATCACGAATGATAAGATCGAGATTATTACTATTTTTATTCTTTTTTGCATGATCGTACCTCTTTCATGGTAAACACACATTATCAAACTATCTTATACTTATACATTATACAGAAATAAAACTAAATGGCGTTATCTTTATGACTATGATCATAGATAACGCCATTGTTATAATTATCAGCTGATAGTCCCTATATTACTTATTAATGGGTTTCCCACATTTCTCGCAGAACTTACTACCTGCTAATATAGGACTACCACAATACTCACAGAACATCGTTTTTGACTTGCTCTTTGTGTTTGATTTCAATGAAACATGATCATTAGGTTTTTTGCGTTTAAAGATGATCATGATCGCTCCTGCAATTAAAGCTATACCAAAAGCAATAAGCATAATTAAACCTATATTTAAACCCTTGTCCTCAAGGATTTCTCTGGTTAAGTTTTGTGTTTGCTCATCCCATGTGGTCAGTTCTTCATCTACATCAAGCACAAGTGGTTCAGTAGATCCATTTTCATCAGCACTGATCATCTGCTCATCACTGACTAGAATAGCTTCGCCACTAATTTTATTAGTGAATTCTACTGTCCCTTCAATTACCTTTAAAGTTGAGACATCATCAATCTCCTCACAAATAAAAGTTGTGCCTCTTGCGCCAGCGATTGCCTGACTCATCTCAACTTCCATAGATCCATCTTTAACCATTTTTTTAAGATTAACCCAAATCACTCCTGCTAAATGACCTATTTTGGTTGTTTTTTCATTTTTTATATCCATGACAATAGAAGTGTTTTCTTTCATGATAAATGTTGACATATCCGAAAAAGAAAGAATAGCACCACTTCTACGCCTTGTGACTATAAGATCACCATGATATATAGGGGTATCAAAATCAACATACATAAACTGATCTTGATCTTCTTCCCAACCTCTTAAAACCCATACTTCACCATGCAGATCGCCAAATTTAACAGTACTAGCACATTGTTTAGCTTCTTCAATATCCTCAGGTGTCCATTGTTTAGCCTGTTCACTCCACTTATCCCAAAAATCCCAGTTTTCTTCAATTGGAACTTTACCCTTACCTAATGTATATAATGAGTTTGGATCAGCTGTAAGCGAGCCATTATAAGGAGTATAATCAGCCACTTTTTCCCACTGATAAACATAATTAGTGCCCATTGATACACCCATATAAAAACCTAATCTAAGAGCTATTTTGCTATCTTCATATCCTTGACCTAAAGAGGCTGTCAATGTTTCACTGTATGATACTGAGCTTTGCCCTACTATCTTAAAACTATCTTCTCCTTTTTCGTTTTTAAACGATATCGCACCTCGTGTTATCCCACCAGGCTTAATATCCCATTGATCAAAGTTAGCACTAGCATAAGCACTAAATGATAAAGCTACAACCGAATCCTCCAAAGTATCAAAGGTAAACTTGAGCGTAACTGGTTCATTTGGATAGATTATCTGTGGTACACCAGAGAAAACAGCCTTAACCGACAGCGTACCACTACGACCTTGATCATATGGATCATCACCTTCATAGGTAGTACTGGCCGTATATACGCCACGTGCATAACTATGCTTTACAATGTAGCTTTCATGAGCATCACTTGCTGCCCATTTATCAGCGTTTTCATAGTCATTGGCTTCAATAAAAACCCAAGCATATTCAGATTTTTCTTCTTGTTCATTACCTTCTGCTGATACAGGTACAATAACAAGCAACAACATGCACAACGAAACAATAAAGAGTAGTTTATTTTTCATCCTCTTTCTCCCCTTTATTGTAACGGTTTAAAGAATAATCTTTAACCCGATTACGATCGTTATTGTTTGCTTAGTCTTTGCTCAAATATCTATTAGCATAACCATATTAGTTATTATTTATTGGTGATAGATAAATACCCTGATATCTTTACTTTCATTATAATTCTAATTTCATCAAATTCACAAGAAATAGTTGATTCTTTCGACACTTAGCATTAATCTTTAATTATTATTATTCTGATATAAATGATTCAATAAATGAATCTAGAACAAAGAGGTAAATAATTATGAAAAAACGCTATAAAATATTGATTATTATATTTGTGGTCTTGATATTAGCTTTTGTTGCTTTCAAAATAGCATTTAGTAAGATTGAAGACAATCTAAAGCAATTAACACTAACAGAAATAGCTGATTTTGACCTTACAACAGCAAAAGATGGTAGCTACAATGGTAGTTACTCAGTTTTTCCTGTATCTGTTGAAGTCATTGTGACCATAAAAGATCATGCCATAATCCAAATTGATCTAATTAAACACGATAATGGTAAAGGTCAAAGTGCTGAAGTCATTACGGAAAAGATAATCGCCAAACAGTCATTAGATGTCGATCTTATCTCACAAGCTACCTACAGCAGTAAAGTCATTTTAAAAGCTGTTGAAGATGCTCTTATTAAGGCTTGTTCATAAAAGTCGGTTTTTAG
>CAYNYC010000017.1:13587-21183 GCA_964401415.1 uncultured Erysipelotrichaceae bacterium
TAAAAGCTGTTGAAGATGCTCTTATTAAGGCTTGTTCATAAAAGTCGGTTTTTAGTCAATATCTTTATTATCAATGACTATTTGTCCAACAAATATCTTTATTATTGATGTTTGTTTTTTAATAATATAAATCGTAACGATTGACCTACTATTCCTAATAACACACCCAATCCAACAGTAACTAAAAATGAGATTATACTAACTAGATCGCTCCATCCTTCCGCAGTTTTTGTTATTGAGACATAAAACATATAAATAAGTCCTAGAATATAGAAGACAAAAGCAATGACAAAATATACATCTGCCCCTATATAACCACCAACACTTATTGTCGTTGCTATAAAGAAAGATAGTAATATAAATCCACCAATATTTTCTAGTTCAATATTAATACTCAATATCTGGCTTACAATGATTAGCGAAATAAACGTCATTAAAAATAATGATAATAAAATATAAAACCATTTCTTAGATTGTTTTGCTGGTAGCTTAAACATGAGATAATTCCTTTCTTTATCTTGTTTTTTTACTCATTATGTTCTTTGATGTCATTCTAGCATGTTTGGATAATAAAGCTTTTAAATTTACTTCTTTTATCATCTTAATTGTTTATATGAAATTGTGATTGTTAATAATATAATGTATAATGAGTTATTAATATGATAAGAAACGTAAAAGGTAATAATTATGGATGATAACTTTGAACTATATAATCTAAAGGTCGAGATTATCGGCACTGAAAGACCGATGGTATGTAACCATAAGATCGGTGATTATTTCTTAGTTATTGGCGAAGATATTGTATTCCCTGAAAACAATAGTTTTTCGTTATATGCCCTTAGTGCCTTATTACCTCTTTTACCAGCCAAACAAAGATCATTACATAAAAACGATTGGATGTTATCTGATTCAATAATTGCTTGCCCTGATCCTAATTGTGGAGGGTTATTTAAAATAACTCGTATCGGCAAACAAGTATTTAGTCATACAAAATGTACTGTTGTACCAATAGAAAAAGGAGATCAATAAGATGGTTGAACGCTTTAATTTAACAAAAGATTATTCTATTAGTAGGGTAATCAATGGCTGTTGGCAATTATCCGATGGTCATGCCTTAAAAAGTAAATTAGATAGAGATGATATCATGAAAGGTTTTATGATGTTAGTAGAAAGAGGTTTTACCACCTTTGATTGTGCTGACATCTATACTGGAGCCGAGGAATTCCTTGGTGAATTTTCAGATCAACTCAAGAATATCTCAACGATCTCATCAAACCAGATCCAAGTTCACACTAAGTATGTACCAGATATGGATAAGTTAAGTAATCTTAAATTTGAAGATACCAAAGCGATCATAACCAGAAGTTTAAGTCGACTAAAAAAAGAGACATTAGATCTTGTTCAATTCCACTGGTGGAATTATCAGGTTGAGGGAATGATCGAAACGCTAGGCTATCTTCAACGTTTAAAAGAAGAAGGTTATATAAGACATCTTGCGTTAACCAATTTTGATACCAAAAATATCGCTAAGATAGTAAATGCTGGTATCGATATCGTTTCATGTCAAACACAATACTCATTAGCTGATCGTCGACCTGAAAAAGGATTGATCGATTATTGTCAAGACCACGGGATAGCCCAGCTTTGTTATGGCACGCTTGCTGGTGGGTTAATGAGTGAAAAATTTATCGGTGCTAGTAGTATTGATCCCGATAATCGATCACAAGTTAAATATACCCAAGTTATTGAAGAAGGTATGGGTTGGGATAACTATCAAAGGCTATTACTCATATTACAAAGCATCGCTAATAAGCATAATGTAAGTATAGCTAATGTTGCTGTAAGATATATCCTTGATAGAGTCGGTGTTGGAGCGGTTATCATTGGCACAAGAAGTTCAAGACATGTGGTTTCTAATGAAAAGATCTTTAGTTTTTTATTAGATAATGAAGACATCAAGACTATTGAATCATTCTTATCAAAGACAAATATATTAGATGGGGATTGTTACCAACTGGAACGTGAAAGTCCTAAGTTTAAAAGCATCATTAAAACTAATCTTAATGCGAAAGTATAAAAATAGATACTTGAAGACTATCTAAAACAGATAAGGAGTACCAATCTTGAATAAATTAAGTAAATCCGAATTAAAAGAGAAAATCATTAAAAGTGTTGATAAAGACTATGCAGTTGCGTTTTTGAAATCGTTAGTTAGACTTCCTAGTGCTTTTGGCGAAGCCACCTTAGCCCAAGAATTAGTCTTAGAGAAACTAGCGCACTGTGGCTTTGAAATTGACAAGTTTATACCTGATTTTACTAATATTACTGAACTTGATGATTATTGCCCACTTCCTGAAAATGTAGTATTAAGTAGTGGCGCTTATAATCTGGTTGGCAAAAAAAGTTCAAGTAAAAAAACGGCTAAGTCACTTATGTTATTTTCACATATCGATACTGAACCACGTAAAGATGATAAAGAATTAGTAGGTTTAGTTGATGGTGATAAGTTTTATGGATTAGGCGCAGCCGATGCTAAAAGTGGTATCGCAATGATGCTACTGGCTGCTCAATACATCCTAAAAGAGATTGAACTCGATGGTGATCTAACATTGATGAGTGTCCTTGGTAAAGCTGGTGGCTCAGCTGGCACCTTAACGGCTATTAAAAGAGGATATCAAGCAGATGCCTCTATTTATATCCACCCCGCTGAAACAGGCCATAGTTTTCATGAGATCAAGTGTTACTCAATGGGTGTCATCGATTTTAGATTAACGGTCCCTGGTAAAAAAGGTCATCCCATTGATGAACTTGATGAATCAGAAGAAAACGCTGTTATTAGAGGAACAAAACTACTAAATGGCCTAATTGAGTGGAATAAAGAAAGACAAAGTCGATTATTATTTGAAAAAGGTGACTTTAAAGGGAAACCAAAAACAAAACTAAATATTGGTAAAGCTCAAGGGGGAACATATTCTGGCAGTGATCCAATCAGTTTTATGGTAGATTGTCGACTATATTTTGCCCATGATGAATCAATCGAATCAGTTCTTAATGATCTCAAAAAAGCTATATTGAAAATGTTTACTGATGATCCTTTTATCCGTGATAATCCTATTATCCTTGAGAAATTATATCTAAGAGCCAGTCCTGGTTATATCGAAGAAGATCATGATATCATCAAAAAACTAATCAATAATATTGATCAAGTCAAAGGTAAACAGGATTATATCTATCAATACCATGGAGCTAGTGATATCCGATTGCCTATCATATATGGTAATACCCCCTGTGTTGGCATTGGCCCTCAAGCTGGTGGGTTCTATGGAACAGAATGGACTGATTGGGTCAGTATTGAAGATTACCTCAATGGTATCAATATTTTAATTGGTACGATCATTGATTGGTGTATTGAAGACTAAAGATGATTATGTACTTCTTAAAGGGAGAATAGAAAGATGAAGATCAGACAGTACTTTACCAAAACATTAAATGGAATGGCCTTAGGACTATTTGCTTCATTGATCATTGGTCTAATACTAAAACAAATCGGAGAACTAACCGGTATTTTGTTACTTGTCACGTTTGGAAATGTATCACAAGTACTCATGGGTCCAGCCATTGGTGCGGCTGTCGCCTATAGTGTTAAAGCATCTCCCCTTGGAATATTCGCTTCTATGGTGACTGGGGCAATCGGTGCAGGAAGTGTAAGTGTCTTAGAAACTGGTCAAATGATAATTCGTGTTGGCGAACCGATGGGAGCCTTTATTGCTGCCCTTGCTGCCGCCGAATTCTCCAAACTCATCGCTGGTAAAACAAAAGTAGATATTGTCATTGTCCCTGCGCTTACAATTATCGTTGGTGGTTTAGTAGGTGTTACTTTAAGCCCTATCATCGCTAGCTTTATGAAATCATTTGGAGCTTTGATCAATGCCGCTACCGAACTACAACCAATACCAATGGGTGTAATTCTTGCTGTTGTCATGGGTATGGTTCTTACTCTACCAATCAGTAGTGCTGCCCTTGCTATATCAATGGGTATATCAGGAATAGCCGCAGGGGCTGCCCTTGTTGGATGCGCTTGTCAGATGATAGGCTTTGCGGTAATCAGTTATAAAGAAAACGGTATTGGTGGTGCTATTGCTCAAGGGCTTGGAACATCTATGCTCCAAATACCCAATATCATTAAAAATCCAAAAATATGGATACCACCAATTATCGCAAGCGCTCTACTTGGGCCTGTAAGTACAACACTACTTAAAATGGAAAGTAATAGTATTGGAGCTGGCATGGGGACCAGTGGTCTAGTTGGTCAGTTTGGTGCTTACGCTGCCATGAAAGATCAAATGGACTTAACGTCCTTTCTACTAATTATCGCTCTTATGCATTTTATTCTTCCAGCTATTATTTCGTTAATCATCAGCGAATGGATGCGTAAGAAAAAATGGATCAAGCCTGGCGATATGTTACTACCAGATAATAAATAAACACTAACAAGCATAAAACACCCTTCAATATCTAAGTGAAGGGTGTTTATTTATGTTTGATCTAAAGATTAAGTTAGTCTTATAAAGTCTTTTCTTGCGACTTGATCACTACATAGCCTAAAGTACTGATCGTATCTTCAATCTTAGCTAGCGTTAGTTTTTCACCATCATAGTTCAATTTTACTTTACTAGAGTTAAATAATACACTAACACTTTCTGTTTCAACACCATCTAATGCTTTAACAGCTTTATCAATTTTCTGAAGACATGATGGACAGGTTAGTGGTTCAAGTTGGATTGTTGCTTTTTTCATTTTATTACTCCTTTTTTTATTTCATATTCTATCTTAATTTGTAGCGTAGAAGTCTTGTTCCATTTATGATAACTACTAATATACTAGCTTCATGAATTAACATACCAATTGACATATTTACCCACTCGCTAAATAGTAATCCAAATAGAAGGACAAAGACAACACCAACAGCGATGATAATGTTCTGTTTCATATTTCTCGCTGTGGCTTTAGCTAAACCTAAGGCATGTGGTAATTTACTAAAATCAGAATTCATTAAGACTACATCAGATGTTTCAATCGCTACATCTGTTCCATTTCCCATAGCGATACCAATATTAGCTAATGCTAAGGACGGACTATCATTGACCCCATCACCTACAAAGGCTACTATTTGCCCTTTATCAATCAAGCTTTTAACATAGTCAGCTTTATCCTTTGGCAACATATTCCCAAAAGCTGCTGTTAAACCTAAGTCTTGACTAATAATATCAACCGTTGTCTGATTATCCCCCGATAACATTATTAAATTCTTAACTTTAAGTTTCTTAAGTCTTAATAGATCTTCTTTAACACCAGGACGTAATTGATCCTTAATACCCATGACGATCATTAGTTTTTGATCAACGGCTGTTAATACTAACGAGTTACCGTTTGATATCAATCGTTCGATATCCGCTTTTGCTTTATCGCTGAATGTAATGTTTTCTTTTTCCATTAAAGTAACGTTACCCACCGCTACGCGATGATTGTTAATATAGGCAACGATACCACCACCCTTGATTACTTCAGTGCTTGTGACTGGTAGTACTGATACTTCTTTAATATCACTCAATACTGCTTTAGCTAGTGGATGATCTGATTCACGCTCAATACTGGCAAGATAACTTAAAGTTTCACCAATATTATCTTCATAATATATTTTTTCAGTTACCGTAGGATTACCAATTGTTAATGTTCCCGTTTTATCAAAGATGATCGTATCTAACCTACTAAAGTCTTTAATAACTTCACTACCTTTTAACAATATTCCATTCTTTGCTCCATTACCAATACCTGCTACATTTGACACAGGTACTCCGATTACTAAAGCACCAGGACAACCGAGAACTAAGATTGTAATAGCTAGTTCAATATTCTTTGTTATTAGCCAAACAAGAGACGCAAGTACAAGAACAACCGGTGTATAGTATTTAGCGAAATGATCAATAAAGCGTTCTGCCTCTGATTTTGAATCTTGAGCTTCTTCAACAAGTTCAATGATCTTGCCAAAAGTAGTATCTTCACCAACGCGATTTGCAATAATCTGAATCGTGCCATTATCAACGATCGTACCAGCATAAACAAACGAACCTATTTCTTTTGATACTGGTAATGATTCACCAGTAATACTAGCTTCATTAATAGTTGCCTGACCAATCAAAACTGTTCCATCAACCGGAACCTTAGCACCAGTTTTTACAAGCAGCACATCTTCAATATTGACATCATCAATAACGACTTCTTGAAATTCACCATCTTCCATAAGCTTTAGTGCACTTTCTGGAGCCATCTCTAACAGTTCTTTAATAGCCAAACGTGTTTTACTCAATGTTCTTTGTTCTAAATAAGCTCCAAACAAGAATAGAAAGATAACGATCGCTGATTCTTCATAGTTACGAATGATCAGTGCTCCCACAACAGCGATCGTAACCAAGACATCAATACTAACTACTTTAACTTTTAAGGCTTGATAGGCCTGGATAGCGATTGGTAATAATCCTAAAATCGAAGCGACCATTAGTGAAATAACAAAGACTGTCATGTTGTTTGTTGTCCATTTACTTATAAAACCAATAGCGATCAAAACACCAATGATCAATGTTATCTTGTTTTTATTATTCAATACATGTCTTTGCATATCATCGCCTCCTTTTTTATTTTATTGTTTATTGCCCTTCATAAGCGTTATTTAACTCAGCTAACATGTTGTATACCGCTTCATAACTTTCACACACATCTTTTGGTACAGTGTAATCATTTGTTATTTCTTTTAACTTACCAAATTCATTGTTAAGATCAAGCTCATTATTTTTAAGCTTCTCTAAGATAACTTCAAAGACCTTCTGTACCTCATAAAACTCTTCGTGATTAGCACCATGTACTCTTGCCACAATCGGTACATATTGCTTCAATATTTGGATGTTTTTTTCTTTTACTTCATTAAATGTCAACTTGTTCATTTCATTCCTCTTTTCTATAGATCGTGTATTGTTAATGACAATATTTAATCTTTATTTCTTATTGCTACTTCATTATCACATCACTTACTAATTAATTCCTTGATACAAATCAAGTTTTACATTTTTATTGTCTTAGCGCACTTAAAAAGCGACTAATTACTAGTCGCTAATCAACAATATTTTATTAATCTTTAAACAGCCATTAGACCATCTACATCAAGTATCCTAATCTTTTTGTTAGATAATTGTTTAATTAACCCTAACTCTTCAAGCTCCGTTAACTTTCTACTTATTGATTCTGGAGTTGTTCCTAAATATGAAGCCATGTCTTTTTTATTCATTGGCAAAGTAACGTCAATTGGTATTACTTCATTATCGATATTCTCAAGCAAAAACATAGCTATTCTTGTCTCAACTCTTTCCGTCGCAAACCTCGTCATTTGTTTCTCAGATTGTTCAAGCCTATGAGAAAATTCAGCCATTAACATTAAAGAAATTGATGGATACTTTATCAATAGCTCCTGTAATTCAAAACGCTTGATAGTGCAGACACTGGTTTCAACGATCGCTTCAGCGTAAGCTTCATGTACTGTTTCAC
>CAYNYC010000018.1:0-20317 GCA_964401415.1 uncultured Erysipelotrichaceae bacterium
TCGTTTTTAATGACTAGTAATCTACTCGCTCGAATATCATCTAACTCAATGACTTTTACGATCAAGTTCTGAATTTCAACTTCATCGTACAGTTCTGGTAAGTCTTCCAATAATTCACTCACATAGCCACTGATCGTCATATATTCCGTTTCCAATTCATTTTCATCAAGATCAAAATAATCTATAAACTCATCTATATTCATTTCACCATTTACTTCAAATGATCGATCACCTGTTTGAATCACATCATTAACGATTTCATCTGTTTCATCCCATATGTCTCCAACTATCTGTTCAAGGATATCTTCCATAGTGACCATACCAGATGTTCCCCCATATTCATCTAAGACAATCGCTAGGTGCATATGCTTTCTTCTTAAGGACATTAAAATATCGGGTAATTTCATCGTTTCATTGATAAAGAATGGCTCAACAAGCATCTTGCGAAGATCAATGTTGTTTTCATCAATATAAGCACTCAAGAATTCATTGATATATAAGATACCAATGATATTATCAACAGTATCTTGATAAACCGGGATACGAGAATAAGGACAATCCATAAGTTCAGCCATGATGTCATCAATCTCATCATCAATATCAAGCGCTATCATATCAACTCTTGGTGTCAATATCTCTTTAGCGATCGTATCCGCAAACTCCACTGCCGATTGAAGAAGATCACTATGATCTTCATCGATCACACCTTCATCTTCAATCGTTTCTATGATCGACATCAACTCATCCTCAGTGACAGACACTTCTTCCTCGTTGTTATCTTTTTTAAACAATAAACTAAACAACTTAACAGCGTTAACACTGATCCATACAAGAGGTGTTGAGATTATGATCATAAATTTGATCGGTAAAGCCATCTGCGTAAGATAATTGTCGGCATCAGTCTTAGCGATAATCTTGGGGATTATCTCTCCAAAGATCAACAGTAAAACAGTCATGATCAATGTCGCAAATAAGGTGGCGTTGTTTTCGAAAATCGTCAAAGCGATAACAGTCATTAATGATGATGCCGCATTATTGGCAAAATTATTCCATATTAAGATCATCGATAATGCTTTATCATAGTCTTCATATATATCAAAAGCCATTTTTTGTGCCCAACTGCCTTTTTCAGCGGTTTTCTTTAAACGACGACGATTAGCTGACGAGATAGCCATTTCACTACTGGAAAAAAAGGCAGATAAAGCTACTAATATGATAATGAACAGATAAGGAAGAACATTAGACATAATCTTCATCCTCCTCTATCCTAACAACCATCTTTTTAACAGCTCCGTTTTGAACTTCTGAAATCCTGATAGTTAACTTTTCATATTCAAATTCATCGTCTTCTTCAAGGGTTAAAGTCAATTCTTGTTTAGCCCAATCAAGCATGGTAAGTTTATCAAAGCTTTTTTTATCATAGGGATATTTGATCAAATCAAAAACTCGACTTACAAGTAGATCCGCATTAACTTCATAACGATTACCACCAAGTTCCATAAAGTAATCTAGGACTTCATCGCTTTCATCCCAAATTTCACCAACTAATTCTTCCAAGATATCTTCAACAGTAATAACGCCCATTACTTCTTTTTTATGGTCGATAACAATGCCCATATGGACTTTAATCCTACTCATATCATTTAATAGATCATCAATTAAGCGATCTTTGGATACAAAGTATACTTTAGTAAGAAGCGATCGTACTGATCGATGATTTTTAGCGACAAAATTCTTTAAAAATTGTCTTGTTTGTAAGATACCAATTATCTTACCTTTTTCATATACAGGATAACGCGAATATCCTTGATCATTAATAATTGCTAATATTTTCTCGTCGGACATATCAGTAGCTAAACTTTGAACTTTCTCAAGTGGTGTAAATACATCGATTACCTTCTTGATATTGAATTCAACGGCTGATTGTAATAACTCACTTTGATCTTCATCAATCGTTCCTTCATCTTCGATTGTTTTGATTATATCTAATAACTCATCTTCAGTTACTGTTGGCTTTTGTTTGAAAGCTAAAAGCTTACTAACTAATATTCCAATCCTTTCAAATAAATATGATAAAGGGGTCAGTATTTTCATCAAGAAAACTAACAACCATGCAGTTTTCAAAGTAAATTCTGTACTATATGTTTTAGCTAGTGATTTAGGAAATAACTCACCTGTAAATATCACAAAAACCGTCATAACAACGGTCGCTACTGCCACAAAATTAACACCCCAGATTTTTGACACTAAAAAGGCTGTCAGTGAGGCGCAGGTAATATTCATTATATTATTGCCGATCAAGATCGTCACAAGGGCTTTTTCAAAGTTATCTAAGATATAAACTGCTTTCTTAGCTTGCGAATCACCATTGTCAGCTTTATTTTTGATTCGTATCTTATTCACAGAAGAAAAAGCCACTTCTGATGCTGAAAAATAAGCCGAACCACCGATTAAAAGGATTATTGTAAAACACAATATACCTATACTATCCCCGTCCATTAAGGATCGATCACCTCACAATTGAGTTAATTATAACAAATCCAAATCATTTGTCCAATTTTAGCCATATTATAGAATATAATATACTTATCCAATTCACACTATCAATCATAATATTATGTTTCTTTATGTTGTTTTATGTTACAATCATAATATATGGAGGTATCCCTATGATAGAATTCCTCAGTTTCAAACCTTTAAATAATGATATCGATCTAGAGCGTATTGAACGCTTTCAGAAAATGATGAATCATCGTGAAGCGACTGTTTGCGCTGAAAGAGCAGAAATATTGACTAAGTCATATCAAGCAACAGAAGGTGAACCGATCGTCATTCGTAAAGCTAAAGCATTAAAAGCTATTTTGAATCAAATGAGTATTTACATTGATGATGATTCCCTGATCATTGGTAATCATGCCAGTACTAACTTCGCGGCGCCTATCTTCCCAGAATACTCTTTTAATTGGTTGATCGAAGAACTTGATGATCTACCAAAACGGACTGGTGATCGTTTTGATGTTGATGAAGATGTTAAACAACGACTTAAAGCCTTACAACCCTATTGGCAAAACAAGACTCACCAAGATGAAGTGAAAACCAATATGAGCGAACTAAATAAACTAGCTGCTCAACAAAATGTCTTACATCGTGGTGGTATTAGTATGTCAGGTGATGGCCATATCGTACCCAATCATGAATTTGTGATGCGTCATGGCTTTAGAGGTATTATGAATATCGCCGCCAATAAAACTAAACAAGCTAATCTTGATCAAGATCAAAAAGACTTCTATCAAGCTGTGCAGATCACAATGAGTGCAGCCCTAGACTTTATTAAACGCTTTAGTCATTTAGCAACAGAAAAAGCAAAAACAACAAAAGATTTAAAAAGAAAGAATGAACTAATTCAAATAGCTGATACCTTCAGTGATCTATTAGAAGGTGGAGTTCGTAGTTTTTATGAAGCAGTTGAGACTGTGTATCTAGTACATTTGATCATGATGATCGAAAGTAATGGTCACTCTTTCTCTTTTGGTCGTTTTGATCAATATTGTTATCCATATTACTTACAAGACATTGAAAAGGGAATATTGAATGAAGAAAAAGCCTTAGAGATCATCACTCATTTCTTTATCAAAGTAAATAGTCTTAATAAGATCAGACCATGGGATCACACTCAATACAGTGGTGGCTATCCTTTATATTCCAACCTTATGGTTGGTGGAATGAAAAGTGATGGAACGGATGGAACAAACCGACTATCATATCTTTGTTTAGAAGCGATGAATATGTCACGTTTACCTGATCCTAATCTTAGTGTTCGCTTTTCAAAGGATACCCCCAACGATTTGTTAGTGGACGCAGCTAAGCTAATCCGCAAGGGTTTTGGCATGCCTAGTTTGTTTTGTGATGAAGTAGTTATTAAAGCGATGTTATCTTTGAATATCCCACTTGAAGATGCTCGTGATTATTGTTCGATTGGTTGTGTTGAAGTGGGAATTCAAGGTAAATGGGGACATCGAGCTACAGGTATGACCTATATCAATTTTGCTAAGATCTTAGAACTTGTCTTACACAATGGTACAGATCCTCAAACGGGCTTAACCTTAATCAAGGCGAAAGATGTCAATGAAGAAGACTTTGTCTTTGCTAGTTATGATGAATTATGGAATGCTTGGAATAAATTTCTAAACTATTATATGGATCTCGCTGTTGAAAGCGATCTTGTTTGTGATCGATCTTTAAAATATCACGACGCCGATAGCTTCGCTTCATCTACAATTGATTGTTGCCTTGAAAGAGGGAAAACCCTTAAAAACGGTGGAGCCAAATATGACTTTGTCTCACAATCAAATATCGGACCTTCAGTTGTCGGTGATAGTTTAGCCGCCATCAAGAAATTGGTATTTGATGATAAGCTACTTGATTATAAGACCCTGATCAAAGCCCTAGATCAAAACTTTACAGGCGAGGACGGCTTAGATATTCGCAAACTTTGTCTGAGCACACCTAAATTCGGAAATGATGATGACTATGTTGATCATATCGTCAAAGATGTTTATGAATCTTACTTACAGCTTTTACCAAACTATCATACTGATCGCTATCTTAAGGGACCTATTGGTGGTGGATATACGATGTCGACCTCTAATATAACCTCATATGTACCTAATGGTTTTGATGTAGGCGCAACTCCAGATGGACGATTAGCCACAAAACCTCTAAATGAAGGAGCTTCTCCTTGTTTAGGAGCGGATCGCTGTGGCCCAACGGCTGTCATCAATTCATTATCTAAACTACCAAATGATAAGATTGCTGGTGGACAACTATTAAATATGCGTTTCTCTCCTGGTTCTTTAGCTGGTGATGATAATCTTGATAAATTCGTTTCATTCATCAAAGTCGCTCCGCTAAAAAATATCTTTCATAATCAGTTCAACGTTATTGACAGTCAAACCCTAAAAGATGCGAAGCTTCATCCTGAAGATCATTTAGATCTAATGGTCAGAGTAGCTGGTTATTGTGCGCTTTTCTCAACTTTAATGCCCGAAGCTCAAGATGCGATCATTGCTCGAACGGAACTAGGTTGGTAGATATGCAAGGTTTGATCAGTCATATTCAAGGTTACTCTACCAAAGATGGACCAGGTATCAGAACAACTGTCTTTATGATGGGTTGTAACCTGAACTGTATTTGGTGTAGTAATCCCGAAACAATCCAACCAACAATCAAGATCTTATATCACAAAAGACTATGTCAAAAGTGTGGCCGATGTGTTACACATGCTGTTAATAATTCAATAACGCTTGGCCAAGATGGCTGTATCATTGATCGGAAACGTTGTAGTAATCTTCATGAAATGGTTGATATATGTCCTTATAATGCTTATGAGCAAAAAGGTGAATGGTACTCGCCTGTAGCCTTAGCTGAAAAACTAATAAAAGATAAGGATTTCTATGATGTATCTGGTGGTGGCGTAACCTTTTCAGGCGGAGAAGCTACCTTACAAGCACCATTTTTGATAGAAGTAATAAAAATACTCAAACAACATGATATTCATATTACACTCGATACGGCGGGATTGTTTAACCTCAATGAAATACGTCCTTTAATTGATCTTGTTGATCTAATACTATATGACATTAAGACATTCGATCCTGCTCTACATCAAAAATTGATAGGTACTGATAACAAGCTCATTCTTGATAATCTTTATCAATTATCAAATCTTGGTAAAGACATAATCATTCGCTTGATCATTGTCCCAACATTAAATGATCAAGAAGAAGATCTTCGTAAACGATTAGAATTCATAACCAAGCTTCCTTATCCAGTAAAACAGGTTGATATCCTGCCTTACCATAATCTTGGAGCTGGTAAATATGAAGCTTTAGGACTTGATTACCCCTTAAAAGATTTAGAAGTAGATAACAATGAGACCATTTTAAAGTTTTATAACTTAAGTGTTATAATGAACTTAAAGACAACAATAGGAGGCTAACATGAAATTGTTATTTGATGGCGCAGATTTAACCCAAATTAAAGAAATGGATGCGATTTATCCTCTTGATGGATTCACAAGTAATCCCACAAGTCTAAAGAAAACGGGTCGTCCACCCTATGATGTGTTGTTGGAGATTCGCAAGTACATCAAGGAAAGAGAACTCCATGTTCAGGTCGTAGCTACTGAAGTAGATGATATGATAAAAGAAGCCGCAGTTATTTGCGAAAAACTTGGAGCCAATACTTATGTCAAGATCCCTGTTGATCGTAATGGGTTGATCGCAATCGCTAAGCTTAAAAAAGCTGGTTATAACATAACCGCAACCGCCATATACGAACCAATGCAAGCCTTCTTAGCTGCCAAAGCTGGGGCAGATTACGTAGCTCCTTATGTTAATAGAATTGAAAATATCAGTAATAATGGCATCGAAACAGCTTGTTTGATCGCTGATATCTTAAAAATAAACAATTTACAAAGCCAAGTACTTAGTGCTAGCTTTAAACGTAAAGACCAAGTGTTAGCTTTGATCGCTCATGGTATTGACTCCATTACGGTATCATACGAATTGCTTAACACCTTATTAGATAATGAAGATGTTAGTAAAGCCATCAAAGTCTTTATCCAAGATTTTGAAGATCTAGCAGGTCCTAACAAAAAAATGTTTGATCAATAAGGTGACTATCTTGAATTCCCATCAAAGACGCATGGCGATCTATGATCGCTTAGTGAATAATAAAACTGTTGAAGTCAATGATCTTGCTTCTCAATACCAAGTTTCGACAATGACGATCCGTCGCGATCTTTTACTATTTGAAAAACAAGGTTTGGTCACAACCACTTATGGTGGCGCTTATCTAAATCAAGGGATGAGTGCAGAGGCCAGTTTCTCATTAAAAGCAACGCAAATGACCAAAGAGAAACAACATATTGGTACTTACGCTGCTACACTGATCAATGAGTTTGATACGATCATCATTGATTGTGGATCAACCGCTTTACAGCTTGCCAAAAATCTCCCTAATATCAAAATGACTGTGATCACGAATTCATGGCCTTTGATCCATTTTTTAGGTAATAATAGTAAGATCAAACTTATCTTGGCACCAGGAGAATATAGTAATATATCCGCTGGTGCATTAGATAGCAAGACAGTTGCTTTTTTTAATTCCGTAAATGCCGATAAAGCTTTCATCTCAACACAAGCGTTTGATTTTAAGCGTGGTTTAACCGTTCCTGACCCCGTCGATGCAGAAGTCAAAAAAAGCATGCTTAGCGCCGCTAAATCATGTTATCTATTATTAGATCACACTAAGATAGGGCAAACATACTTAAGTAAACATGGTGAATTAATTGACTTTAATCAAGTCATTGTTGATCAAGATATTAATGAAGAAGATTATCAAAAACTAAAAGCCATCAATCCGCATATTATTAAAGCTTAGAAATGATCATCCCATTTATCAGCCAAAGAAGTTAAACGCTGATGATGAACCAGATCAATGTCTAAGGGAGTGATCGTTACATAATCCGCCTTTAACGCAATATAATCATATTCAAGCCCATCACCTTTTAAACGTGTCAAGATATCTAATACCCCAACCTCATAATAGTGATAGTCATCATCTTGGGTATGAATGAAGTTTTCTTCGTAATCACGAACACCAGCAAACTCACAAACTTTATAACCTTTGATTTTTTCTGTTGCTATAGCAGGAACATTAACATTTAACATATACTCCAAATTGTGCTCATCATCAATAAAGCGCTCCGCAATATGTCGAGCTACTTCAGCTGCATATGCAAAATCAGTACTAGTAAAGGAATCCAGGGAAACAGCTATCGCCGGTATACCTAAGATAAACCCTTCTCGTGCTGCCGCTACTGTACCTGAGTAAATACAATCACTTGAAATATTAAAGCCTTGGTTAATGCCAGATATGATCATATCTGGTCTTTCATCTAATAAGCGTTTGATCGCTAAATGCACACAGTCGGCAGGTGTACCATAAACAGCCCAACTTTTTACATTATTATAAAGCGCCATTTCTTTGACTTTTAAACTACCACTAATCGTCAAACTGTGGCTACTTGCACTTTTTTGTGTATGAGGCGCAACGACGATGACTTCATGATATTTGCTTAATTCATTAACTAGTGCTGCAATACCAAGAGCTTCAATGCCATCATCATTACTAACTAAGATTCGCATAATTACCTCTTTCTATATTTACTCCATTTTAAACTAACATTTGAATATTCTCAACTTTTATCTATTGTAGATAAAACCCGTCCCTTATATAATTAAAGAAAAGGCAGGTGTTAGATAATGAATTTCCCTTTTCCTAAAGTCGATCTCCATTTTCATTTAGATGGTTCGATGTTACCAGAATTAGCTTGGCGCTTAGCTCAAGAAAGAAATTTAAAGTTACCAGCGGATAATCTAAAAGATTTCCGTGAGTTTATCGTCCTTACTTCTGATTGCAAATCTGTATATGATTACTTAGAACGTTTTGAAATGCCCACTATGATCTTACAAGATAAAGAAGCTCTAAGAGAAACGGCCTTTGAGATCATCAAACATGTTGCTAAGCAAGGTTTAGCTTACGCTGAAATTCGCTTCGCTCCCCAGCTTCATACGCAAAAAGGATTGAGTCAAAAAGATAGTGTCGAAGCAGTCCTTGAAGGAATGCGGCAAGCGACCGCTGTTACCCCTTCCATCAAAATTGGTATAATTCTATGTTGCATGATCGCTCCTGAAAACGCCAATCGCCAAGCCAATTTTGAAACCGTAGCTTTGGCTAAAGAATTCTACGGTAAAGGTGTTGTTGGACTTGATCTAGCTGGACCTGAGGGCTTTGTGCCAATGAAGGAATATGCAGAACTATTTACTGATTATCAAAAAGAAGGATATCCACTAACGATCCATGCTGGAGATTGTGATGGTCCAGCTAGCGTTAACGAAGCTCTAAACTTTAAACCAACAAGAATTGGTCATGGTCACCATTGTTATGATGATCTTGAAGTAGTTAAAAGAGTGATTGATGAAAATATCACCTTAGAAGTATGTATAACTAGTAATATTCAATGTAAGACACAACCTTCGTATGCTGAGCACCCTATCAAAAAGTTATATGATATGGGTGTAAGAGTTACCCTAAATACTGATAATATGATCTTATCAAATGTAACATTAGATTCAGAATATGAGATAGCTATGAAAGAATTAGGCTTTACTTATAATGATTTGATCCAAATGAATATCTATTCAATTGAAGCATCGTTTATGCCTGATGAAGATAAGCAAGAATACATTGATAAACTCAAGTCATATCTACAATAATCAATATTTACTGCTATAATAATATAGCAGTAATTTGCGGGTATGGTGAAATTGGCAAACACGCATGATTCAGGTTCATGTGTCGCAAGACTTGCAGGTTCAAGTCCTGTTACCCGCACCAAGTAACTATGAAGTGGCTTATTAAAAATCATGATCTGATTAACTAAATAGATCATGATTTTTTTATTGGATATCGCTTAGAACTTCAAATTAGATCATACCATTTGAATACGAACTAATATCACAAAGTATTAGCGCTTTTTGAAATTATGCAAATAATCAAGTACGGCATCTTCATCAAGTGGTCTACTAATTAAATATCCTTGGATCATATCACAATTATGTTTTTTTAGATAAACTAACTGATCTTCATACTCTACGCCTTCAGCTACTACGTAATGTCCAAGCTTATGAGCCATTGAAATAATATCACTTGTGATAGCTGTATTTAAGTCTTCAATCATCAGTTTGTCGATGAAAAACTTATCTATTTTCATAATATCAACATTTAACTCTTTCTCTCGAGCTAAAGAGGAGTAACCAGTACCAAAATCATCTATAGCAATTCGTAATCCTGTTTCTTTTAACTTTTCGAGTATATTGTTGATTTCATCAAAATCTGCCGTAAATGTAGATTCAGTAATCTCAATATCGATATTATTTGGATCAATATTCATTTCTTTGATTAATTCAAAAAGTCTGTTGCTAAAATCTGGTCTAAATAATTGGATAGCTGAGATATTAATTGAAATACTGATTTGATCATATCCATTCTCTTTTAGTTTATTTATAAATTCGAATGCCTTGACTATTACTTGATCCCCTAATGGAATGATAAGTTTAGTTTTTTCTGCTATTGGAATAAACTCGCTTGGCGATATTGATCCGTATTCTTCAATCCTTAATCTTGCCAATGCTTCAAAACCTGTGATGGTATTTGTTCTTAAGTCATATATAGGTTGGTACTGTAAAAATAGCTCATCGTTTGTTTCTTTCTCATTTACTATAGCTGAAAGGGCATCTCTGATATCTCTTTCCTTGTTTACTAAAGCTTCTAACTCATCATCATAGAAAGAATATCTAAAATCTTTCTCATAGATATTGATAGATCTTTCTGATGCAATTAATAATTTTCTTAAAAGTTGGTCAACATCTAATGATTGATTACTTATGTCTATTTCAAGAATTCCAATTCCACCACCAACTCTTTCAGATATAAACAATTCTTCTAGGGTATCTGCAATCTTTTCACTGAAATCAATCAAAGCTTTTTTGTCTTGGTAATCGACGAAATAGAAAACAAACCTGTTTTCATATGTTTGAAATAGCATTGTGTTTTCATCAGTATATCCATTAAGTACATCAGCTGCTTTTTTAACAAGATTTTGAGTGTAATGAAAACCGTAATTCGCTGTTAACAGTTGAACTCTGCTTAAGTTGATACTGATCAGTGCCTTTTTAACATTATCTTTAATCATTAGTTCTTTCTTAAGAAACGCTTCTAAATAATCACGATTATGTAAATTTGTCCATCGATCATGTTCATTGAGATATCGCAAATTATTCTCTACTTCTTTTCTATCTGAAATATCAAGTATCATTCCTTCAAGCGATTCAACTTCTCCATCTTCATTATAAATTCCCTGGCCAATCTCAAGCACCCATTTTAGTTCTCCAGTTGCTGTCATTATTTCATATTCGCATTTATAAGGAAGACGAGCAGAGACCTTTTTTTGCCATTCACGCCACAATAATTCTTTGTATTCAGGTGAAATGATATCATTAAATTGCATTACCTTATTGTTTACAAAACTCTCAGGAAGATAACCTGTTAGATCATAGCAACCATCAGATACGACCAACATAGTTCCATCTTTTTCGTATTTACATTTATAAGCTAAGCCTGGTAGACGTGATAATAGAACTGCTTCTCTGCGTTGTGTTTCTTTTAATTGTAACTCTACTTGCTTACGTTTTGTAATATCGCGTGATGCCCCTTGAAGACCTATCGGATTACCTTGTTCATCCCGAATAAAGGACACACTTATCTCTATCCATACCATCTCACCATCGGCTTTATAATGTTCAATCTCGATTGTTCGATGTCTGTCTTTATCAATATTAGGATCTTTTTCTTTTTCCATTTCCTCTAGAAGTAGATTGTTTATTTGCTCTAACGTCTGTTGTGGAAATTTTTCATTAACATTACGCTTTATATGTTCTTCTGGTCTTTCCCCCAAGAGTTTCTCTACTGATGGACTTACATAGGTTGTATTTAGATCAAAATCCATTTGCCAAACTACATCAGACATATTCTCAGCTATGTCTCGATATTTTTTCTCACTTTCAATCAAAGACGCTTCAGCAAATTTCTGGGCTGTCACATCTTTCAATATACAGTGGGTTTGTTTAAATTTACCATCTTCATCAATCCCAACTTTGCCATCAAATGCCAAAAATATTGGCCTACCATCTTTGTGTAATACTTCAAACTCGGCATGAATACGACCCTGTGCTTTAAACACTGAAAATCGATGAATAAAAGCCTCCCTGTTTTCTAAAGAAAGAAAATCTCCAAACCACCTGCCAATAACCTCATCCTTTGTATATCCCAACAATTCACACCATTGTTGATTTACCTCTATAATGTTACCATCTACATCTAATGATTGATAACCAAGCGGAGCTTTCTCAAACAAAAGCTTAAATCTTTCTTCAGAATCTTTTAGTTGCGCTTGTGTCAATTTAAGTATCTCTTGTCGCATCAATAAGATGCTCAACAAAACTGTCACAACGGGATAGATCAACATAACAGGAAAAGCAATGGCATTTATTGTGTTCAATCTCTCTGAAGCGGGTAAAAACAACATACAAGCCAACATGACAACATGTACAATCAAGCTCATTACATAAACACTTAAAGCAAACCATTTTCTCGACTTGTTAAGTCTCCATTTTCTCCACGCCAAACCAATCAAGGCACTACTAAGAATAACGGCGACGCCAGTAACAGCTCCAAACCCACCAATATGTATCCTGATGATGATGGCTGTAACTGCCGTAATGATCGTTGGAATTAAACCAAATATTAAAGCCGTTACGCTAATCAAAACAGATCGTGTGTCAAAGATGATCCCTGATTTAAGTGTAAAAGGATTTAACATAATAGCGCTACATATAATAGCGATCAAAACTCCACTGAAATAAGGTTGAAGATGACGATATTTAGATGGTAAAAGACCTGTTACTTCGTAGATAACCGAAAGAACAAGCAATAAAGCCGCATTATTGAATAGAGCATTTAAAGTTTCCATTACATCATTTCATCCATATCTAGCTCAATAGCATATATGAATTCTACGCTAATTGTTACAATTCTAATTAGTAATAGTTCTACTTATTAATTTTATATTTATAAATCAAGTATTATCTCTTTATGTTTTAACAATACCATAATTTGCCTATATTTGAGAAATAATTGATACTTTCAAAGACTATGGCGAACACTTATCATCAATGATTATTTCTTTGGTAAAGTATATAACTCATCAAGCGTTAATCCAAAGCGATCAAGTACTACTGCTTCAAATTGAGCCATTGGTTTATCATAAAACTCCGTATCTTGTGTCCCAAAAGCTTCGTTGAAACTTTTCTTTACTGTATCTATATCTGGATACTCGCCAAAGTATGTATTAGTAGATGGCAAGTAATCATAGCCGGCTGAGGTACCTTTTTTATCTACCATAATGTGATATTGACCGTTAGCTAAATTATAAGTTATCCTAAGACCATAACCATTAATCTCATCTAAATACTCCAAATTCCAATCCTCATTAAATTCTCCCCATTCAGGTCGATGAACAGCAACGTTCATGTAGTGTGGTTCATGTTCTTGATAGACACCACATACCCCATCTTGATCAAAGCCAAAACCAAGTTTTGTAAGTGATACAGCTGGTGCTTCGTATTCACTCAAGGCACTATCAAAGACATCTGAAGATTGCGTTACATAAATGGCTTCACCATCGATATCAAATGTAATTTCGTTGATCATCTGTCCATAAGTTATTTGCATGCGATGATTTTCGTTATCATACCAGTCGTATTCACTATTATTTTCAACATAATCTTCAATGTTTTCTACATCGCTTGTTTTAAATAATACTGAGGTTTGAGCTTGTTGTTTATGTAAGAAAACACCAAATTCAAATGAATTCCATTCAGGTTTAGCATTTAAATGATCGACTAATACTGAGATGGCTCTTTCATTAAAGTTATTCTGGGTTAGCCTTCTTAATTCTTCAACATTTTCATCATTGACTGTTTTGGTAATTTCAATAAGGCATCCATCCACATATTCATACCTATCATCATTGGCATTGGTCTTTCTAATAGTAAAGATAGTGCCATCTTTATTGATAAACTCACAAAAGCCTCCAGTTTTATAATCACTTTTACATTTACTAGCCTCATCTTCATTTATTTCAGCTAGATTAGCTATAAATGCAATGCTTTCATTTGTATCACCACTAGCTGTCATACCAAGCTTGAAGAATGATTTCCCTTCGTGTTTTTCTACTCCAACAGTAATGTGAGCATAAAATATCTTATAGTTTTCTGGAAAAGCAACATCACCGTAAGGATTAAAAACCCTATTGAAAATATCTTGCGGTACATACGCTAAGACTTCTGGTTCATTTGGTGTAACTGGTGTAGGTGATGTTTTTGAGCACCCAATTAATGTTGTAAGAAACAAAACAATAATTAGCCATGACAAAAATCTTTTCATAAACTTTCTCCTTGTGAATATGAATTCATCATTTGACTATCTGGTATTATCTTGAGGGTTGATGTTACTGGTATATACACTACAAATATTAAGCTAAATCAATATTAGCAGTATCATTTATAATAGACAATATGTAATTGATAATTACTTAGAATAAGCCTCAAAATAGAAGATAATATGGAAAATATAATCAATTGCTTACTATTTTCTTTAGTTTAGCTAGTGTTTATGGTCAATTATCACTGATAATTAGTATCTTTTTTGGATATTGATGATCAATACCCTGTTTACATAGATTTATTTGTGATAATATTTACATATAAATAAGTGCAGAATAATACAATAATAATAGGAGGATATCTATATGGATAAAAAATCCTTCATCAAGCATGTCACCGAGTATTTAGAAGATCATAATATTCCCTATCGGCTTAATTTTAAGTCTGACATTTCCATTAATACTTCTTTTAAAAGTGATGATGATAAAGAAGATGATGATGTTTTCTTGTTGATCGCTTTATTGGTCGACACGTCAATAGGTACGGTGTTTGCTTATGAGCGCGTTCGTGCAAATAATCAAGAAATAACTGACCCTAATGTATACGTCAATACAATGATCAATACTGGTTTAGATAGTGAGACAAAGCTACCTATTAGTAATGTAATAGAGAAGATCGAAGCGATAGCGATAGCCCTTGGATTTAAGTTTGTTAAAACAAGTAGTTTGATCAGTGCTCAATATCCTGTGACTACTACCACAGCTAAGCAACCGCTTAAACCAAAAAAGCCAATGGGACTGATCATTATTGCGGTTGTCGCTTTGATCAGTGTTGCCGTCGTTATCGGCTTATTACTTAATAAAAATGGAAAAGATCCATCACCCGATGAACTTATAACTGATAATCCTAGCTCAGAAGTAGCTGACAGTGGTAATACGGGAACTAGTGGAAATGATACCTCAACTGGTATAACGGGTAGTTCTTCCGATTCGGCTGTTGTCTCATCTGGTGTTGATGAAACTGACCTTGGTAATATCATGAATGGTCAATATTACTTTGCTACTGATAAATTGGTTTTCTATTCTAGCTTCGATACTAATGACAAAGCTCATATTTATTCCGCTAAAATAGATGGATCAGAACTTAAACCCATATTTGATGGTTTTGGTTGGTCACTTGTCGTTATTGATGATTGGCTATATTTCTCGGGAAATCAAGGTGATGTGATTGATGGTACCTATCACATCTTCAGGATGAAGCTAGATGGATCGTCAATTGAGAAGATCAATGATCGTTACAGCTACGGCATGTTTTTATATGGTGATTACCTGTACTATATGACAAGTAATGTTGATTACCCTGACTCTATGTCAATAGCTAGATCATCCTTAGATGGATCAAATAAAGAAATATTGTTTGATTATGGTTATAATCCTTTGATCTATAAAGATCAACTATATTACTTTGATAATCAAGGAAACATGTATAGAACTGAACCAGATGGATCTAATCCTGAAGTATTGATCACAGCAGCAGTAAGATCGTATTCACTCAGTGGTGGTAAGATCATCTATAATGATTTCAGCAACAATATCAATATCTGTGATCTGGATGGAAGTAATAATAAAGTCATCAGAAACTCTAAGGGCGTCGATATCCTAAATGTAAATGTCTATGGTGACCGTATCTTCTTCTCTGAGTACAATACCGAATTTAACTATACTGCCTATGGATATGACTATACTATCTTTAGTATAAAACTTGATGGAAGTGATGAAAGATCACTATTTACCAGTGTTTCTTATGGTATCTATATGAATATCGTCAATGATAAGTTGATGTTAATGGATTACACACGCAGTGATAGCTCAGATGTAATGAGTGCGATCATTAAAGTTATGAACCTTGATGGCTCAAACGTCAATATCATGAATAGATAGACTTCAGACACAATAGCTTATTTCTATTGTGTCTTTTTTATTAAATTACTAATTATAAGGAGGATAATATGAGTACCTACAAAGATTTAACTATTCTACATTCCAACGATATGCATGGTGATTTTCTCGCTGAAGAAGTTGATACAAACCTGATTGGCGGTGTATCTTTACTATCAGGTTATATCAACAAAGTGCGTACCGAAGTCCCCAATGTTCTTTATGCGATTGCAGGAGACATGTTTCGTGGATCAATTATTGATAGTGAGTTCAAAGGCGTTTCCACCGTTGATATCATGAATATGTTGGCTCCCGATGTTGTGACTCTTGGTAATCATGAATTAGATTATGGATTGCCTCATCTATTATTTTTAGAGAAATGTACTAAATTTCCTATTATCAACGCTAACTTGTATATCAAGATGAATAATGCTCGCCTTTTCAATTCACATAAGATCTTTCATGTGGATGGAATGAACATCCTCTTTATTGGACTTGTGACTGAAGAAGTTATCGCCTCAACTAAGAGTGAGGGTGTAATTGGTACTTTGATCGATGTCGACGATGCTGTAAGTGAAGTTGGTCGTATCTGTAACTCTTATAAAACAACCGACATTGACCTAACCGTATTATTAACCCATATCGGTTTTGAAGCGGATAAGCAATTAGCGTCTAAGCTTGATCCAAAGTGGGGTATAGATCTGATCATCGGTGGCCATAGCCATACGTTCTTAGATAAACCCGAACACATCAATGATATCTTGATCGTTCAAGCTGGTACTGGTACTGATATTATTGGTCGCTTTGATCTAAAGATTAATACAGACACTAATACGATCGCTTCATATACATGGCAATGTATACCAATCGATAATGGTCATTGTCCAAGAGATGAAGCAATCGAAGAGATCATTTATTCATATAAAAATGAAACTGATCGCAAATATGGAAGAATCGTTACCAAGTTCATCAAAAAGCTTACCCATCCCCGTCGAGAACAAGAAACAGAACTAGGTAACCTATTAGCAGATGCATTAAGAGATTCATTAGGTATTGATATCGCTTTTTTAGCATCAGGAAGTATCAGAGGAACTTCTCTTGGACCAATAGTCGATCTAAAAGCATTAATGGAGATATTTCCCTATGATGATGAGATATACATGTTTAAATGGAGCGGCAAGAGTTTAAGGAAGGCTATTCAATATTTACTTAGAGATGACTTTCTTAAAAATGAGACTGAATTCTATCAAGTACCCAAAAACGTAAAGATACAATATGATTTCAATACTAAAAGGATACTTAAGCTTGAAGTAAACAATGAAGAAGTAAGTGATGATAAGACATATACCATAGCTCTTCAGAATTACCATGCTAATAATGTTGAAAGCTTCTTTGGATTAAGTACCGCTGAGGCGTTTGCGTTTGGTGATCGAAAATGTGTATCTACTTCTTGTTTTGAAATCATCGAAGAGTATCTTAGAACTCATCAACATCTTGATCGAAGTATTGAAGAAAGAATTGAAATCTTAAATAGACCTTATTGATCAAATATTTACTGCATTCTTTTTTGATGGTAAGATATTACTTAGAATTAATAAGGGGATAACTGATGGCAAAAGAGCATGCACGATTTGAAAAGATATATTCACAAGGTTTTATGAACTCAACTGAGATCTGGGTTGATAAAGTAACAGGTGTACATTATTTATATCATTCCAGTGGTTATTCAGGCGGAATGACACCACTGCTTGATGCAGATGGTAAACCTGTCGTCAAAGCATTAAATTATAGTTCAAATATGTGGAAATAATTAGTGACATAACAAAAATGACCATTACGGTCATTTTTGAATTCTATTGATTTTCTTTTGCGATTATCTTTCCATCTTCATTAAATATCCTAAAGCCAAAGGGATGATCTTCAACATACTCATAATCATATCCTGCATGTTTGGACCAACAAGCTATTACTTTTAACGGTTTATCTAACGAAGTGTTTACTAAGCGATGTCCGTGTTGTCCATCGATCATATGAATCGACCCTTCAAACACTTTTTCAGCCCATGTATGACCTTCTTTATCCATCATTAGTAATAATCCTTGTCCTTCTTTCCCATAATAGACTTCACTTCTTTGATCATCTTGGTGGAAGTGACCTCTAGTCATATTGCATTCACCATTGACCGTGATCGGATACAAAACGGTTAAACCCCACATCATATCTTGTTTAGCACCAGGCGTTTCATTAGTCGTACGATAAACATCATACATAACTGTATCAAGGCTCAGTGTTTCATCAAGTGATTGATAAAACTTGCGGGCTTCATGATAAGTCTTAGCTGTTTTTGTGGTATATGGACCACTAATGATTCCATCAGCCGAAAATTTAGCGTTAGGTTCAATGATCTTCATGATTATTCCTCAACGATAGGAGCTGTTTCTTCAGCTACCTGTGTCACTAGTTCAATAATGATAACGCTATTTATACCAGCACTAGTAATTTTGTATTGGCAATTGACAGTGTCATTAACTTTTAAGTAAGGAGTGACCGCTAGATTAATACTAGCTAAAACACTAAATCTCTCATTTTCTGTACTTTCAAGATAATAGTAGGTGTTACCATCTACGATAACAGGGTTTAACGCAGCGATCGTGAATGTTTTTTCAAATAGTTCACTTTGTTCAAGATCGCCTGTACCCATCATTTGTAGAAATGTATTAGCCGCTGCTTCAATTCCTAATGATACATCACTAGTTGAAACTTTTTGATAGTTTTGTACATCAACAAACGCGTACATTTTAACCAACCCAGCCGCATCTTTTAATGATACAAGATAGGTAGGTCGATTATTAAGATTGATCAATAAGGGGAATGTACTAATATAGTTCTTTTCTTGAACAGCACCTACAGCCGAATCCATAGCACTATATTCCTCAGCTCCGGGCACCGCATAAAACAGGGCATCATGAGTTCTAAGATTTACCATCATAAAGCCAATATTAGATTCATCACTACTAACGGATGTGATCCCGGTATACATATAGACATCATCATTCATTGTAATGTATGTATAACCCCTAGTTGCTTGGGTTACATTCTTCTGACTAAAGACGCTGTTTAAATATCCGCCCTGGTATAAGCCCCAAGAATCAATCTCTTCGGTGATCAAAGCTGCATCATAAACATTATCTACCCAGCGAGGAACTTCTTCCCCAACTCCATATTTCTGCATATCACCATTAACAGCATCAACGATAATAATTCCCTTAACTTCTTTCTTCATTCCAACCCATGTGTATTTAAGGGTTTGAATGATCCAATAAGGATTTCCTTCTTCATCAAGTTCAAAAGAGAATGCGCCTAATATTTCAAATGGATTACCAATTTGAACATGACGACGTAAATTCTGGAAGAAATATGATGAAGGAAGATATTTCAAACCATCCTCCAAACGGGTTAAAGAAGCCACACCAGTTGTTGAATCGACAACGACATAGCCTGCTGTCCCATTTGAGTTTGCGAAATACTTAAACAATCCATTATGTTCTAACGGTGTAACTCGAACGATACTCCCTTGATAGTTGATCAATGAATATTCATCAGATACACTAAACTGACTAACAAGATCTGGTATTTGACCAACAATACGATCTCCTACCTTTTGCGTTGAAGCTTTATCTAACAATGGTAGATTATCAAAATCAACTGGTTTGATATCTTCTTCAAAAGAAGATGGAACCACATTAATACGCTCAGTATAGATCTTTGAATTAAATACCGGACTGGCTATTACCATTCCTACAAAAAAGATCACAACAGAGACAATTACGATGGCCATCGGATAAAATGCTTTACCTTGATTAAATCCATCTTTTAAACTATAAGTTTGAGTTAATAATACGACTGGTATTATTATTGCTGGACCAAAAAAAGCCCAAAACGCGAAACTAGTAATATTGATCGGTGGTAACACAAAATAATAAGCCACAAGACAGACTACCACCCATGTTATTACAGCTAATAATGATAACTTTTTGAACATAGTACCTCCTACGATCAAATTTATTTTGATTGCTATACTATTATACCACACAACAATATGCCTACTGTTAATTATCAAACATCTACCCATATAAAAAATATCCCCTAAAGGATATTTATTTGATCACTGGTGGAGACGATCGGGCTCGAACCGACTACCTTTTGACTGCCAGTCAAACGCTCTCCCAGGTGAGCTACGCCCCCAGCTGA
>CAYNYC010000019.1:0-18832 GCA_964401415.1 uncultured Erysipelotrichaceae bacterium
GTTGGTGATTTTGTTAAGATTGGGGAATTTGAAGGAGTCGTAACTTCGATTGCGATGAGGGTTACTTATTTAAGGAGTTTTAAAGGTCAAAAGATCATCATTCCTAATGGTTCGATCGCTAATGTGATCAATTATACAAATGAATACAATACAGCAGTCATAACTATTCCAACACCATATAGTGCTAATACCAAAAAGATCATTGATATGGTGCAAGAAGAACTTGATAAATATCAAAGTGATAATTTAGAGTTATTTGTGGAAAGGCCATCTGTTATGGGTATTGGTAACTTTAATACTTCTAGTGTTGATCTAACAGTAGTGGCCAAGGTGAAAGCTTTGAGTCAGTGGCAAGTTGAAAGAGATATACGCTTAGTTATCAAAGAGCGTTTTGACGCTGAAAAAATTAATATCCTATTTCAACAAGTTGTTGTTCATAATGCTAAAACAGAAGCTTAATAACATCAAAATAACAATGATAAATTTACTGATAAACAAATAAGGTCCGACAAGGGATAGCAATATCTTGCTTTTTAGATTATAATTACAATGTTGAAAGAAACATTTTAGGAGGTATAAACATGGCAAAAAAATTCATGTCAATGGATGGTAATAACGCAACATCACATGTTGCTTATGCTTTCACCGAAGTTGCATGTATCTACCCGATCACGCCTTCCTCACCGATGGCAGAAATGATTGATGTTTGGGCATCACAAGGTAGAAAGAACCTATTTGGTTCAATCGTTAAAGTAGTTGAGATGCAATCAGAAGCTGGTGCTTCTGGTGCAGTACACGGTGTATTGCAGAGCGGTTCGTTAGCTAGCACATACACTGCTTCACAAGGCTTATTGTTAATGTTACCAAACATTTACAAATGGGTCGGTGAATTGTTGCCAGCGGTATTACACGTATCAGCACGTTCTTTGGCTACCAGATCATTATCGATCTTTGGTGACCACCAAGATATCTATGCCGTAAGACAGACTGGTGCTACTATGATCTGTTCACATTCAGTTCAAGAAGCAATGGACTTAGCAGGTGTCGCTCATTTATCAGCGATCAAAGCATCAGTTCCAGTACTCCACTTCTTTGACGGTTTTAGAACTTCTCACGAAATTCAAAAGATCGAAGTTATGGATACAGAAGAATTAGGCAAATTGGTTGATCAAGATGCATTAGCTAAATTCCGTGCACGTGCTCTTAACCCACACACAAATCCGATCACCAGAGGTGGTGCTGAAAATGATGACATCTACTTCCAAGGTCGTGAAGCACAAAATACTCATTACAATGCTGTGCCGGAGATTGTCGCTGATTACATGAAGAAGATCAGTGCGATCACAGGTCGTGAATATGCACCATTTACATATTATGGAGCCAAAGATGCGACAAGAGTGATCGTTGCGATGGGTAGTGTTACTGAAACGATCAGAGAAGTCGTTGATGCTTTAGTAGCTAACGGCGAAAAAGTTGGTATGATCAAAGTTCATTTGTACCGTCCTTTCTCAATCGATTATTTAACAGCTGTTTTACCAGAAACGGTAGAGAAGATCGCTGTCTTAGATCGCACTAAAGAAATGGGTGCTCATGAACCATTGTATTTGGATGTTTATGCAGCGCTTAGTGATTATAAAAATGTTAAAACGATCGTTGGTGGTCGTTATGGCTTATCTAGTAAAGATACTCAACCTCGTGATATAAAGGCTGTTTATGATCATTTATTACTTGATGAACCATTTGATGGCTTTACATTGAGTATCAATGATGATGTAACTCATCTATCACTAACAAGTGATCCTGATTTCCATATTACTAATGAATATACTTCATGTCTATTCTATGGATTAGGCTCTGATGGTACAGTATCAGCTAATAAGAATTCGATCAAGATCATTGGTGATCATACCGATATGTATTCACAAGCTTACTTCGCTTATGATTCAAAGAAAGCTGGTGGAGCTACTCGTTCTAACTTACGCTTTGGACCTAATCCAATCCATTCTACTTATTATATTCAGAATGCGGATTTTATCTCTTGTTCATTAGATGCTTATCTATTGAAATATGATATGTTACGTAATCTTAAACAGGGTGGAACATTCTTATTGAATACAACCTTTACTCCTGAAGAGATTGAAACAAATCTACCAAATAGAGTAAAAGTTCAATTAGCGAAAAAGAAAGCTAAATTCTATATTATTGACGCGACTAATATCGCTATGGAAATTGGGATGGGTCGTCGTACTAATACAATCTTACAATCAAGTTTCTTTGCTTTAAACGAAAGCATCATGCCTTATGATAAAGCGATCGGTTATATGAAGGAAGCTGCTAAGAAGTCTTATGGTAAAAAGGGTGATGAGATCGTTTCCTTAAACTATAAAGCTATCGATAAGGGAAGAGAAGGATTAGTAGAAATAGATGTTAAACCAGAATGGGCTAACCTTGAATTTAAGGGTGTTAGAAAGACTACTGGCGATGAATACTTTGATGAGTTTGTTCAGGAGATCAATGATCTTAATGGTTATGATATGCCTGTATCAGCCTTTATCAAACATGATATCTTAGATGGTTCTTTCCGTAATAATGTTGCTTATAATGAACATCGGACGATCGCTACTCAGGTACCTAAGTGGAATCCTGATAATTGTATCCAATGTACATTCTGTTCATTTGTATGTCCACATGCAACGATCAGAACATTCTTACTAACAGATGAAGAAATCGCTAATGCTCCAATGGAATTTGATACGATCAAAGCTTTAGGACCTAATTTAGGTGAATTGAAATATCGTGTTCAAGTTTCTCCTGATAACTGTGTTGGTTGTGGATTGTGTGTTGTAGAGTGTCCAGGTAAAGGTGGCAAGAAGGCTTTAGAAATGGTTGATGTTAAAGATCAATTACATGAAGCTCCATTAGCTGATTACCTTTATAAAGATGTTGAATATAAATCACAATACTTTAATACTAATACGATCAAGGGTACTCAATTCTTACAACCTTACTTTGAAGTAAGTGGCGCTTGCGCTGGTTGTGGTGAAACACCTTATTATCGTTTAGTATCGCAATTGTTTGGTCGTGACATGATGATCGCTAATGCGACTGGTTGTTCATCGATCTATAGTGGTTCGACACCAAGTTCACCGTTTGTGACTGATAAAAATGGTGAAGGTATTGCTTGGGCTAACTCCTTATTTGAGGATAATGCTGAATATGGTTTCGGTATGAAGGTTGCTCAAGAGTATAAAGCTAACCGTATCTTTGAAGTTATTGAAGCTACTAAGGATTTGGTAGAACCTGAACTTAAAGCTTCAATGGAAGAATACTTGGCAGCTGATGGAGATCGCGAAGCACAAAGAGCGGTTGTTGATAAATTAGTTGCTGGTGTTAAAGCTAGTAAGAATGAAGCAGTAAAAGAATTATTAGTACATGAGCGTGATCTTGTTTCTAAATCAGTTTGGATCATCGGTGGTGACGGATGGGCTTATGATATTGGTTATGGTGGATTGGATCATGTTATCGCTAATAACTTAGATGTAAATATTCTTGTATTAGATACTGAAGTATATTCTAATACTGGTGGACAAGCTTCTAAGAGCTCACAGGCTGCGCAGATCGCGAAGTTTGCGGCTGGTGGTAAAGTGACTGCTAAGAAAGACTTAGGTCAAATAGCGATGGCTTATGGCCATGTATACGTTGCTAGTATCTCAATGGGAGCTGACAGAATGCAGACCATTAAGGCTATCAAGGAAGCTGAAGCATATAAGGGTCCATCACTTATCTTAGCTTACTCTCCATGTGTTGAGCATGGTATTAAGGGTGGCTTAGCTAATCATCAGCACTCACAAAAGAAAGCTGTTGAATGTGGTTATGTAACACTATATCGTTACAACCCAGAACTTGAGAACCCATTGAAGATTGATTCTAAGGAACCTAAATTCGAATTGATGAAAGACTTCATTACTTCAGAAGTTCGTTATGGTAACCTAGTTAATGTCAATGCGGAAAACGCTGAAGAACTATATGCTAAGTCAGTTAATGATGCTCGTAAACGTTACAACCGTTTAGTAAAGATCGCTAAGGACTAGTAACAACTTTATATCAATCAATTAAGATATAAAATTTAAGATAAGGTATGGCTAAGCCATACCTTATTTATATAGTGCTACCACCAGTTGCGTTATTTCAAGTAGTGCTTGATTGAAGCGCAACCAACAACTCAATATAATTTAAGTTATGTAGAAAGAGGAATAATAATGAAATTACCAGAAAAGATATTATATTATCGTAAGAAAGCCGGTTTATCTCAAGAAGCCTTAGCTGAGCAGATTGGGATATCTCGCCAAGCGATCAGCAAATGGGAAACAGGGGAAGCAGTCCCTGAAATAAACAAACTAGTATCGCTTGCTAAAGTGTTTAATGTGAGTGTTGATCATTTATTATCAGAGGATGATCTAAACAAACAGCCATTTGAATCAGAAGAATTTGCTAAAAGTGCTAATTGGATTGATGCATTACCCAAAACAATAGGTCGATTACTTAAAAGATATGGTTGGTTATTTGGTGTTTATTTAGCTATTATTGGGGTAGGTTTTACAGCAATAGGTACACTAGCTAAGGTCATGGTCAAGAAGATGTTTGGTTATTCACTTGAGATAGAACCAATGTTTGCGGATATCATCACCAATAACCCCGTAAGTATCATGGGTTCATTTATCATAATACTTGGTGTGGTCATGGTGATAGCTGGAGTTGTGTTAGCGTTAGTGTTAAAAAGACGGAGTGTAGATTAAATATGAGTAATGGTTTCTTTATAAATGGTATTGATATCACTTGTCATCCTTGACTAATTTACTGCTTAACAATATAATTGCAGTAGATAAGTCAAGAATATTAGAAATGGAGGGTAGTCATCATAAAAGAACCAATGAATGAAAGAAGTATAAACATAATCTATGATCTCATGAAATCTAATGATGGGTATGTAACTTCAAAACAAGTTACTGAACTTGGAATTCATAGAATGTATCTTAAGATTATGAATGAAAGAAAAATTATTGAAAGAGTAGGAAAAGGAATTTATATAGATTCGAATAAAATTGAAGATTTTTACTATGTTTTTAGTTTAGAAAATGCCAAGGTAATTTTTTCACATATGACAGCTCTTTATTTCCATGGGCTTTCTATTATAGCACCTCGAAATGAGTATGATATAACCGTGATTAATAAATATCACAATCCAAAATTAAAACATCACAATATATTCTATGTGTCAAAGGAAGCATATTGCATTGGAGTATCTAATGTTGTTACACCTATGGGGAATAGAGTGAAAGCATATGATATAGAAAGATGTATTTGTGATATCATTCGTTCAAAAAAGAGAATGGATATCGAACATGTTAAATACAGCGTAAAAGAATATCTAAAAAGGAATGATAAAGATCTAATAAAACTCGCTGATTATGCTGAAATATTGACTGTTAAAGAAGAAGTTATGAGCTTTGTGAGTATGATGTATGAATGATAGGCAACTTAAGGACAAAATAAGGAATATTGCCAAAAAGAAGAATGTCGATTTTAACACAGTATTTAGATTATATATGTATGATAGGTTTATTGAAAGGCTTGCTATAAGTAAATATAAAGATAACTTCATTATCAAAGGTGGATTCTATTTAAGTGTTTTATTTGGTGTGGAAAATAGAGCGACAATGGACATTGACGCAGCCATTACAAACGCATCCTTTGATGTGGGTAATATAAAGAACATGTTAGAAGAAATAATATCTATTGATATAAACGATAATGCTATATTGAAACTTACAAGTATTTCAAGTATAAGGGATATTGATGAGTATGGTGGATATAGAGTAACGATTCATATAAAAATTGAGAACATTAAGGAAGTAATACAAATAGATATTGCAACAGGTGATCCAATCACTCCTGGGGCTATAAACTACAAATATTTTCCTATATTAGCAGATGAAGTTATTTACTTGTGGACGTACAATATTGAAACTGTGTTGGCTGAAAAATTAGAAACAATACTAAGCAGAGCTGAAGCTAATAGTAGGACAAGGGACTACTATGATGTTTATATGATCTGCGAAATGTATCTCGAAAGTATCAATATAATTGATCTTAAAGAAGCAGTTAGAAAAACATTTGAGAAAAGAAAATACAATGGAAATATCATTAAAACTCTAAAGGTAATTGAAAAGAGTGAAATACTGCTAAATAGGTGGCAGTCATATTCAACAAAATACAACTATGCAAGAGATGTGTCCTATATGGATGTAATTGAAAGTTTACAAACCTTGATTAGAATAATTGATCTATGATGATTTAGTAAATTATTGTAATCAATGTATTAAACATTTTACTTTTTCATTTACCAGTTTTAGAATGCGATTTGACTGATTCCTAGGTTTCGATAAACGTCAGCTACTGATAAATCATGATATTCTTTTTGATATTGCAAGGTATCTTCTTTAAACCTCATATCGTATTGCTTAGTTATAGAGGAATCCTTGCTTTTTATTCTCCGTCATTAAGAACTATTTGTTTAGGTAATCTGTTTTCTAAGCTAGCATCAGTAATTGTTGCTGAGTACTTGATATAATACCACTATATCTATATCAAAGCGGTATTTACTCATATAATTATGCTTAACACTATAAAAAGCATAAAATAATAGCATAAAATGAATAATAGTGATAATATATTATATATAGTGACTTAAATAAAGACAATTACTAGCGTCATGTGAAAAAAATGATTATACGAGAAGCTTGATAAGACCATACATAAATTTTTAATAAATCAATTAATGTTGATTTAGAGATAGGAAAACAAAATGCGTAAATACAATATTTTTCTTCTGTTTGTAATCTTGTTTTTGTCTAGTTTACGATTGAATATAATAGCTGTTTATTTGGATGCTCGCAGGTATTCTGGTTATTGGATATCAGGAACAAATTCAGCTATCTATATGAAGGTTCCAGGTGGAAATAAAAGAACATCACCTATCCAATTTATCAACGATGTTTGGATATTATTGAATTATAGAGTCTATTGCTGATGTATAAGAAATATTTATATATAGTTGTTTGTCTTCTATTATTAGTATTATCCAGTTGCGAGTCATCTAAGATAGAAATTGAAACAAATAATTATGAAGTTGAGTTAATTAATGAGCATGAAATTTATCTAACATTTAATGTTTCACTTTCGTGTTTTCACTATTTAAAAGGTGAGTCTTTGTATCTTACGTTATCCGACAATTCGTTTGCTGATCTTTCCATCGAAAATGGCTTAGCTATCAAAGCTAATGAAGAAAGTAAAACCGTGACTTTCAGTTTAGCGGATTACTTTGAAGCTGATGCAATAGAAGGTTTCTACAACTCGATAATTGATAAAGGTGATCTTGAAGAAGACCTATTTATTCATATTTATTTTGATGATATGACCTATACTGGAGACTCAATGATCTGTTCAGATAATGCTGATTATTATAAATATAGAGTAATTAATGAAAAACCGAGGACCAATATACGTAAACTTGAACAAGTTAAGGATGATGTTTGTCAATCGATTTTTCAGAGAATCGATGAACGTTTCCAAATGTTGGATTATGAGATTATTGAAGGCAAATATTATTATATGATTAATGATTGGAACTGCAATATGGTACTAGACTTTGAGTTGCCGGATTATGTTTATCCTATATATTACAAAGATGATGTTCAAGAGTATCTTGGATTATTTGTATATCAAGACAATCTTATAGCTTGGGATTATGACTTGTACTCACAAGTACGAATCATTAGATATGGTATAAATGAAACGAATCGCGTTGCTAACTCTTTTGTTGTAGACAAAATAGATGATTTTGAGTTTGTCCAAGATAATTCGTCTTTTGAAGTACTCTATACATTTGATGTTGAGCGATACTTGAAGAAACATGGTTTATTTGATGTTTATTCGATTGATTCAAAACTATGGGACCATTTGACTTTTAAGCTATCAGCTGATAATTGAAGACTAGTAAGCAGTATCAACAGGCAAAACTGATAATTATTAGTTATGCACTACATTCAATACTGCTTTTTGTATGCGTTTTTAGACAAATTTAAGATAATTAACTAGTCTTATCGTATATAATAATAGTAGGAATTGAGGTGAAGTTATGAGGATAGGAATGTTTTGTGATTCATACTTACCGGATATCAATGGCGTCGTTACATCAGTAGTTACTACTAAAAACGTATTAGAAGCTCATGGACATGAGGTTTGGGTTGTATCTAATCATCCGTCAATCTTAAAGACGGAAGTTGATCATGATAAACATGAAATACGTCTACCAGGAATTGTATTGAAGAAACTTTATGGATATAAGATAAGTTCACCTATTCATATACGTATATTAAAAGAAATATCCAAATTAGATTGGGATCTTGTGCATGCTCATTCTGAATTTGGTGTTGGGATCTTTGGGCGAATCGTGGCTAAATACTTACATATACCGGTTGTGTCAACTTATCATACTACCTATGAAGACTATACCCATTATGTAAATGTCTTAAAGATGGATAGTATCGATCGCTTTGCGAAGATGGTGATCGCTAAGCTTAGTAAACTATATGGTGAAACCAGTACGGCGGTCATCGCTCCTTCACAGAAAACGAAGGATATGTTAATCCGATATCAAGTTAAAACGCCAATAACGGTCGTACCAACGGGTTTAGATCTTAAGCGATTCAAGCCTGATCAAAGTGATTTAGATCTTGTAGAGAAGACTAAAGAGAGTTATGGTGTTAAAACTGATGAACTCTTGGTCTTGTATGTTGGTCGTATTGCTAAAGAAAAAAGTATTGATGTGTTAGTTGAAGCTTTTGGTCTTTTACCAAAGGATATCAAGATGAAATTAATGATCGTTGGTAGTGGACCAGGAGTTGATGAGATTGAAACACTGATATCTCATTATCAAATTGAAGATAAAGTAATTATGACGGGTAAGAAGGTTCCTGATGAAATACCACTGCACTATCACTTAGGTGATGTATTTGTGTCAGCCTCTAAAACTGAAACACAGGGATTGACCTTTGTGGAAGCGATGGCTAGCGGACTACCTGTTTTAGCAAGTCATGATGAAGCTGTGGAGAGTTTACTAACCGAAAATGAGAATGGATACTTTTTTAATAATGCTCAAGAATTAGCGGATAAGCTGATTAGTTTTAGCACTTTATCCAAAACAAAACGTCAAGAATTAAGCAAGAAGGCGTTACTTAAAGCCACCGAATATGATAGTGAAGTCTTTTATGAAAAGATCATTACTGTTTATGATAATGCCTTAAAAGCCTATAATGAAGATTATCTAGTAGGTGCGATCAGTTATAACAATGATGTAGTAACCTTAACGCTTAGTAATCCTAGTAATGAACTTGAGGTCATGGTCTCCGTTGATAGTTTTATGGATTATGGTATTAGAAAAGATAAGATCATTGATAAAGAGCTAATGATGAAACTAGTAGAAGATGAAAAGAGTGTTCATTCATATAAAAAAGCGATTAGATATTTAACACTTAAAGATCGAACTATTCAAGAGATGTCAGATTGGTTTAAAGAAAATACGATATTAGATAATGAGCAGATATTAAAGATGATCGAATATCTAAAGACTAAGAAATATCTTGATGATCGTAACTACGCGCAAAGTCAAATCAACAAGTTAAGAAATCAATTAATGGGAAAAAATCGGATCAGAAGAGAATTATTACAAAAAGGGATAAGTCCTCAAATTATCGATGACTTAAATGTCTTATCTGAAGACGATCAATATCAAAGTGCATTAAGCTACGCTAAAAAGTGGCAACAAAAAATACGCGATCGGTCAAATAACTACAAAAAAGAACAGATCAAGAGTAAACTTATTCAGTATGGTTATGATGTGAGTATGGCGATAGCTGTCGTTGATAGTTTAGATACGATGGATAACGCTGAAAGCGAAAAGGTGATCTTGCGTAAATTAGCCAATAAGGCTAAAACACGATATAATAGGAAATACAGTGGTTCGCAGCTAAGAAACAATGTGTTCCGCTATTTAAGCTTACAAGGGTTTAATTATGACGATATTTATTTAGTGATAAACGAAATGGAGTGGGAAAATGAATAAAAAGATGATAAGTGATTTTCAAGAAGGAGAAAACGTTACAACCCCAATGTTGGTTAGTAACGTTATCAATGGAGTAACGACAAATGGAGCTCCTTATATGTCAATTACCTTTAGTGATCAAAGTGGTACGATCGAGGGTAAATTATGGGATGTAAAAGAAGAACAAGCAACGATGATCACCAATGGTAAAGTATTACTTGTTGTGTGCGATGTTATTAAGTATAAAGGCAATCTCCAGTTAAAAGTACATACTGTTAGTGCATTAGATAGTAGTCAATATGAGATTGATGATTTTGTGGTAACCTCAGAAATACCTCAACAGGTAATGCGTGATACGATCCAAAAAACGATCAATACCATAGATAATAAGATCTTAAAGGCGTTGGTAAGTGAAGTAATGGTTGAATTTGATCATGACTTCTTTCTATATCCGGCAGCTAGTCGGATTCACCATGACTTTATTGGTGGTTTGGCAGAGCATGTGCTTGGAATGTTAAGACTTGGAAATAGTATTGCGGATCAATATCCATTGATCGATCGTGATCTTTTGTTATCGGGTATTATCGTCCATGATATCGGTAAATTGTTTGAGTTATCTGGGACGATCGCTACTGAGTATACCGTAGAAGGGAAACTACTTGGTCATATCTCGATCATGCAAGCAAAATTAAATGCGATCGCTGAGAAACTTGGATATAGTGAAAGTGAAGAATGTACCTTATTAAGACATATGATCTTATCGCACCATGGAGCTTATGAATATGGATCACCTGTTTTACCGATGATCGTTGAAGCAGAAGTTTTGAGTATGATCGATAATATCGATGCGAAACTTAATACTTTAGGAAAAGCTTTAAAAGATATTAAACCAGGCGAGTTTACACCGAGAATGTTTGCGCTTGAAAATCGTAGTTTCTATAAGCCGGTGCTCAAATGATCGATACGCATTGCCATTTATTAAATAGTGTTGATGATGGAAGTCAAAGTAAAGAATGGACATTAACAATGCTGAGATCAGCTGTAGCTTCTGGTATTACTCAAATCATCGCTACCCCACATTGTTGGCCAGGCATTAGATATACTAATGATCAAAAAAACATTCAACCAGCATTTGATGAAGCACTTAGGTTAATTGAAGAACATAAGCTTGATCTAAAGCTCTATATGGGTTGTGAGTTATTTATGACTGATGATACTTTAGCATGGATCAAAAGTGGTAGAGCATTGTCATTAAATGATTCTCTATATTATTTGATCGAATTACCATGGTCAAGCCCTCAAGCAGAAGCATCACTACAAACTGCTTATCTACAAACCATTCTTGATATGGGTAAAAGGATCCTTATTGCTCATCCTGAACGTTATAGTGTCTTAGTCAAAGATTTCACTTTAGTTCAGAAATGGCGTGATATGGGATGTTACTTCCAAATCAATCGCACTAGTTTGATCGATCCTAATTGTTGGGAGTATGAGATGGCTTGGAAACTTGTTAATGCTGGCTACGTTGATATTATCGCTAGTGATGCTCATCAAGCTAAAGGTAAAAGAATCTTGGTGTTGGATGATATTTATGCACTATTAAAGGATAAGTTTGGCGAGAGCAAAGTAAAACTGTGGTTTAAAGAGAACCCCCAAAAGATAATCGACAATGAATTGATAGAAATACCTAAGGACTAGTCCTCAGGTATTTTAGATTGAGTTAATCAATAGCGATTAATGATAAATAATGATATCCTAATAGAGTATACAAAAGATTATCTAGTAAAGAAGGAGAAGATATGGAACTAATTAAAACACCAATAAAGATTAACAAACTGGAATTACATAATCGGATCGTTATGGCCCCTATGGCAACTTCCAAAGCCAATTTTGGAGAGGTTAGTCAACAATTGATCGATTATTATGATGAAAAAGCAAAGGGAGGCTATATTGGTCTGATCATTACTGAGCATCTATATATAAGACATGATGGGATGGCTGATCCAGGACAAATATCAATATCAAAAGACTCAGATATCGTAGGTCTAAAAAAACTAGTCGATACTATCCATCATAATGGCTGTAAAGTTATCGCTCAGATAAGTCATGCAGGTAGTGCTGCTAAACCGAGTGAGACCGGATATGAGCCAATCAGCGCTAGCGCTATTATTCATCCAGGCTCAGTTGGTAAACTAGGTATTACCCCACGAGAAATGACTAAAGCAGAAATTAAGGAAATCGTAAATGATTTCGCTGAAGCGGCTTTACGCTCTAAGAAGGCGGGTTTTGATGGAGTTGAACTTCATTCAGCTCATTCGTATCTTTTAAATCAATTCTATTCACCTTTATCTAATAAAAGACAGGATGAATATGGAGGGAGTTTGACTAACCGAATATTGATTCATCAAGAGATAATCAAAGCTGTTAGAGCTAAGGTTGGTAATGACTATGTGATCGCTATGCGTTTAGGGGCTTCTGATTATATGGATGGTGGAAGCAGTATCGACGATGGTGCTAAAGCCGCTTGCTTGTTAAGTGAAGTGGGATTAGATCTGTTAGATGTTTCTGGTGGTTTTGGTGGCTTTAAACGTGACGCCGATGCTGAACCTGGTTACTTTAGTGATGCGACGGTTGCGATCAAAAAAGAAGTTGATATTCCTATTATCTTAACAGGTGGAATTAGTGATAAAGCCAGTGCTGAAAAGTTATTACAAGAAAAGAAGGCTGATCTGATTGGGATTGGCAGAGCTTTACTTAAAGACTCTGCTTGGGCAAAGAAGGTTATTGAAGAGTAAAGATAAAAGTGATGAAACCTAATGTTAAGTTTCATCACTTTTTTTGTTTATTGGTTAATGATTTTGGCTATTTCCTTTAGATCAACCTCATTATTGGCAAAATGACAACTGAAGCCATCATTTTCATCGTATCTTGGGATGATATGGAAATGCAGATGCTCGACCGTTTGACCAGCGCTTAGTTCATTATTGTTAAGGATGTTGATCCCATTAGCGTCCAATTTTGTTTTTATTTTGACACTAATTTTTTGGACGACTTTGATCAAATGGCTAAGTGTTTCTTCATCAACACTATAGATATTCGCAAAGTGCACTTTCGGGACCACTAATGTATGACCCCGTGTTGCTTGCGAAATATCGAGGAAGGCGATAACTTTATCATCTTCGTAAATTATCGATGAAGGAATCTCTTTGGCGATAATCTTACAAAAGATACACATGATTATACCTCCAATAATTCGTATTCGTGACTGCCAAGGCCTAAGGCCTCAGCGTGAGCAATACCGGTTTTCCACTCGGTATTAGGATGCATGTCATAGAAATGATCGTTATGAACATGTTCAACTTCACCTAAGTAACTATTATTGATAATTGGAGCACTGTTGACAGCATCAGCACAAGCTTGATCAAGCGCTACTGGGTCAAAGGACGCGAACATACCAATATCATTGACTACGGCCGCATCATTTTCACGGTGACAATCACAATTTGGTGCAACATCCATTACAAAGCTAATATGGAATGTCGGACGGTCTTTAACAACAGCAAGTGTGTATTCGGCAATCTTTTCATTTAAGATCTTACTAGAATGGAAATTATGGGTTTTGATCGCGTTGAACGGACAAGCACCAATACAACGTCCACAACCGACACATTTTTCCCAATCAATGAAGGCTTTATTATTCTCATCATAACTGATCGCATCATGAGCACAATTCTTGATACATGTACCACATGTCCGACATTTTTCGGGATTAACTTCAGGTTTACCACTATGATGCATTTCCATCTTACCAGCACGTGAACCACAGCCCATTCCGATATTTTTTAATGTACCACCAAAACCGGCTCCTTCGTGACCTTTAAAGTGGGTCATCGAGATAAAGACACCAGCATCCATGATCGCCTGACCAATCTTAGCTTCTTTGACATGTTTTTGATTGATCTCAACTAAACATTCATCTAATCCTTTAACACCATCACCGATCACAATGTGACAGCCTAGTGTTAAGGGGTTAAAACCGTTTTCATAGGCTGTTTCTAGATGATCAAGCCCATTACTTCTACCACCTACATAAAGCGTGTTACAATCGCTTAGATAAGGTCTACCACCAAGTTGTTTAACAACATCCACAACTCTTTTGGCATAATTAGGACGAATAAAGGCTAAATTCCCTTTTTCGCCAAAATGTATCTTGATACAGACAAATTTGTCTTTAAAATCGATTGTCTCGATCCCGGCTTTGCGTATCAAGATCTCGAGTTTATCGAGAAGATTGGTTTTGCCGGTAGCTCTTAAATTAGTAAAATATACTTTTGATTTTTCCATGAAGTCACCTCTAGTTTTATTCTAACATAAATATATACATTAATCATTACTATAAAAAAGGATTGATATATTACATAAATAATGTAATATAATGATATAAGCTAAGGTTGTAGGAGGAACAGACTATGACCTTAACTCTAATTAATCAAACAAACTATTGGGATGATGATCAACCTAGGATCATGACCAAATATCAACCGCAAAGTTTAACAGAACAGATGGTAATGACGATCATCAAAGCTGATCTTGTTAAAAAGTTCAAGAAATATTTCCCAGATCAAGGATCACTAATTGCTTATCGTTTCCAAGATGAGACAGCCCTGATCCATCAAGTTGCCAAAGCTAATGCGATCAATTGTTTGACTTATCTGATCGATGCAAACATTGATGTTAATGCGTTTAGTGCAAGTGGGTTAAGACCACTAGAATACGCTATTCAAAGTAATGCGACTGAGGCAATTGAATTACTGCATGCCAATGGTGCGAAAGCATATGATCTGACACTAACTGAGATCATTAGTGATAGCCAAACGATCATTGAATTAGATAAGACAATGCTTAATAAAGGGATTAACTTCATCAATGAATATCAAGCTGTTTTAAATAACCTAAAAGCTTATCTTGATCAATTATGTTTGTGTATTATCGAAGATAAAAATGATCAATGGTTTTTGATGAGTATGAAATTGATCATGAAAGATCACCAATTAAAGCTAACAAGGATTAATCTGATCAAGCAAGAATTAGAGTATGATACTGTATTAAGATTCTTAAACAAGTATCAACTTACAAAAGACATGGTCAAGCCCTTTATGGATGTTTATGATAAAACTCAAAATTCAGAAGGATTACTTAAGGTGATTAACACTTTAATCAAGATTGATGATATCAAAATGATCAAATGGCAAGAACTAGAAAAGTGTTATGCCATACTGGCTGATCATTAGAAGGAGAATTATGAACCGCACAGCTTTAGCTATTCAGATGTTACAACTTTTAAAGACAAATGGACAAATGAAAAAGGATGAGATCGCAACCCAATTAGAGATCAATGTTCGTAATGTGATCGAATTAAAGAAAGAGCTAGAGACAGCGGGTTACTATATTGAAAGTTATAATGGTAAAAATGGGGGTTATCGTTTACTTGATGATCATCTTTTACCAATAAGTGCCTTAAGTGTCGATGAATTAAAAGCATTAAAAGATGCCTATCATTATTTATCTTCAACTAGTGCATATCTAAAAGATCATCATTTTAAACAAGCGTTTAGTAAGATCATCGCTAATCATATGGCTGTAGAATCCTCGATCGATCCATTGATCGTTCAATCACGCTTAAGCATGGATATCGATGAGTTATATAGTCACTATCACACGATCGTTAAAGCGATAAGCGCCCAGTTAAGGCTTAGGATTACTTATCGCCCACAAAATAAAGATCTCGTGATGTGGACGATTCATCCTTATCAATTATTTCAATATAAAGGTATGTGGTATCTTTTGGGGTATCGTCAAAAGGATGATAAAAGTGAAGAAAAGATCATTACTCTTAAACTAAATCGGATCGCTAAGCTTGAAACACTAAATATTAAATATAGTTTACCAAGCGATTTTAATATCAAAGCGTATGTTTCCAAATTCGGGATGAAGATTGGCAAGAAAGAAGAAGTGATCTTAAAGATTCATAAACGATATTATGTTAGTGAATATATTTATGGAGAACAACAGAATATTATCTACATTGATGATGATACGATCATTTTGTCAGTTATCATGCAAGGTGATATTGCGATCAAGCAATTTGTGATGAGCCTTGGTAGTGATTGTGAAGTGCTTCAACCAGCATGGTTAAAACAACAGATCATTGAAGAAAGTGAAAAGATCTTGAGTAAATATTTAAAAAGATAGCCAGTACAATTTGTAATGGCTATTTTTAATTTATTAGTTTTTATTGATCTAAGAAGTTTGGATTGGTTTGATTCAAAGCATCAAAGACATTTTTATCAAAGACTGTGAAATTACCAGCTCTAACATATGAGGTGATTGCTGTATCGATTACCTCATCTATTTGTTTTAAACTTGAAACAAACTCATCTTTTAATGAGGTTGAATCGACATCAGTTATCTCAATTACTGTAAATAAAGTGCCTTCAGTATTGACGACAACAGCATCTAAGATAGTCGCTTCATCATAACTTTGAATAGCTAACAAGACATTACTACTAACGTTTTCTGATTGATTATGGATCAGTTGTGTTTGTCCATTGTAATTACCATTACCATAGGTAGTAGTTGTTTCTAAGAAACTTGCGCCATCTTTGATCAAAGCTAGAGCTTCTTCAGCTTTATCTTTATCAGATGTTTGTAACATCCGTACCATTTTAGGTTGATAATCAGTAATGAATTGATCATAGTTATCTTCAATATATTTACCAACTAAAGCATCTTGTTTAGAGAATAAGATCATATCATTAACATACGTTTCTTCGCTGGTATAGCCCATATAACTAAGATATAACTTAAAGTAAGATTCATCTCCAGTTTTAAGCTGTTCTAGTACTTCATTAACTTGATCTAAGATTACACTTTCATCACCTATGATGTCTTCATACATCATATCGACTAATTTGTTAGTAACTAAAGCTGTCGCATTAGTTGATACCAATGCATCATAGAATTGACCACGAGTATATGAATTACCATCAACAGTTACCACAGCCGAATCTTTTTCACTTATACTGGCATATGGATCATCACTACTACAGCCAACCATAAATAGTACGCTAATTAAGGCAAGGATCAATAGTTTTTTCATTATTGTGCAACCTCCTGATCGACTCTTAACATATCTTCAACCTGTTGTTTGAGATTGTCATTACCGTGATAATCGATTTCGCGTTTTTGGTACTGTTGCCAAATTACGATCTGACTTGTGTTATTAAAGGATGTCATCGCGGCGTAGAAACCATCTTCAGCTTGTAGATCGCTTAATTGCGTGGAATCGATCTTGATTATATGATAACCATATTGTGATTTTACCCAACCACTTACTTCTCCCTCAGCTAAGGCAAACGCTGCTTCAGCGAAACTTTCATCAAGCGAGCTATCAAGATCAGCGTAACCAAATCGACCACCATTACTTGCGGAAGAATCATCTGAGAATTTCTCAGCGATCTCTTCAAAAGTATCGCCACTGGTGAAAGCGGCGTCAACCTCATCCATACGGGCTGTTTCTTCAGCTGTCGGATTTTCTGGATCCTCAGTCATGATCAAGATATGACTAACGATCCGAGGCGATTTACTTTCCATAAAGGCTGGTAGTAATTCATCCATATTCTCGTCAATATAAGTTTTATTTAATTCTTCTAGCATTAAGGTGACTAAGACATATTCTTCAAAGTCTTCTACTTTTGAGTAACCTAAAGCTTTTAGTGAAGGTAAAAGATAATTAGCGTACTCTTCACCATATTGTGACTTATAATAAGCAATATAGTTATCATAGATCAACTTAGCTTCAGAGATAAGATCTTTATCAGGTTCAAAAGCATTACGAATCGTAGCCGTTTGAATAAAGCCATAAGCAACGTCTACGGCATGATCATCAAACATCTCATCATAAAGATCATCAGCTGTTACTGCAATATCATTATATTCAAAAATGACATCTTTACCGTCTATCGTCTTACCCTTGAACTCTTCTTGTTGATCGCTTAAGGCAAAAAAGCCAATCGCGATAAAGAAGAGGACACCGACAAGCGTCACAAACCAATATTTTTTTATAAAATCGTTCATATATCCTCCTAATTGTGAAACCGCACTAATTATATGTTATTTACGTAGTCTTTGCAATATTATAACGCTTTTAGTGGGCATTTCAACTTACTTATGATAGTTAAAAAATGTGGGGTTTATGTGAAGTAATTTCCTTTTTATTTCGCTTGATCACTGAAATCAATAGATAGTATTACAGGCATAAATTCACATAGTGTGCTATAATCGAGTTCGTAAATGAGTTATTGGAAGGACAGATATATGGCTAAATTAATTATTGAAGATTTACACGTAAGTGTGGATGATAAAGAGATACTAAAAGGAGTGGATCTTGTCGTTGAAGATAACGAGATCCATGCTTTAATGGGTCCAAATGGTAATGGCAAATCAACTTTAATGGCAGCGATCATGGGTAATCCACGTTATGTTGTTACTCAAGGTTCGATCACATATGATGGTAAAGACCTTTTGAGTATGAGTGTCGATGAAAGAAGTAAAGCTGGTGTTTTCTTAGGCATGCAAAATCCAGTTGAAATTCCAGGAGTTACTAATTCT
>CAYNYC010000020.1:0-12634 GCA_964401415.1 uncultured Erysipelotrichaceae bacterium
TTTAGTATGTTTTCAAGAAGATATAAAATATAATATTGATCATATTGATTATATTTATCCTTAAACAGATACCGATGAAAAAGTATGATGGTTGTAAATACTTAATAACACTGACTTGTATGATCATGCTTGCATGGTTTGGTTTTATTTATGTTGGTCAGTTTAGTATTTATAAGTCCAATCGAACGATACTTAGTGACGCTAAAAATAAAAGTCAAACAGTAGTAACCATCAACCATTATGACTATAAGTATATCTTCAAAAGTGAACTAGATGAGAATGATCAATCAAATTGGGTATTAAAAAGCATTAAAAGCTATTACATGCTTAAACCAGAGACGATCATCACATTTGATTAGCTAACAATATCTTTAATTTACTAATTTAGTGGATTGTTTGTTTAAAGATATATTTATATAATTAATACTATGAGGTCTAAATTATGATAACTAAGTGTACAAAACAACATTACAAAGTGTTAATGGATTATTTAAATCAAGATAAGGTTTCTAATCTGTTTATAATCGGTGATATTGATAATTATGGTTTTGATTATGATTTTCAACACATCTATATCGATGAAGAAGATGATAAGATCGTTACCGTTTATCTTATCTATCATGATAGTTTGGTCATCTCATCATTTGATAAAGAGGTAGATAATGCGTTTATTGATTATCTGATCAACGAATATGACATCAAGATCATAAGTGGCTTAAAAGGTGTGATCGATCAGATAGAAATAGAAGATAAACAGCAGGAAGATTGTTATTTCGCTAAAATGATCACCCCTAATGATATGGTTGATACATCCATGGTTCGTTACGCTAAATATGATCAACTCCCTTTAATCGCAAAAACCCACAAGATTGTCTTCAATAATAATCGGGATGAACTTCCATCTTTACAATCAGCCTTTAGTAGTAAAAGCGGTAGACAAGCGGCGATCTTTATTGATAATCAAGCTGTTAGTGTCGCATCATCAACGGCTGAGTGTGATGGTCTAGCAATGGTAGTTGGTGTGGGGACCCTTCCTGAATATCGCAACCATCAATATGCGTCAATGTGTATCACCAAACTCAGCAATGACTTATTAGCAGAAGGAAAAATCCCTTGTCTTTTTTATAGTAATCCATCAGCTGGTAGAATCTATAAAGCCCTAGGCTATCAAGATATTGGTTTTTGGTCAATGATCAAATTATGAAATTTAACTTTTTGTTTTATTTATGTGCAGTACTATCGTAATAAGCATAAACCCTAATAAACCACCAAGGGTATTAGTAATTAGATCGGTAATATCAAACATTCTGGATCCTACCATAAAGGCAGCCATAAATAACTGTGATGCTTCGATAACTAGGCTCAACATAAAGACACTAATGATTGTTTTTATAAACTTCTTATCAAAAGCTATTGGATATAAAATACCGAAAGGAACCATCATTAAGATATTTAAAAAGATCTCAGTTTTAGCTAATGGTCGATTTTTTAAAAGATCCACAAATGGCTCAAAGTTTCCATATTGCAGGATGCCACTATGTGGTAAATGAATCCCTGCTGAAAAATTAATCGGCAATAGCGTAACTTCGATGATCATACATATATATATGTAGAAAAGTGTCTTAAGCAGAAATGATCGATCATTATTCCATTTGGGAAAAAACCAAAACAGATAAACAGAGATCATCATGATGTAAGTAAAAACAGCTTCCACGGAATTACCTCCAAATATAAACTAACATATCATATAAGGACAACTATGTCTTTATCTTTCACCTATTTATCAAATTATTCAATGATGGTAATATAGAACTAAACAGGAGGCTTTTATGACACAAAATGAATTGGGTGTTTTAATCGGTGTTGATCAAGATAGTGAAGAAAGATTAATTAAAATACAAAATTATATCTATGATCAAGGCTTTAATGGTACACAGATGAAAAGCTTTCCTTATCATATAATAGCTAAAACGACCGCTTATGACAATAAGGTTAAGATGATCAACTTGCTGTTAGAGTTTGAACAATATAAAGCTTTTACTCTTTACATAGACAAACCAGTCATCACTGATGATCTGAGCAATTTAGCTCTTCATTGTCAGTTTAATCAAGGAATACATGACTTTCTAGATCAATTATGTTCAGAGATCAATAAAGCTGAGATCATTCTTTTAAAAGACGATCCTGAACTTATTGAGCAAGCCTATCAACAACTATCACTAGTGTTTGAACCTTTTACAGTAACTATCAATAAGCTTCATCTTTACGATATTGATGCCCCACAACATTTATTGACTGTCGAACTTGTGAGCACATAAACTACTGTTTCATGTAACATATAAAGATACTAAATGCACCAAGACCAACTATAAAGGAGAACTAACATGTATTATAAAAAACTGATAGGCAACCACATCTATCTATCACCAATGGCTATTGATCAAGAGATAAAGACTATCACCAAGTGGTTTAATGAAGATGAGGAAATCGCTAGCAATAATGGTTTTATCCAAAGTGTTATCACGGAGGAAAAAGCCCAAACAATGTTACTGGCGTGGGCTGAGGGTGATTGCTCATTATCAATTATTAAAGCAGATAATGATGAATTCATTGGTCATATATCGCTTTTTAATCCCAAAAAATATGAACTAGGAGCTACCATGGGGATCTACATAAACAAGCAAAACCGTCACCATGGTTATGGTAGTGAAGCGATAAAACTGATACTAGACTACGCTTTTAATGAATTAAACTACCAATTTATCCGGGTTGAAGTATTTGCTTATAATCAAGATGCTGTAAAGACATACGAAAACTGTGGTTTTAAACATGTTGGAAAGTGGCGTAATGGTCGCTACCATTTGGGCAAATATCATGATGTCTTATTGATGGATAAATTAAAAGCTGAACATATTTAAAAATATCAGATATAATAATCAATTTTTGCCCAAATAGTTAACTATCTTATAAATGTGAAATATTCACGCTCTTGCTTGTGAATAAATTAACTGTTCATTTCAATTGACTTAGGTTAATGTAACCGATATATTAGACATAACACTTATAAATTAGGAGAACCAAATATGCATGAACAAATTATCAATATTATCAAAGATCAAAAGCTTACTTATGCTCAACAATTACTAGCTTTAGCTCGTTACGCTGAGAATTTAGATACGACATTAGTCTTATCTGATGAACTTATCCAAGCGAAAAAAGATGGTGTGTTATGCGATCTTGGTGAAGGGGCTGCCCCTTATCGTCCTCGCTATATAATTCCTGATTATCAAAAATTAATTGATAATGGTTCAACCTTTCTTCAGCTTGATCCACCACAAGACTTATGGGAAGCTTGTAACTCATTGATGATCATGTATCGTCATGTACCATCAATTACTTCTTTCCCCGTTTATTTAGGTGGTTTAGATGAGTTACTTGAACCGTTTGTGGTTAAAATGGATAAAGATGAAGCGAAGAAATGTTTACGCTTATTCTTACTAAATATCGATAGAACACTAACTGATAGTTTTGTCCACGCTAATATTGGACCTAAAGCATCTTTAACTGGTGAGCTTTTATTGGAATTGACTCAAGAAATGAACTGTGCAATTCCAAATCTAACACTAAAATATGATCCAACTATTACTAGTGATGACTTCGCTCAAAAAGCAGTTGTCTGTATGTTAAAGGTGGCTAAACCCTCTTTCGCTAATCATCAAATGTTTGTTAAAGAGTGGACTGAACGCTACGCTGTTGCCTCATGTTATAACGGTTTAACGATCGGTGGTGGTGGTTTTACCCTACCCCGTTTACGCTTATATGAATGTGCTACTAAAGCTAACAGTATTGAAGAATTCATGGATAAGACACTTCCCTACTATGTTGATCTGCAACTTAAAGAAATGGATGATCGTATTCGTTTCTTAGTTGAAGAAAGCAATTTCTTTAAGAGTAATTTCTTAGTCAAAGAGGGCTTTGTCAATCTCGATAATTTCACAGGAATGTTTGGAATGGTCGGTTTAGCTGAGAGCGTCAATCAACTACTCAATATCCAAGATCCTGCTTTAGGTTATGGACACAATGAACAAGCTAATAAACTAGCGATCACGATCTTAGATAAGATCGATCGATTGGTTAAAGCTCATAACTCCCCCTACGCTAAAAACTTCGACCATAAGTATCGTCTTCACGCCCAAGTTGGTATTGATAGTGATGGTCGCCAAGATTCACCTGGTGTTAGATGCCCAATCGGTTTTGAACCGGAAATGATCGATCAGATCGTTTTGGCACAAAGCACCCATCCATATTTCCCAACAGGGGTTGGTGATATCTTCAAAGTCGAAGAGACATGGTTAAAAACACCAGATAGCCTACTTGATATAATTAAAGGTGCTCTAAAGGGTGGAATGCGTTATTTCTCAGGATATTGTGCTAATAATGATGTTGTTAGAGTAACTGGGTACCTAGTTAAAAAGAGTGAACTTGCCAAACTTGATGCTGAACAACAATCAATCAATAACGCTTCTGTCTTTGGTCAAGGAGCACGCGATAGGAGTGATTCTTTTGATCGACGCGTCTTTTAAACAGAAAGCTCCAATCAATAAGATAATCCCTTTTTCTAATGTAGATGGCCCGGGTAACCGTTTGGCCGTCTTTTTCCAGTCTTGTCCCTTCAAGTGTTACTATTGCCATAATCCTGAAACGATCAATATGTGTAATCATTGTGGAGTCTGTGTTGATACTTGTCCCACAAAATCATTAACGATCATTAATAATAAAGTAGTGTGGAATGAGTCTACTTGTATCAATTGTGACACTTGTATCAAAGTTTGTCCTTATCTATCATCTCCTAAGATCAATTATATGGAAGTTGCTGATGTCATGAAACACATTCACAAAGCTCGACCTTTTATTCAAGGTATAACGGCTAGTGGTGGAGAATGTACCAATCACGCAGCCTTTTTAACTGAGTTATTTAAAGAAGCACAAGCACTCGGCTTAACAACTTTTATGGATACAAATGGTCATCATGATCTAACTCAATATCCAGAACTGATCAAATACACTGATAAAGTAATGTTAGATATCAAAGCTTTTGATAGTGATTATCATCAATATATGACTGGTAAAGATAATAAAATGGTCCTTCAAAACCTTGATTATCTATTGAACATTGATAAACTATATGAAGTTAGAACTGTTTTATTACACGATCATAAGCGCAATCTTAATACAGTTGAAAACATCGCTAAACTAATTCAAGATCGTTGTTTTTATAAATTGATCAAATATCGTCCCTTTGGAGTAAGAAATGAAGGATTAGATATTTGTGGAAAAACGATCGTTAGTGATACTGAATTGGCGTTAATGGCACAAATTGCTCAGGAAAATGGAGCTAGTAAGATCATCACTATTTAAGCTAATCAATGGTTGTTCATTGAAATTCATCATTAATACAAGTATAATCAATGTTGTAAAAACATTTGTTAAGCAGATGAAAGAAGATGGACTAAACATCATGGATCATTCATATTTTCCGTTATCTTTAAGCCAACAAAACATCTTAAACCAAGAGCTTAAATTTAGCAACACGCCCATCAATAATATATGCACGACGCTAAACATCCGTGGTCGTGTTGATTTTACGTTGTTAGAAGAAACAATAAATCATATCATCAAGCTTGACGATTCATTAAGGATCCGTTTTCAACAAGCTGATCCGATCGTTCAATATATAAGTCCTTTTCAATATCTTCAACTACCATTGTTTGATTTTTCATTGACTAATCAAGAAGGTATCGATCAATGGACCGAAACGATCGCTCGTGAACTAATGCCTTTATATGACCAAGATATGTTTCAATTTCGCCTGTATAAGACCGAAGAAGCTCAAGGTGGGTTACTGATCAAGACCCATCATTTGATCTCTGATGGTTTTACACAGGTTTTATTATGTAATCGTATTGCTGAGATTTATTTAAAAAAGATCAACCAACAGCCTTTAGCTGATATACCTATCTTCACTTATCAATCACACATCGATAAACAACGCGATTATCTTAATTCTAATCGTTATCTTAATGATCAAAAATATTGGGAAAAACTTACTAAGGATTTTCCCAAAGCTGTTAGTATCAAAGATCATAAAAGCGCTGCTCTAACTTATACTGGCAAGCGTATGACGTTTGTATTAAACGAAAAACAGAATCACTTAATCTATCTCTATTGTCTTAAAAAACGAATTTCACCCTTCTCGCTTTTTTATATGACTTTAGCCATTTGGCTTAAACGAGCACGAAACATCAATAAGTTTACTCTAGGTGTCCCCATCGTTAATCGTAACGATTATCAAGAAAAAAACACTAGTGGTATGTTTGTCTCAACTCTTCCCTTCTTAGGAACCATCAATGAAAATCATAATATCAACGAATTCAATGAACATTTGATGTCAGTATGGCTAGACCTTTTAAAGCATCAAAAGTATCCCTTTAATGATATCTATCAATTAGCTAAAAAAGCCGATCCTGAACATCAAGAACTATTTCATATCGTCTTATCATATCAAAATAGTCTTGCTTATCAAGTTGATAGTACTCAAGTATATTTTGATGGTCGTTGGAACTATAGTGGTTATCAAGCTCAACATCTTTGTATCCACGTAAGTAATCGATTAGATCAACAACGTTATACGATTGATTATGATTATCTTGTTCAATTATTTAATCAAGAAGAGATCAAAAAGATTCATGAGATGATGATGATCATAATTCAAGATGCTCTAACCAATCAAGAAAAATCAATCTGGGCATTAAATTTTTTAAGCGATGAAATTGAAAACAAGGTTCTTTATCGTTTTAGTGATGCTCAAGCTCATTATCAAGGATTACCATCACTTAAAAAGACATTGTTTGAATTAAGTCAAAAAACACCGCGAAAGATCGCTTTGATCTTTAAAGGTGAACGATTAAGTTATAAAGATTTACTTGAAAAAGCCCAAACAAAAGCTTCTTCACTAAATAATTACCATGGACCGATCATTTTACTCATGCCCCGTAGCTTAGAGTTGATAATTTCAATGGTCGCTTGTATATTGAGTGATAAAACATGGATCATTATCGATCCAAACACGCCAATTGAGAGGATCGAGATCATTATTGAAGATGCTGAGGCGGATCTATGTCTCAGCCTTGAACCGATATCTTTATCTATCACTAACGTTGTTTATGATACGCTTAATAGCTCAGAACTAGTAACACAAAGTATTGATGACCTTGAACGAATTACCTACATTGTCTATACATCAGGCACAACTGGCAAGCCAAAAGGCGTCCGCATAAAAGAAAAAAGTATCGTCAATTTTGCGAAAGCTTCATCATCACTATATGGATATCAAGCTATTTTATCATTATGTAATGTCAGTTTTGATGCTTTTGTGCTTGAAACCTTAGTCTCCCTTCTAAATGATCAAACGATCGTCTTAGCTGAAGATGATAAAGTTAACAATACCAACTACTTAGTTTCTTTGATCAATGATCACGCCGTTGGTGTTTTAGCAATGACCCCTTCCAGACTCTCTGCTTATATGCAAAACACCAACTTTCTTAAAACCTTAAAACGAATGGAAACGATCATCTGTGGTGGTGAAATATTTCCCTCTGAGTTACTACAGAAATTAAATCAATATACAGATGCGAGGATCATCAATCAATATGGACCAAGTGAAGCGACGATCGGTGTTAGTTATAAAGAATTAAATGATGCCCGTTTCATATCCGTTGGTAAACCAATGAATGGTTGTCGAATTTATGTTTTAGATGATCATCTTTTACCCCTACCTATCGGTTCAATCGGCGAGATCTACATCTCTGGTATCTGTTTGGCAGATGGTTATCAAAATAACCCTACTGAAACAGCGGCCGTCTTTACAGAGAATCCCTTTGAACCAAATGAATCCTTATATAAAACTAAAGATAATGGTTATTGGAATGAAGAAGGTGATCTAGTAATCGTTGGTCGAGTTGATGATCAGATTAAATTTCACGGTTATCGCATTGAACTACAAGAGATCTCTCAGCGTTTGATCGGCCATTATCAGATCAAAGATGCTGTTACGATCACTTCTTTGATCAATGATAAACAAGTATTGATTGCCTATTATGTGAGTGATCATGATCTTTCAGTAGGTGTGATCAGAGAATACCTAGCTCGTTTTTTACCTTATTACATGTTGCCACAACATTTTGTCAGAATTGCTAGTATTCCTTTAAACGAAAATGGAAAGGTTGACCACTATCAATTACCAGCACCACTTATAAGTATCTTTGATCAAAAGCCAACATCAAAATTGGAAAACGATCTTTTAACGATCTTTAAACTTAATCTTGATAAAGATGAGCTATCGATCAACAGTGACTACTTCTTATCAGGCGGTGATTCCTTATCCGCCATCCAATTACTATCCTTAATTGAAGAAAATACTGGCATTAGAATGTCGATCATGGATATGTATACCTTAAGAACGATCAAAGACCTAGCTGAAAAATATGGTAATGATAGTCCTTCGTTGGTTAATGATAGTCTTATCAAAAACCCCTATGATCATTATCCACTAACTCCTATTCAAAAAAATCTTTATGTCTTACAAACAATCGGTCAAGATACTGCCTATAATATGCCAGGCTACATTAAACTAAGTCGGCCTTTAGATCAAAAGCGGTTAGCTAATGCCTTCAAGATCTTATTAGAAACTGAACCTATCCTTAGATCATCATTTAAGATCAAAGGTAATGATATCATTGCTGAAATAGTTGATTGTCAGTTAACGATCAAAGAAATACAGGCCAACGATCTTGATGAAGCATTAAGCAGTTTTATCAGAGTATTCAACTTAGATCAACCACCGTTGATCAGAGTATCTTACTGCGCTATCCATAATGATCATTATTTACTTGTAGATATTCATCATATTATTATGGATGGAATAAGTACCCCCTTGTTTTTAAACAAACTACTATTAGCCTATAAAAAAGATAATATCAGCACTGATCAATGGACATATCCTGATTATGCCTTTTGGTTAAGTAAACCAGAAAATAATAACATCGATGATCAGCTTAACTACTGGACTGATCACTTACAACAAATCCCACCATTATTTAATCCCACCCGTAATCCTTATATGATGAAACGCTCAAGTATAACGAGCCGTGTTGATCTTCTTTTGGATCAAAAGCTTAATTTGATGATGAGTGAAACGGTAAACAAGACCAAGATTACCATGTTTAATTTACTTATCTCAGCTTTTGGGATCTTATTGCATAAAATAAGCGGTCAAGACACGATCAGTCTTGGGACAGTTGTTGGTGGACGTGATCGTCCACATACCGCCAAGATGATTGGTGTCTTTATCAATACTTTACCCTTGATCATCAAATTTGATCAAGGTCAAACCATCAGCCAATTATTGATAAATACAGGTGATGACCTTATGAAGCTGATCACCAATCAAGACGTTAGTTTAGAAACGATCCTATCCAACTTAAAGATTGAAAGACATCTTAATTCCAATGCTTTATACAATATTCTTTTCTCATTCAGACCATTTGAAAATGAAAAGATCGTTTTTGATGATCAAGAAGTTGAACTTGTCTCAGCTGTTAACCCTAAGGTAAAGATGGATCTTAGTCTTGACATTTATCGTCAAAATGATCAATATCATGTTCAATACGATTATGATCAAGCTATCTATAATGAACAAGAGATCATCTATTATCACCAGTGTTATGAATACATCCTAAAACAATTATGTAATGATCAAGCTACAACACTTAGCGAAATAACAATGATCGATCCGATCAAGAAACTACACTATCTAGATAGACCTTTACAACAATACACACCTTATCCCTTCATTTCAATTGATAAATTAATTGATCAACAGATAATGATAGCTCCTGATAATACAGCGATCATCTTTCATGATGAAAAGATGTCCTATCAACAACTTCAACAAAAAGCTGACCTATTAGCAGCCAATTTGATCCATCAAGGACTTAAAACTAACGATAATGTAGCGATCGCCTTAAAGCGTGGCTTTGAGTTATTAGTAACGATGTTAGCTATCATAAAAGCTGGTGGATGTTATGTCCCAATAGATCTTGATTTTCCACGATCAAGAATAGACTACATGATCAAAACATGTGCTTGCCGTTTTGTGATCACTAAAGATCAACTCTTTACTGATCATGCTATCTCTACGATGACCATCATCGATTATGATAAACTAAATGATTTATCTTTTGTAAGACCCTTGAATAGAACAATGGATGATAACATGTATATCTTGTTCACCTCGGGTTCAACAGGTGAGCCCAAAGGAGTTGTCTTACCTCATAAAGCCTTAAGCAATCTTAAGCAAGCAATGAGTTTTATCTATGAAGATATAAAGACTGTACTTTGTTCGACTAATCCCATTTTTGATGTCTTTATTACTGAAGCCTTATTAGCTTTAGCCCATGGTAAGACGATCATCATGAGTGATGAAAATGAGATGATGTATCCTTGGGAAATGGCTAAACTGATCGAACATTATCAGATCGATCTTGTCCAATACACCCCATCACGTTGTGGTTTTTGTTTAAACAATGAACAATTCTTATCATCATTAACTAATGTTAGATCGATGATCTTAGTAGGTGAAGCTTTAACGATCAATCTTTTAAGAAAACTACAAACAGTTAAAACACTTAATATCTATAATTTCTATGGGCCAACTGAAGCGGCCGTTTATGTTAGTTATAAAAACCTCAAAGATGAAAGCGATGTGACAATTGGTAAAGCATTGGCTAATTGTCGTATCTATATATTAGACAAAGATTTACATATCTTACCCCCAATGGTAAGTGGTGAATTATATTTAGCCGGCGAATGTATTGCCAATGGCTATTTAAATCAACCTGAGTTAACGGCAGCTGTTTTCTTACCAGACATCTATGATCCTAACCAAAAGATGTACAAGACTGGTGATATTGGCTATCTTGATCTAAATGGTGAATATGTCTTTATCAATCGAAGTGATTCTCAAATCAAACTTGATGGGCATCGCATTGAATTAAGCGAGATCGATGAAACGATCTTGCAAAATAAAGCTGTCAAAGAAGCACTGACCATAGCGATCAAACGTCAAGACACCATTGATCACCTCGAAAGCTTTGTGATTGGGGAGATTGATCAAGAAACTTTAAAAATGGATCTTAAGCGTAAATTACCAACTTACATGGTCCCTTCGATCATTAACATCGTTGATACTATCCCATTAACTCCCAGTGGAAAGGCTGATATAAAAAAACTTCAATCTAAAAATGATGAACCACTGAAAGAACATCATAATGATGGAAGCTTATTAGCTACATTAAGACAGATCTGGAAAGATACCCTAGACACTGATAAAATTGATGATCATATAAACTTCTTTGATCAAGGTGGGACATCTTTAAAAGCTTTGATCGTGATCAATTCATATTATGAGTTAGGTAAACAAATTAGTATGAAGGATTTCTATGACAATCCAACATTGGTCGCTCAATTAGCCCTATTTGACGATCAACAAGCCTTGGCAGTTGAAAATCACGTTAACTTCTATCGTTTAAGTGTTCCTCATAGTAAAGCACTAATGTCTGCTCATAATGTCTTCTTAACAGGAGCAAGTGGCTTCTTTGGTAGTCATCTGCTAGCGAAGCTAAGTCAAGAAGATAGGACCATTTATTGCTTAGTTCGCGACAAACAAAGGATGATCGATGCATTAACTCACTATTTTACAGCTGATTGGTATCCACAAAATAAAGATAAGATTGTCCTTATTAAAGGAGATATAACACTTACTAATCTTGGTCTATCCTCTTCGATGTATCAATACCTAATTGATAATATCAAAGAGATCTTTCATTGTGCCGCGAATGTAAATCATTATGGTAATGATCAACAGATACTGACCACTAACCTTGAAGGAACCAAAAATATCCTTGAATTAGCTAAAAAAAGTAACAGCAGTCTGCACTATGTTTCAACAACGGGAATCCTGGCTGATGAAATACGTTACAATAGAACAACTCAAGGTTATTTTGATGAAAATTGCTTTGATATTGGCCAAAACTGGATGGATAATATCTACACCAAAAGTAAATTTCTTGCAGAAGAGGAAGTATATCAAGCAATTGATAATGGACTAAGCGGCCATGTGTATCGAATAGGACATCTGATCAACCGACAAACTGATGGTATCTTCCAAGTCGATCCTAATAATAACGAAATGTATCGTATCCTACAGGGATTAAAAGAGCTCAATGCCATCCCTAAGATCATGGCTGATATCCAGATTGAACTAACCCCTGTTGATGAATGCGTTGAAGCATTTATCCACTTACGATATGAACATATGACTACTTATCATCTTTATAATCCTCATTATCTAGTTTTGAAGGATTGTTTACCAATGCTTAAAATTATTGAAATGGACGAGTATCAAACTCTTCTTAAAACGATCGATCATCAAGCTAAACCCCATATCAGAGATATAACCGCGACTTGTATTCGTCTTGAAAATGCTAAACAAGGTTATCCAATCAGCTGTCAATTA
>CAYNYC010000020.1:12644-18784 GCA_964401415.1 uncultured Erysipelotrichaceae bacterium
GTTTTAAAAAAGCACTTTTTTACATGGTCAACATTAAATATTGATATGATTTTGAAGTAAATACTGTTAAAATCATCATAAGAGGTAAAGTAATGATCTCCAATTATTTAGTTATTATCTTCATTATTGTCATTATCTTCATTCTGTCTTTTATCTTAAGATCATATGATAAAGGACAAAAACACCTGATCTATCGCCTTTATTATCTACTATCTTTTTCATTGATCGTTTGGTTGATAGCTCTGATCGGAATGAAGTTTACGACTTTTAGTGATGTAAATCAACTATATTTCTGGGACTCTTTGACTTATGTTGGAGTTGCCTTTGCGCCAGCTTTCTCGTTAGTTATCGCTCTGGCTTTTGTTAATCATTATGAGAAACTACCTAAACTATATTATTTCTTCTTTTTTATTCCATTATTGACCAATATTATGGTATGGACTAATCCCTTACATAATTTACACTATGTCTATTTTTCAGTTATCGCCAAAGAAGTTGTATTTGGTCCTTACATCTACTTCTCTGGTCTATATAGTTATATATGTATGATCTCAGCAGTTTTGATCATGATGAACTTCACGATCAAAGCTCGTAATAGCTTATATATCAAGCAAGCTTTGATGTTTGCGCTTAGTAATATCATTCCAACTGTTGTTAGTTTTGTCGCAACCTTTAAACTCATCGATCTACCGATTACCGCTACTCCGATCGCTTTTATCGTTACGATCCTTCTTCATGGTTATAGTATCAGTAAACTTAATTATCTCTCAATTACTCCTTTAGCCATGCAACATGTCTTAAACTGGATCTCTGATTGTTATTTGATCATTAGTGAAGACAAGTTAATCTTAAGTTATAACAAACCCTTTTATGAGATTTTCGGTAAAAGTTATGATATCAAAGAAAACGAGAGCTTATTGAGATATGCCTCATATGAAAGACCGGAAGATCGTATTGGTATCTTTAATCTTATCACTTCTATTGATTCAGCTCATACGACTCGCTCAGTGATCTCTTATGAACAAACGATTATCATTGATAAAACAAAACGTTTCTTTATGGCCGAGATTACTCCGTTGATCATTAGTAATTCCATTGCTGGATATATCGCGATCTTTAAAGATGTGACCCGCTTAAAAGAAAGCATGCAAAAACTTCAAAATAGTCAAAACCAAATGATGGAGAAAGAACGTTTAGCTTCCTTGGGACAGATGGTTGGTGGTATCGCTCATAATTTAAAAACACCAATCATGTCGATCGCTGGCGCTACTAATGCGATAGAAAACTTAGTTTATGAGTGTAAATTAAGTTTTGGTAATAAAGAAGTTACGATCGAAGACTATGAAGAAATGTATAAAGAAATGCTAGAATGGTTAAAAAGAACAAGAGAGTCTTGTTCATATATGTCTGATATTATTAGTGCAGTAAAGGGACAAGCAGCTAATATGAACGCTTCTGAACAAACAGAGTTTACTGTTGATGAATTGTTTAAACGAGTAACCCTATTAATGAATCATGAAATCAAAGGAAATAAATGTCAATTCAAGATTATGAATATGATCAGTAATGAGGTTTACCTTAATGGCGATATTAATAATCTTGTTCAAGTCTTAAACAATCTTGTATCAAATGCGATCGATGCTCAGAAAAACTTGGATCATAATATTGTCGAAATGAAAGCTGAACTAATAGATGGCTTTATCACTGTATCGGTTAAAGATTATGGTAAAGGGGTACCATCTGATATCGCTGATAGATTATTCAAAGAAATGGTTACTTCTAAGGGTTCTTTAGGGACTGGTATTGGTCTTTATATGTCAAACGTTGTTATAAGAGGTAAATTTAGTGGTACAATGTGGTATGAAAAAGATCCTAATGGTGGATCGGTATTTGGTTTCACCATTCCCCACAACATCACCCCAGATGAATATATGGAGGATAGATAAATGCGTATTAGTAAGAAAAACAAACATTCTGTTGATTATTCGATTTTGGTCCTAGATGATGACATATCGATCACTTTAGCGTTAAAATCATACTTTGAAGCTGGAGGGTATCATGTAGATACTTCATGTGATCCCGAAGCTGCCGTTAAGCAAGTTCAAGATCAACACTACGATATCCTAATACTTGATTACCTTATGAGTCCTTTAACCGGTGATGAGGTAGTATCACAAATCCGTGATTTTGATAAAGATCTTTATATTATCTTATTAACTGGTCACAAAGATCTAGCACCGCCTGTGCAAACAATCAGAGAACTTGATATTCAAGGATATTTTGAGAAAAGTGAACGCTTTGATCAACTTGAGTTACTCGTTGAATCCTGCGTTAAATCGATCAATCAAATGCGAACGATCAAAAAATATCGAGATGGACTTAACGCTATCTTGGACTCTGTCCCAATGATCTATCAACTACAACCCTTAGATGACATCATTAATACTATCCTAGTTCAGTTATTACCGCTCATTGATTGTAAAGATGCCTTTGTCTTGATCGAAAACACGCAATTAAGTGATATTAATATGACCGATAAGAGTATCTTTAGAGGAATTGGTTGTTTTAATCTAAATGTTGAAGATTTCGTAAAAGTATTATTCCCTGATCTTTTCGATGCCATTGGTCAAGTCAGACTGGAAAAGATGTCCGTTAATACTAATGAATATCTGATCGTTCCGATGGTTAACGAGAATAATGAATCACTAGGGGTCTTAGGTATTCGTAAAGAAAAAACAGCCATTACTGATACCCAAATTCAACTATTTGAAGTATTTGCTAGACAAGCAGCTTCAGCTATCAGTAATGCTTTCTTACATTCGCTGGTTAACATTAAGAATCAAGAACTAACCCAAACCTATCAAAAGCTACGTGAAAGTTATATTCAAACAGTAGGCGCTCTGCGCTTGATGGTTGATGCCAAAGATATCTATACCCGTGGACATTCTGATCGCGTTAGTTATTTCTGTAAAAAGATGGCCATGAAGATGGGAAAAGATGATTCCTTCATTCAACGTGTTGGACTAAGCGGACTATTCCATGATGTTGGCAAGATTGGTGTCGCAGATGATATACTATTAAAAGAAAAAAACTTATCAACGAAAGAATACGAAGAAGTTAAGAAGCACTCTCAACGTGGTGCCAATATCTTAAGTGCTATTTCCTTCTTTGATGATATCTCTGTAATCGTCAAACATCATCATGAACGATGGGATGGAAAAGGTTATCCGAATGGACTCAAACAAATGGAAATCCCGGAAGAATCACGAATGATAACCGTCGCTGATGCCTTTGACGCAATGACATCTGAAAGAGTTTATCGCAATCGATTATCATTAGATGATGCTCGTGAAGAACTAATCCGTGGTAAGAATAAACAATTTGATCCAAACATCGTCGATATCTTTTTATCTCTTCTGGATGATTATAACCAATTAAACAATGATATCAAATGGACCTACGAGGAAATCGATCCAAACCATGTCCATATAGATTACTAGGAGGCTATTATGAATAATTTCGCTTTAAATCAGGTAGATTATTGTGAAGATTTTCGTACTTTCATTGCTTACCTGAAACAACAATACCCAAACCAAGATTGTTTATCTATCTACGATCGCCAAGCAGTAAAGCATACGATCACTTATGATGAGTTTACCGATAAGGTCGTTGATCTAGCATCATACTTCCAAAAATGTGGTTATAGTGATAAGCATTGCGCTATCGTGGCTGAAAACAGTATTGAATGGCTAGTAAGCATGTTCGCTATTGTTTATATTGGAGCTGTTGCGGTATGTATCGATACTGAACAAGCAGATGAAACGATCATTAAGATGATCAAACAGGCTGATTGTGAAATGATCATTTATTCTGAAGGGTTTAAATCATTAAAAGATACTTTTGCGAAAGATATCGATATGATCAATATCGATGATCAAGAATTATTTGCGACATTACTGGATAATGGCAAAAATGATGAAGAAGCACAAAGTTTGATCGCTAAAAAACCGATTAACTCTGATTCATGTGCCTTTATCTATTATACCTCTGGTACTACTTCTACTTCAAAACCGGTAATGTTATCACAAAAAGCAGTCTTGTATAATGCTATTGATGCCATGGCGTTAGTAAAGGTTGATGGTAAATTATTTACATCTTTGCCCTTTTATCATACCTATGGGCTAACTTGCTCAGTGATTGATGTACTTCATCAAGGATTATCAATCTGTATCAATGGTAATATGAAAACATCATTAAGGGATATGGCCTTATTTGAACCTCACTATATGATGGCTGTTCCCCTTATCGTTGAAACGATCTATAAATATTTTGCGATGGAAATTCATAAATTGGGTAAAAGTAATGAATTAGAAGATTTTATGAAAAATAGATCTTCATTATTTAAAGCTGATAATAGTAACCAAGAATTGTTTAAAATGATCATGCACAAGATTGTTGGTAGTAATCTGAAGATGATCGTCTGCGGTGGAGCTCATATTGCAGAACAATTAATACGTAAATTTGATCGCTTAGGAATCATGATCCTTCAAGGATATGGAATAACTGAATGTTCACCCCTTGTATCAGTTAATCGTGATAATCACAATGAGATTGGTTCGGTTGGTTTAATTCTACCTCATTATAAGGTAAAGATCGTTGACAATGAGATCTATGTAAAGGGAACTAGTTTAATGTTAGGTTATTACAAAGATCCAAAGTTAACAAGTGAAGCTTTTGATAACGGTTGGTTTAAAACTGGTGATATAGGTCATCAAGATAAACAAGGCTTCTTATATATAACTGGTCGTAAGAAAAACTTAATTGTCTTTAAAAATGGTAAAAAGACATCACCTGAAGAAATTGAAGGCTATCTCTATAGTATTCCTTTAGTTAAAGAAGTGTTAGCCTATGGAGCTGTTAATGGGTTATCAGTTGATGATGTTAAACTATGTGTAACAATCTATCCTGAACCATTATTAACTCAAGGCATGGCTTCCTATGAAGTCTTAGACCTATTGCAAAAAGAAATAGACAAGATTAACACAAAATTACCTGCTTACAAACAAATTCAAATGGTTAAACTTTCAGAAAACCCATTACCTAAAACAGGCTTAAATAAGATTAAAAGGAGTTAAAAATGCTTACTGTAATCCAAAACATCATCACTGATATTGTTGGTCATCGTGTCATTACCTTAGAAACGGACTTCATCAAAGATCTTGAACTAAGTTCTTTTGACATCGTCAATATCATCAGTGCCGTCGAAGAAAAATACAACTTATCAATCCCAACACGGGATATTTGGAATATTCATCAAGTAAAGGATGCGATCGCTTATCTACGCAATCACGGAGTCAATGAATAAAACTTTAGTCTATTTATTTGATATTGATTCAAAAGATAGTCGTTATTCATTGATCAAAAGATGTGCTAAAAATTATCTTAAAACTAATGATCTAACTGAAGATGATCTTACGATCTTAAAAGATGATAAAGGAAAGCCTTATTTTAAAAATGTACCGCTTTTCTTTAATTTATCTCATTCTAATAAATACTGGGCTTTAGCGATCAGTGATCAACCAATTGGAATTGACATCCAAAATAAGTTGAATAATAAAGCAATAGCCATCGCTAAACGTTTTTTTCATCCACAAGAAGCCAATCTGATCAGCGAACACGAAGAACTTTTCTTTGAAGTTTGGTCAGCTAAAGAAAGCTATGTTAAATATCACGGTTGGGGCATTGATGATCACTTTAAAGATTTCTCAGTAGTTGATGATGACCATGTCAAAAAAAAGCTCGATAATATCTATCTTCATTACCTTTATATCGATGATGATTATTCATTATGCATCGCCACAAACGCTGATACATATGAGATGATCGATATGCGCATCAAGCTGAAGAATTTAACAATTGCTAATCAGATTGATGCCTTGACTTTGATTAAAGAGTACATAAGCGAGTTAAATGTCGATCTTTCATTTCAAGACTTATCCAATGAGTTAAATTCCTTATTAGTAACATATGGCCCTTTAAAAGGTTATTTCTGTCTCGCTTATATCAATGAAATAGTAGTTGGTTGTGTTGGTATTAAACCTATTACAGATCAAATTGGTGAACTAAAAAGGCTCTATGTT
>CAYNYC010000021.1:0-18239 GCA_964401415.1 uncultured Erysipelotrichaceae bacterium
AAGCGGATTTTGATTCACCATATTGTCGAGTAGATCTTGACATAGAATATGCACATAGAGATGGAGTGCGTCTTTGTCTACACGTTATCAGACCTGTAGTAAATGATGAAAGTACTAAGTTTCCTTTAATCGTCTTTTCTCAAGGATCATCATGGATGAAACAAGATATGGGTAAGGAAATAGTGCAATTATCATCCTTTGCGAAAAGAGGTTATGTTATTGCACTTGCTGAATATCGATCAGCTGAAGTAAGAGGTTTTCCGTCACAGGTACTAGATACCAGATCAGCTGTCAGATTTTTGTATAATAACGCTGAGCGATACAATATTGATAAAGATAATATCATCTTATGGGGAACATCCTCTGGGGGCCATACCGTCTTGATGTGTGCTGTAACAAGAGATCTACCTGTGTTTAGCTATGAAGATATCAAACATGAAACATTGTCTTATAGAGCCGTAATTGATTATTATGGACCAACGGATATTACTAAACTTGTGCCTGAAGAGGATGGCTATAAATATGTTGGTCAAGAGTCACCTATTCCATATTTGATCGGTAATGTTAATCTTTGGCATAGTCCTGAGATTACAGATAAAATGATTCCGATGAATTATATTGATAAGTATCAGATCAAGACACCAATGTTTATCTTGCATGGAACAAATGATTCAATGGTTCATCACTCACAAAGCATTGATCTGTATGAATGCTTAGTGAAAAACGAAGTACCAGCTGAAATTTATTTAGTTGATAACGCCGATCATGGCGGAGGTTGTTTTTGGACTGAAGCGGTATTTGATCGTGTTGAAAAGTTTATATCTAAGCACATCGTTATTGATAAATAATTAATGGTATGATATCATTTATAAGCATATTTGACCTGTTAGCTCAGTTGGTAGAGCAACTGACTCTTAATCAGTGGGTCCAGGGTTCGAATCCCTGACGGGTCACCATGCTTATCTATTAGATGCCTACGGGCATCTTTTTTGATTACATGATTAGTTTATTTTTAGGCGTTAATAGATTAAAATATAAGCAAGGAGATAAAGATGATAGATATCGATCTTAAACAGCGTTTAAAACAAGCCGGTATCAAGCACACAAAACAACGGTGGGCTATTTTGGATATCATGCAACGAAGTAATCAACCAGTTACTGTTGATCAGATTTATTCAGCGTTGATCCAAAAAGAACTCAATATGAGTTTATCGACTGTTTATCGCTTTCTTGACTTGTTAAGCGAAAAAGAATTAGTTACTAAAATTAGTATCATTCAAGAAGATCGTCATCTATATGAGATCAATGATGGCTTTCATCGTCACTATCTATATTGTCTTGGATGTGAGAAGATTATGGCAATAAAATATTGCCCACTGGAAGACTATGAGAAGGGTTTAGCGGATGATACCGGTTACAGTATTATTGGTCATAAACTAAGTGTTTATGGTTATTGTCCTGAATGTAATCGTAAGAAAAAGATATAAGATCACTAAGATATTCAAGTGATCTTTTTTAGTGTTAAATTTAACAGAAAAGATTGTGAAAAAATTAATAAAGTCCTATTCAAAGCTAGTTATGAGTGATATAATACCTTGGAGTTTATTGTAGCTATTAGTTAAGATCAACTACGACAAACATAAATAGGGAATGGGAGGTGATCAAATGTTAAAGATAAGTGAGGGGTCACTTAAGAAGATCGATGAGATCGTATTAAGGCATAAAGATCGTTTAGGACCTGTAAAATTGATGTTACATGATGTTCAACATGAACTAGGATACATACCTTTTGAGGCAATGGAAAAAATCGCGGCAGCGTCTGGTGTCTCAGTTTCAGAGGTTTATGGTGTAGTAACATTCTATACGCAATTCACCGTTGAACCAAAAGGAAAACATGTGGTCAATGTATGTATGGGAACTGCTTGTTATGTTAATAATGCACAAGTACTTTTGGATAAAGTGCTAGAACTAACACAAGCTCCAGTTAATGGTACAAGCAAAGATGGCCTGTTTTCAGTAGACGCTACTCGCTGTTTAGGTGCTTGTGGATTAGCACCAGTAGCGATCATTGATGATAAAGTTTATGGAACAGCTATTACTACTGGTTTAGCTGAAGCGCGTATTCGCGAGATTATCGCTGAGGAAAGGAACTTTTGACAATGATCTTACGAGAAATATTGGAAGTGTTAAAAGGTACGGAAATTCATGTCAGTGATACTACTATTCTTGATAAAGATTTTACTCATGTATCAGTAGCGGATTTAATGAGTGATGCTTTAGCGATGGTTTGCTCAGCTGGTGATAAAACGTTTTTATTGACAGGACTTGTTAATGCTCAATCTATTAGAACAGCAGAGGTTTTAGATATTAATACGATCATCTATGTACGTGATAAAACACCACAAGACGTTGATTTGATAATTGGTAAAGATATGAATATGAATTTGTTTACAACTAGATTATCAATGTATGAAGCTTGTGGTCTACTTTATGAAAGTGGGTTACAAACAGCGACGAAATGATGGAATATAGCTACGTTATCAACAAAGACGATTATGCCAATGCCGGTAAGGTTTCGACTCAGATCAAAAAGATCTTGAAGGAATTAGGAGTACCCCCGGAGGTTTTAAGGCGGATGGCGATAGCGTGTTATGAAGCAGAGATCAATATGATCATCCATTCTTATGGAGGAATCATCAAGCTTTCCATCAGTAATCAGATAAGCTTTGTTTTTAAGGACAAAGGACCAGGAATCCCTGATATTAATATGGCGATGCAGCCTGGATATTCAACAGCGGATGATAGAGCTCGCGAATTAGGATTTGGGGCAGGTATGGGTCTGGCAAATATAAAGAAAGTCAGTGATGAATTCGACATTGAATCAAGTGTGGAAGGCACAACACTGAATCTGAGGTTTAATATATTATGACCGTGATCAGTTATACTTTGGAAAAATGCCAAAAATGTATGAAGTGTTTACATGTCTGTCTTACAGGGGCGATATCTTTACAAGATGCACGCGTTAAGATTGACAATGAGAAATGTACTAACTGTGCGACTTGTATTGAAGCTTGTGTTTATCAAGGCTTACAAGCTAAAGGTAGTACTTTAGCTGATCTAGAGAATTATGATCATACGATAGCGCTTATTTCTACGGCTGTTTTAGGAGAATGTTCAACATTAGCTCAGGCAGAAGAATTAATGATGGCGATCAAGAAGTTAGGCTTTGATGAAGTCATCAATTTAAGTAGCTATGATGGAGCGATGTATGAAGAGATGCGAAGATATGTTGGTGTTAATCGCCAACAAACAACGCTAGTCACATCATTTTGTCCAACGATCAATCGCTTGATTGAAGTTAAATATCCGATCTTATTAAGTAATATTGTACCGATCGATCATATTAGTGAAGTGGCGGCTCGTGATATCCGTAAAAGAAAAGATTTGCCATCTAATACTGGTATCTTTCTGTTATGTGAGTGTGTAGCTAAGTTAACACTAGCTAAGTATCCATATGGTAATAAGTATTCAGAAGTTGATCATGCCATGGTGATCGCCGATCTGTTTCCACAGATATCACGTAATCTGAGCTCTGAAAGATTACCAACAACGATCAATGAAAAAGGCTTGTATAACGTTACATCCAATCTATACACTAAAGGGTTTACAGATAAAAATGTGGTAGTGGCCGATGGTCTTGATAAGGTTGTCAAAGCATTGGAATTGGCTGAATTTGATCGATTGAAGGATTGTGATCTTCTATTTCTATCGGGCTGTATAAATGGTTGTATTGGTGGAAATCTATTATGGGGTAATCCTTTTAGTAGCTTCAATAATGTTCGACAATTAATGAAGGAAACCAATGATACAGTCGCTGATATCAACAATAATGATCTGTATGGGGTTACGATCGCTAGTTCGTTTAATGAAAAGATCAGCTTACATAATCGTTTAGCTAATTTTATTAAGATCAATGAAATAGTTGAGAAATTACCGGGATATGATTGTGGAGCGTGTGGTTTTCATTCATGTCGAGCTATGGCTGAGGAAATCTTAGCGGATCGGGCAACGTTGAAGGATTGTCGAATTTTGAAAGGAAGTGAAGTAAATGAAGATAAGTGAATTGGCCAATAAAACAGGTTGGAAATTATATTGTCATGATACAGCGCTTAATGATCAGATCAAAGGGGCTTATGTGGGTGATCTTTTGAGTTGGGTCATGGGCCATGGTCAACCTGGACATGCTTGGATTACTGTTCAAGCACACGCTAATGTTATCGCTGTCGCTTCTTTAAGAGAATTTGCTTGTGTGATCATTTGTGAAGATAGTGTTGTTAATGATGAACTGATCAATCAAGCTCAAGAAGAGGGTGTGGTGTTGTTTACGACTGCTTTGCCGGCTTATGAAGTATGCCGTACATTGATCGCATTGGGTGTTTAAGATGTTTTATGATCTGCACATTCATTCGGTGCTATCTCCTTGTGCTAATGATGATATGACTCCAAATAATATCATCAATATGGCCAAACTTAAGGGGTTAGATCTTATCGCTGTTTGTGATCATAACAGTGTAAAACAACAAGCAGTACTAGCTCAAGTAGCTTTAAAAAATGATATGTGTTTGATCTATGGAATTGAAGTTCAAACGCTTGAAGAGGTTCATGTATTAGCTTATTTTAAAGATTTAGATGATTGTTTAAGGTTTGGTAGCGTTGTTGACGAAAGCTTGATATATATTAAAAATGATGAACGTTATTTCGGTAATCAGTATGTGATGGATATTAATGATCAAGTAATATCTCATGAAGATCGCTTATTGATAAGTAGTGTGAATATGAAGATTGATGAAGTGGAACAAGTAGTGCATAGATTCAATGGTAGCTTTGTATTAGCTCATGCCTTGGATAGGGCAAATGGAATTATAACGCAGTTGGGATTTATTCCTAAACAACTGAAGATTGATGGTATTGAAGTTAAAGATATCAAGCAGAAGGAAAGACTATTGAAGGATCATCCTTGGCTTGATGTTGTATGGTTGTTTAACTCAGATGCTCATTCATTAGAGCAGATCAATGAAAGAAAGAACTCACTGACTTCGATAATGTTGGATCGTTTGTATAGGAATGGATCATGATGCAAGATATAGCTATGTATATGTTGGATATCGCCAATAATGCGTTAAATGCTCAAGCAAAGAATATCAAGATTTGCTTAGAGATAGATGAAAGAGAAGATCGATTGAGTTTAAGTATCGAAGATGATGGAGTGGGAATGGATGAAGAAACACAGCGAAAAGTCGTTGATCCGTTCTTTACAACTAGAAAGACAAGAAGTATAGGGCTTGGGATTGCGTTTTTTAAAGCTCTGGCTGATCAGTGTGAGGGAATATTTACTCTTAGATCAAAACCAAACGAAGGAACGACAATCAAAGTGGTTATCCGCAATTCTCATATTGATAGACCGCCCTTGGGTGATATTGCGGAAACGATCATTACTTTGATCCAGGCTGATACATTAGTTGATTATCAGTTTAAATATCAATTTGAAGACAGTGTATTTATCTTCAACACTATAGATGTTAAAAAGATTCTTGATGATATCAAGATCAATGAGCCGGGTGTATTAGTTTGGCTTAAGAATTATCTTAATGAGGGAATAGATCATATAAAGGAGGATAAAAATGAAGTCATTAGCTGAATTGCAGAAACTGCGAGATGTCACAAAAAAGAAGATTGAATTAAGAGATGGAGAGAATGATTATCGTATCGTTGTTGGAATGGCGACCTGTGGTATCGCGGCGGGTGCTCGTCCAGTTTTGAATGCTTTAGTTGAAGAAGCGACTAGTGGTGAATATTCTTGTACGATCGCTCAAACTGGTTGTATCGGTATGTGTACCTTAGAACCACTTGTGGAAGTATTTGATAAGCAAGGTGAAAAGACTACTTATGTACTTATCAACGCTGAAAAGGCTGTTGAAATTATGAAAGAACACATCGGTAAAGGTAATATCGTTGAGAAATATACTGTTGGTTCTGTGAAAAGATAAGGGGATGTATTAATGGAAAGATTACACGCGTTAGTCTGTGCTGGTACGGGTTGTACTTCTTCTCAATCAGCACATATTATTGAGAAGTTAAATGAAGAATTAAGTAAATATGGACTTGAAAAAGAAGTCAAGATCGTTAAGACTGGTTGTTTTGGACTTTGTCAAAAAGGTCCAATCATGGCGATCTATCCAGATAAGATCTTTTATTGCCATGTTACCCTTGATGATGTGGCTGAGATCGTTAGTGAGCATTTTTATAAGGGTCGTCCAGTTAAAAGGTTAGAACTAAGTGATATTGATGAAGTTACTAAAGAAAAGATCTTTGAAATAAGTAAGATCCGTTTTTATGCTAAACAAAAAAGGATCGCCTTAAAGAACTGTGGAGTTATCAATCCTGAAGATATCAATGAGTATATCGCTAAAGATGGTTATCAGGCTTTAGGTAAAGTTTTAACTGAGATGAGTCAACAAGAAGTCATTGATGAAATAAAGAAATCAGGGCTAAGAGGAAGAGGTGGGGGAGGATTCCCTACTGGTATTAAGTGGCAGTTTGCGGCTGATCAAACAAGTGATGATAAATATGTAATATGTAACGCAGATGAAGGAGATCCAGGAGCTTTCATGGACCGCTCTATTTTAGAAGGAGATCCGCATTCAGTACTTGAAGCGATGGCGATCGCTGGATACGCGATCGGTGCTAAGCATGGGTATGTTTATATTAGAGCGGAATATCCAATCGCGGTTGAACGTTTAAAGATTGCGATCAAACAAGCTGAAGAATTAGGCTTGTTTGGTAAAGATATCTTAGGAACAGGTTTTGAATTTAATATTGAGATCAGACTGGGAGCTGGCGCCTTTGTTTGTGGTGAAGAAACAGCTTTGATCATGTCGATTGAAGGTAAAAGAGGAATGCCTAATCCAAAACCACCTTTTCCAGCTATTAAAGGAGTATGGGGTAAACCGACGATCATTAATAATGTGGAGACGTTGGCGAATATCACTCAAATTATCTTAAATGGCGGTGAGTGGTTTAGATCAATGGGAACTGAAAAATCACCAGGCACTAAGGTCTTTGCTTTAGGTGGTAAGATCGTTAATACCGGTTTAGTTGAAATCCCTATGGGAACTACTTTACGTGAAGTCATTTATGAAATTGGTGGGGGTTGTCCTAACAATAAGAATTTCAAGGCTGTTCAAACAGGAGGTCCCTCTGGTGGATGTTTAACCGAAAAGGATTTAAATACTCCAATTGATTTTGATAACTTAGTAGCTTTGGGCTCAATGATGGGTTCAGGAGGCATGATCGTTGTTGATGAAGATAATTGTATGGTCGATGTCGCTCGTTTCTATATGGAATTTATTTGTGATGAATCATGTGGTAAGTGTACACCGTGTCGTATTGGAACTAAGCGGATGCTTGAGTTATTGACCGATCTTTGTCAGGGTCGTGGAACTGAAAAAACTTTATCAGAACTTGAAAGTCTTGGTAATAGTATTAAAGAAACAGCTTTATGTGGTCTAGGACAAACTGCTCCTAATCCTGTACTATCAACAATGCGTTTATTTAAGGATGAGTACTTAGCGCACGCTGTAGATCATAAGTGTCCTGCTGGTGTTTGTAAGGATTTGTTGTCATTCTCGATCGATCCTGAGAAATGTAAGAAATGTAGCTTATGCGCAAAGAATTGTCCAGTTGACGCTATTTCAGGAGAAGTTGGTAAAACAGTATTTGTGATCGATCCTGAAAAATGTATCAAATGTGGGGCTTGTTTAACTAACTGTCGCTTTAATGCGGTAGTTCGTGGTTAGGAGGTAAGTGATGATAAAGTTAAAGATAAATAATATACCAGTAGAGGTGGAAGATGGATCAACGATCTTGGATGCGGCCAAAAAAGCTGGCATCCGTATTCCTACCCTGTGTTACTTGAAAGATGTAAATAAATCAGGGGCTTGTCGGATGTGTGTGGTTGAGGTTAAGGGAGCGCGTAATCTAGCAGCTTCTTGTGCTTTTCCAGCAGCGGATGGTATGGAAATATTTACCAATACCAAAAGAGTCTTAGACGCGCGTAAGATGAATTTACAATTAATATTGTCTAATCATTCGAAAGATTGTTTATCCTGTATTCGTAACCAGAATTGTGAGTTACAAGACTTGTGTGAAGAATTGGGTGTTCGTGAAGTACGCTTTGATGGTGAAAAGACTACCCCAACTTATGATAACGTCGCAAATGGGATAGTTCGTGATACCAGTAAATGTATCTTATGTGCAAGATGTATAGAAACATGTAAAAAGGTACAAGGTTTGAGCATTCTAAATTTCATTGATCGTGGCTTTAAAACAAAAGTAGGACCAGTGTTCGATAAGAGTTTTGCGGATGTTAACTGTATGCAATGTGGTCAGTGTATCAATGTCTGTCCAGTTGGAGCCCTAAGTGAAAAAGAAGAAGTACATAATGTCATCGAAGCTTTAAATGATCCTCAGAAATTTGTGGTTGTGCAAACGGCCCCAGCGGTAAGAGCCTCATTAGGTGAAGAATTTGGTATGCCAATTGGGACCAGAGTTACAGGAAAAATGGTGGCGGCTTTACGCCGTATCGGTTTTAAACGGGTTTATGATACAAACTATGCGGCTGATCTAACGATCATGGAAGAAGGAACAGAATTGATCAATCGGATCCAAAATAATGGTACTTTACCAATGATCACTTCTTGCTCACCAGGCTGGGTAAGGTATATGGAATTTGAATATCCGAATCTTTTAGGTCATTTATCATCATGTAAATCTCCACATATGATGTTTGGGGCTATCCTTAAATCATACTTTGCGAAGACCAAAGCGATCGATCCAAAGGATATGTATGTTGTAAGTATCATGCCATGTACCGCCAAAAAAGAAGAAAAAGAAAGACCAGAAATGCCAGATGATGTTGATGCTGTATTGACAACCAGAGAACTTGGTCGATTGATCAAGATGTATGGTGTAGATTTCTTGAATCTTCCTGATGAAGAATTTGATCAAGATATGTTTGGTGAATACTCTGGTGCTGGTGTTATCTTCGGCGCATCAGGTGGTGTTATGGAAGCGGCTTTAAGAACGGTTTATGAACTACTGACTAAGCAAGAATTAAAGGATGTAAACTTTAAAGCAGTTAGAGGAACTGAAGGGATCAAAGAAGCGAGTGTCACTATTAATGGTCAAGAAGTTAAAGTGGCAGTAGCTCATTCGATGTCTTTAGCTAAGCCACTGCTAGAACAAATTCAAGCAGGAACTTCACCTTATACCTTTATTGAAATTATGGGGTGTCCTGGAGGCTGTATCAATGGTGGTGGTCAATCGATCATCAATTCAACGATTCGTAACGGTTTCAAGGCGATTGATTGGAAAAAAGAAAGAGCTAAAGCCCTATATGATGAAGATGAAGATCGTCCTAATCGTAAGTCTCATGAAAATAAACAGATTCAAGAATTATATCAGAAGTTCTTAGGTGAGCCAAATAGTCATCTAGCTCATGAGTTATTACATACGCATTATATTAAAAGAGAAAGATTTAAACGAGATTAATAAAAAGCCAGTTATTATCAACGCAAAGGTTGATAGTGACTGGCTTTTATCATAATTGTTCATTTCTTTTTATTAATTATCTTGTTGGCGATATTTATACCTACTATGGTAAAGATTATAGCACCAATGATCGATCCAACATAGGTGGCTAATTCATAGCCTTCAAAACCAGTTCTTTCATAGATGTTAAAACCACCTAAAAAGGTACCTCCTAAAACTAAACCGATATAACCACCACCAAAGATTCCAACCACAAAACCAATCAAACCACCGATGAATTGTGGAAGATTATTTTTTCGCATTGTTTGTGACTCCTTAATATAATACAATGATAAAACTTATCTTAGAACTTTACAATAATTTACTATTGTAAATGCAGAATATAATTTCAAATATTTTCATATTTTTACAGAAAACGACTGAAAATGCTTGTTTTTTCTTTTTATTGTGTTAGTATTAATGTTAACTTAATAAGGGGAGAATAATATGAAAAAGATGATTAAATTGATTACTGTTTTAATGGTAATTGGCTTGGTCTTAACTGGCTGTAGTTCATCTGATGGGAATACAGATGAAGCTACGATCAAAGTCGGCGTTAATATGGAGTTATCCGGTGATGTCGCTAGTTATGGTCAGGCGGAGCTTAATGGCATTAAACTGGCAATTACGCAAGTAAACACTGCTGGTGGGGTTTTAGGGAAACAGATCGAATTAGTAGAGATTGATAATACTTCATCTGCATCTGAGGCTACAAGCGCCACAACGCGTTTAGTAACACAAGATGAGGTTGTGGCAATTCTAGGCCCTGCAACAAGTGGAGCTTTCAAAGCTAGTCTGCCTGTTAGTGAAGAATATAAAGTAGCTATCATATCGCCATCAGCTACCGAGACAAGTGTTATGATCAATGAAACAACAGGCGTTGCCTTTACTACTGGTTTCCGTACTTGTTTTATCGATAGTTTCCAAGGTGTTACAATGGCTAATTTTGCGTTTGATAATTTGGCTTTAAGTAAGGCTGTTGTCTTTGGAGATAGTTCAAGTGATTATGGTCAAGGTTTAGCTGATAGTTTTATTGAACAATTTGAGGCTAATGGTGGTGTTATCGTCGCTCATGAAAACTTTACTAAAGGTGATACGGACTTTAACGCGGTGTTAACAAAGATTAGTGGTTTAGAATATGATTTCATTTTTGTGCCAGGCTATTATAACGAAGCTGGTTTATTGATCAAGCAAGCTCGAGAAATGGGCATTACTGCTCCAATATTGGGAGCTGATGGCTTTGAATCTCCAGATTTAATATCATTAGCTAAAGCTGAGAATATCGTTGATGTTTTCTATTCAACACACTACTCATCTGTTGGTGATGATCAATTAGTAACAGATTTCGTTACCGCATTTAAAGCGGAATATGATGTTGAACCAAATGCTTTCTCAGCATTAGCGTATGATGCGGCAAGACTATTGGTTGATGCGATTGAAAGAGCTGGTGAAGCTGATGCGACTAAGATCATTGAAGCCCTAGCAAATACTGATGGTTTTGTGGGCGTAGCTGGTAATATTTCAGTAGATGATAACCACGATGCTGTTAAATCTATTTATGTAGTTGAACTTTCAGGGGATAAGGCTATTAGTAGCACTAAAGTTAATCCTTAATAGTCAATTTGAACAAATGATGACAAAAGGACAAAAGTTTAGCTTTTGTCCTTTGTTTCTATCAAAGGAGGCAACATGTTTTTACAACAATTGATCAATGGCTTATCGTTGGGAAGCATATATGCTTTGATCGCTTTAGGCTATACGATGGTCTATGGCATAATCAAACTAATAAATTTCGCTCATGGTGATATCTATATGCTAGGAGCTTATATCGGATATCTAGTTATCACTTATGGTAATTTAGGATTTATTCCGGCTTTATTGATCGCCATGATCTCTTGTTCAGTGATTGGAATGATCATTGAAAAGATTGCATACAAACCTTTACGTAACGCCACAAGGATCGCTGCTTTGATCACGGCTATCGGTGTTTCCTTTTTCTTAGAGTACACTACGATGTATGTCATGAGTCCTAATGTTAGAACTTTTCCAACGATACTTACTAATGAAGTGTTTACTTTTGGTGGTATTAGATTATCTATGCAACAGATCATGATCTTTGCGACAACGATATCATTAATGTTATTGCTACAATTTATCGTTAAGAAGACCAAGATTGGAAGAGCCATGCGGGCGGTAAGTGTTGACGCTGATGCGGCTAGATTAATGGGTATAAATGTCAATGCGGTCATCTCTTTTACTTTTGCGATTGGCTCAGCATTAGCTGGGGCTGCGGGCGTTTTAGTTGGAATATATTATAATAGTATTAATCCGTTAATGGGGGTTATTCCGGGATTAAAGGCCTTTATCGCAGCTGTGTTTGGTGGAATTGGAATAATACCAGGCGCGATGTTTGGTGGTTTTACGATTGGGGTTATTGAATCATTAGTAAGTGGTTATGGTAGTTCTTTATATAAGGATGCGGTAGTCTATGCGATCTTGATCTTAATCTTGATCATTCGTCCAACTGGACTGCTTGGTAAAAAGGAAAGGACTAAGGTTTGATCATGCACAATATTTTAACTCGGAAAAACTTAAGTTGGTCAATCTTAGTTGTGATCATTTATATCATCGTGGCTGTTTTGATCAGACTTAAGGTCATTAATGCTTATTATCAGATTACATTATTGACAATCTGTATCAATATCATTTTAGCTGTAAGTTTAAACCTGATTATTGGTGTGGCAGGACAGTTTTCATTAGGTCATGCTGGGTTTATGGGAGTTGGAGCTTATGCTAGTGCGATATTGACAAAGATATATCCCAATATTGGGGGAATGATTGTTGGTATCATGATTGGCTTTTTAATAAGTGCGATCATTGCGTTGATCGTAGCCATTCCAACTTTAAGACTAAAAGGAGATTATTTAGCGATAGCGACACTAGGTTTTGCGGAGATCATTAGGATCATTGTCTTAAACCTTGAAATAACCAATAAAGCTGCGGGTTTAGCCAATATTCCCAAGCTAGTTAATTGGAATTTGATCTATGTGGCTGTTATTTTTACGATCTTGGTCGTTGTCAATTTTAAAAGAAGTGCGATGGGTAGAGCGTGTCTTAGTATCAAGGAAGACGAGATTGCCAGTGAAGCGATGGGAATTAACACTACTAAATACAAAACGATCGCTTTTGTGATTGGGGCGTTATTAGCCAGTTTAGCAGGAGCTTTTTATGCTAATACCTTTTATGTTATTAGACCAGAAACTTTTGGTTTTGCGAAATCGATCGATATCTTAGTGATCGTTGTGTTTGGAGGAATGGGTTCTATTACAGGTAGTATCATTGCGGCGATCGCATTAGGTATCATCAATACCTTACTGCAAGGCTTTTCAGCGATCAGAATGATCATCTATGCCGTTACGATCGTATTGATCATGATCTTTAGACCTAAGGGTTTATTGGGTAATAAAGAGTTTACCATGACTTCATTTATGAATATATTAAAAAGGAGGACTAAACATGAGTCTTCTTAAAATAAGCGATTTAACGCGAAATTTCGGCGGTTTATCAGCACTGGCTGGAGTTAATATCAATATTGAAAAAGATGAATTAGTTGGTTTGATTGGTCCCAATGGAGCTGGTAAAACGACGTTATTTAATGTCATTACTGGTATCTATGAACCAAGTGATGGGAAGGTTGAATTATTAGTTAATGAAAAGATGATCAATATATCTGGTAAAAAGCCTTATTTGATCAATCGTTTGGGCTTAGCTCGTACTTTTCAAAACATCAGGTTATTTAAAGATATGAGTGTCATTGATAATATCAAGATTGGGATGCATAAAGATATCCGTTATGGAAGTTTAAAAGCTATTACTAGATTTGGTAACTTCTATCAAGAAGAGAAACAAGTGCACAAGCAAGCTCAGGTGTTATTAGAGCTTGTCAATTTAAGCGATAAAGCAGAGTACTTAGCTAAAAACTTACCGTATGGTGAACAACGAAAACTTGAAATTGCTCGCGCACTAGCGACCAATCCGACCATCTTATTTTTAGATGAGCCAGCTGCGGGTATGAATCCACAGGAAACGGTTGAGCTTACATCATTGATCAGAAAGATAAAGAAAGAACTTTCTTTAACGATTGTCTTGATTGAACATGACATGTCGTTAGTTATGAATATCTGTGAACGTATCTATGTTTTAGATTATGGTCGTTGTATCGCTAATGGTACTCCTGAGCAGATCAAAAGCGACAAGAAAGTAATCAAAGCTTATCTTGGGGAGGCCATATAATGTTAGATATTAAAGAACTAAGTGTTCATTATGGGGTAATCCAAGCGCTTAAAAATATTAGCTTAAGGGTTGAAGATCAAGAGATAGTAACCTTGATCGGGGCTAATGGGGCAGGCAAATCAACCCTACTAAAGGCTATTTCTGGATTGGTCTTAAAGACACATGGAACGATATCTTTTATCGGTGAGGATATTACGAAAGTAAACGCGCAAACGATCGTAAAAAAAGGGATAACTCATGTTCCAGAAGGTCGGCGAATCTTTACGGGTCTGACAGTTTATGAGAATTTATTGATGGGTGCGTACTTAAATAATGATAAAGAAGCGATCAAAGAAGATCTAAAGAAGGTGTATAAACATTTTCCCATCTTACAGGCAAGAAGCTCACAAGACGCTTCAACATTATCTGGTGGTGAACAACAGATGTTAGCGATGGGTAGAGCTTTAATGGCAAAACCCAAAATATTACTTTTAGATGAACCTAGTATGGGTTTAGCTCCCATTCTTGTTCAAGAGATATTTAGTATCATTAAGGAGATCAATGAAGCTAAGACAACAATATTGATCGTTGAACAAAATGCACGCATGGCGTTGTCGATCGCTGATCGGGCTTATGTCATGGAAACAGGTAAGATTGTCTTAGAAGGAACAGGAGCACAACTAGCTGCTAGTGAAAAAGTACAAAAGGTGTACTTAGGAGGTTAATATGTACGTAAAAGATTGTATGAGTAAAAACATCATCACTGTAACTAAAGAGGTAAAGATTAGCCAAGCTTTGGATATCTTTGCATCAAACAATTTTCATCGTCTACCAGTCATTGATAAACACAATCATTTGATCGGATTATTAACTGAAAGCACTATCCAATCACATACACCAAGCAAGGCTACTAGTTTAAGTATTCATGAATTAAATTATCTATTATCAAAGACTAGTGTTGAATCGATCATGATCAAAGATGTTATTACGATCAAACCTGATCGTTTATTAGAAGAAGCGGCTGAACTAATGATGAATAAAAACATTAGTTGCTTACCAGTTATTGATGATGAAGAACTATTAGTGGGAATCATTACCCAAAGAGATATCTTTGCGGCTTTTGTGGATCTTTTAGGATATCATGATGAAGGCTCAAGGATTGTTATTGAGATTGAAAAAGATGAAGTAGGGGTATTGGCTAAAGTAGCTAAGATCTTAGCTGACAACGATATTAGTATCTTTCATTTAGCTGTTTATCGAAAAGATAAAGTATTGGTCGTAATACGCGTATCTGATGTTAAAGGTCATAAAGTAGCGAAACTATTAGAAAGTAATGGTTATAAGATAACAGATGTATTGATCAACCATAAAAACTAAGTACAGATAATGATTATCTGTATTTTTCTTTATATAATACTTAGATCTTCACAAATTGGAGTTAATTAAATAAAATCTAAAATATTTGGTATAATTATAATCTAAGGAGGATGTTGTTTTGGAAAATGATCCTTTGATATGGAAATTGGTATTACAGGTATTTTTGATCGCTATTAATGCGCTTTTTGCGGCAGCTGAGATCGCTGTGATATCCATGAATGATAATAAATTAGCTAAATTAACAGCTGAAGGCAATGTTAAAGCCGCTAGATTAACGCGGATGACTAGTCAACCCGCACGCTTTTTGGCGACGATCCAAGTCGGTATTACCTTTGCGGGTTTTTTAGGAAGTGCTTTTGCGGCTGATAACTTCGCTGATAAGTTGGTCGATCTGGTCAAGACGACGGGGTTGGGTATTGAAACAGATCTACTTCGAACTATTTCGGTAATCTTGATCACATTGATCTTATCTTACTTTACTTTAGTATTTGGAGAACTCGTCCCTAAAAGAATAGCGATGCGTAACGCTGAAAAACTAGCTTTAGGCATGTCTGGGTTTATCTACATTGTGTCAGTTATCTTTAAACCAATCGTTGCTTTCTTAACCTTTAGTACTAATGCTATCTTGAAGTTGGTAGGAATTGACCCTAATGATAATGATGATGTAATGACAGAAGAAGAGATTCGGATGATGATCGATGCTGGTAGTGAAAAAGGGGCGATTGCCAGGGAAGAAAAAGAGTTATTACAAAAAGTATTTGAGTTTGATGATCTAAGTGCTGAAGAGTCAATGACCCATCGAACTGATACTGATATATTATGGCTTGAAGAAACCGATGAGCAATGGGCAGAGATCATTAATGAAACACGTCATTCAATCTATCCTATTTGTGATGATAGCGTAGACAATGTTATTGGGGTTCTTGATGTAAAGGATTATTTCCGATTAGCTGATAAATCACGAGATATCGTAATGAACGAAGCTGTTCGTCCGGCTTACTTTGTGCCTGAAAGTGTTAAGTTAGATGATTTGTTTAGAAATATGAAAAAGGGACGCAAACAGTTTGCGGTCGTTATTGATGAGTATGGTGGTATGAGTGGTATTATCACCATGAGTGATCTATTAGAAGAGTTGGTGGGCGATTTCGATGAGATAGATGATGAAGAACTAGAACCATACTTAGAGAAGGTCAATGATAATAAATGGCGAGTTAATGGACTTGTTTTAGTTAAAGATATCGTTGAAAATCTCAAGGTTAAATTACCTGATGATGGTGATTATGATACATTTGGTGGATTGATCTTTGATGTTTTAAAAACGATCCCTGAAGATGGTAGTCAATTAGAATTGACGATTGGTCCATTAAAGGTAGAAATCATTAAGATAAAAGACCATCGGATCATGGATGCTTATGTGACGGTCGATAAACAGAAACAGACTAGTTCACAAAATCAATAATAGTCGTTTATAAATGAGCGTTTTCATATATAATAAATGAAGTAGAGGTAGCTATGGCACAAATTGTAATAAATGATGTAAAGATAAATTATTCTAAATCAGGAAATACCGGTTTGCCGGTAATCTTATTACATGGTTGGGGCCAAAATTTAGCGATGATGTCACCAATCGAGCAACATCTAGCTACGGGTTTTCAGGTATACAATATTGATTTACCAGGATTTGGGTTAAGTGAAGAGCCGAAGTACGGATGGTCGGTTTATGACTACGCTGATTGTTTAAGGGTATTTATTGAACAATTGAAACTAATTGATCCAATCATTATCGCTCATTCCTTTGGGGCAAGACTTGCGATCATCTATGCCTCTTTATATAAAGTTCATAAAATGGTTATAACAGGTGGAGCAGGCATTAAAGATAAACGAGGAGTCGATTATTATTTACGAGTATATTCATATAAATTGGCTAAGAAAAGTCTTGGCATATTAGGATTAAAACAAAAACAAGCAGCCCTTAGTAAAAGCGCTGGTAGTTCAGATTATCAAAAAACTAGTGGTGTGATGCGCGAAGCTTTTGTGAAGATCGTTAATGAAGATTTAAGTAATCTTTTATCTAAGATTGAAGCAGAAGTGTTATTAGTTTGGGGCGAAAATGATGAAGCCACTCCCTTATGGATGGGTAAAAAAATGGAACAAGCAATACCCAATGCCGGACTTGCTATTTTTGATGGTGATGATCACTTTGCTTATTATCACCAAATGCCAAGATTTTTGAAAGTTATTGATATCTTTTTAAAACAGGATCGGATGGTTTAATATGCAATATTTATTAGGAGTTATTTTTCTGTTTTTATATCTTGTTAACACTGCTTTTAGTACAAAGCATGCTTTACATATGTTTCAACAAAATCGTTATGAATTACCAAGGTATCTTAGTTGGTTACATAAAAGACAGTTTAATTATGAAGATATGATCATTAATGTTATATTGGCTGTTTTGTTTATTGTGGCTATCTTTATCGAAAACACCCTTTTATGGATCGGCTACTTGGTTTTAATTATCATGATAAAGGCTGTTATTGAATACAATTTGGAACGCAAAAAAGATTATATTAAACCATTAGTATATACTGCCCGCGTCAAAAGACAGATCATAACCCTACTAATCTTAAATCTATTGATCATTATTGGTTTTTGGTTTATCCCTAATCGTTTTTGGTCATTGGCTTTTTTGCTTGGTCTATATATTAATTGGGCATTGATCGTACTTATGTATTATATTAATCAACCAATGGAGAAAATGATCAATGAGTATTATCTTAAAGATGCTAGAAAGACCATCAATGGTATACCATCTTTGAAAAAGATCGGTATTACTGGAAGTTATGGAAAGACCTCTACTAAAAATATCTTAGACGCAGTATTATCAGATGCTTATTATACATTGAAGACACCTCTTTCTTATAATACGCCAATGGGAATAA
>CAYNYC010000022.1:0-5416 GCA_964401415.1 uncultured Erysipelotrichaceae bacterium
AAACAGATCATTTGATCTGTTTTTTTGATCCGCATGTTTGAACATATTTGCGGATAGCTTGAAAACTTTCTTGGCTAATCACATGTTCAATGCGACAGGCATCTTCTAATGCGATACTTTCATCGACTCCGAGTTGCATTAACCAGGTGGAGAAGAACTCATGTCTTTCAAAGATAGTCTGGGCTATTTTTAATCCTTCACTTGTTAACGTAAGATAACCATCGTTATCCATGTCGATCAAACCTTCTTCTCGAAGGTTTTTCATAGCTACACTAACACTAGATTTCTTATATTTTAACTTATTGACAACATCAACGGATCTGACATGTGCTTTTTTTTCACTTAATACCAGAATGGTCTCTAAATACATTTCCGCTGATTCACGAATTTTCTGCATTATCTAAACACCTCTCGCTTGTAAATATTAAGTTTAGAATAGCATAGCTAAAAAGATTAAGCAATCAAATAGCCTTCGGAAAGGGATGTTCATAACCAATTTTTTTGCTTATTTGATTCCATCTTCGGCTGATTTATCGCTATTACGGTAGTTATATAAATAGTGATCAAGATAGATTTTTTGAACAATGGTGGTGATGATACTGACCATTAATTCCCTTTCGCTTGAGGAATTGATTAGTGGTTGAATAACTTGATTATTGATACTAAAGATAGTTTTTAAGTAAACCTCGAATACTTCGCAAAATAAATCGTAAGTCTTTTCTTGAGCGAAGTTATCACTTTGAATTGTTAGCAAATATCTAATATCATCTAAAGAGATAACCGTTTTGGCTAAGGATATGAATATTAAGAGGGCAATATGGTTATTAGAATATTGTTTTTTCTGTGGGTTGGGTATAAGTCTTAACTTAACATAATTACTAATCATGGATGTAGTGATTTCTGGTTGATTGAGTAAAGACAAGCTTTGATTGATAAATTTCGCTGTTTGTTCAAGATAAAGGCCAACGTTAGTAATTTCATTTAAGCGAGGTAAGCGAAAATTTTCTAATCTTTTGGCTAGTTCATTATTTATGTTCATACAATTATTATATTACCGTTATTGATAAACATCAATCATAATATGAATAACTTATAAGAAGATAATGAATAACGGTTGACTGTGCTATTAATACCATCTATAATAAAAATATCATAAGATATTGAATAGCTTATGACAGGTTAATGAAATGAGGATGATATAGTGATCGCTAAAATTACAAGAGTCTTAACACTTCCACCGGTGGTGACAGGTCTGACTATAATCTTAATGGCTCAAATTGGTCGATTAGAATCGATAGCCGAGTTTATGGTGTTAATAGGATGTCTGGTAGTTTTCCCCTTATTAGCTTATCCTTTCCGTGAGATATTTAAGATCAATACCGACCGTCGTCAAGGACAACGTAGTGTGGCAATGGTCTTTAGTGCTATAAGTTATAGTTATGGTTTTATATGGGCGATGTTTAATACTTCTTCGATGATTGCTAAGGTGTTTTTTAGCTCATACCTTATTTCTATTGTCGGCTTGCTTATTGTCAATAAAATTATTGGATATCATGCAAGTGGACACGCTTGTAGTACAACAGCGCCGCTTGTTTTACTTAGTTGGCAGATGGGGTATTGGTATTTATTGATTGGTTTAGCGCTTGTAATCAGCGTTTACTATGCGTCTTTACATTTAAAAAGACACACCATTTTCCAACTATTAAGCGGATCGAGTATAAGTGTGTTGGCTGGAATTGTAAGTATCATCATATATATATAGATTACGATTAAAAACGCTCCCTGTGGATCGTTTTTGTTTGGTTAAATCGTTGTACATCAAAGATAAAAGCAATATGAGTTGATTAGATACTGTGTCTGATATTCCACTGTAAGTTTGTAAAGATTATTTTCAGTTTATTGACTTCTTAAACTAATAGTTTTTACATTATAGATAAAAATAGTATGAATCAAGTAGATATTGTATCTGATACTCCACTGTTAGTTTATAAAGATTATTTTTTACTCTTGCAAGATCAATCTTGTTATCTTGATAATCTTGTAATAGTTTAGCGAATTGGTCTTTTTGTTTAGTGGTTGCTATATTTTTGAAATAACCCCAAATATGTTGGGCAGCGTTTACTTGGTTACCTATATCTTTTGGTAATGATAGATTGTGTTCAATCAAATGATAGAACGTTAAAGTTTTATCATCATCAAAATCTTTTAATAATTGACGAATCTTAGTATAACCAGTATGGCTTTTGCTCAAGACGAGGTATTTATAACGGCTCCATTCTTTTTCGATCATGGAGATCTTTATTTTATTAGTTAGGCAGTTATTACATTTGATCGCGGATACATTCTTATCTTTAACTTCAAGCATGATATCAATATCATCCTTAAGGGTTTTGTGAAAAGAGAGGAATTCATCAATAGCGATACTTTCTGAATGTGATCCGCTTTTTTTATTGGGATTACTTTGTGAGTAATGGATTTTTTGTTTACCATCTTTAATAGTCCACGTTTTACCACATTCATGAATCCATTCGCTATCACTAAGGTTTATATCAGCTGGATTTAAAGCATAATGCAGATTGTCATAAACAACGGGTATCTTGATGGCATCAGATATCCTTAACACATCTTTAACATTATATGATTTATCATCATTTTCGATCACTAACCTGTTTTTTACTGATTGGGGAAGCAGCTCATAATTATTTATAAAGCGTTTGATTGCTTCTTCTTTATCACCATAAACACCTCCAACATGTAAAATGATCTTACACGATTGATCAGTTTCTAAACTATCCAAGATAGCTGTATGATATTTAAGGTCCAAAATGGCGTTTTCCACAGTTAATTCTGTTAAAGAATTTAAGACCGTGTATTGCCCTGGATGCATTGATACTCTGATATGGTTATCTTTAATCTTCTTCGCGATATCATGGAATTTATCTTTAAAGATTAGTTGCCAGTCTAAATTATTGATCTTACTCGAACCAAACGGAATAAGGTCAGACCCTATCCTAAACAGCTTGATATTATTATTGATATTGTAGTCAATCTGTTTTTCTAATGAGTTAAGATTATGTTTGATCGTTGATAGAAGTAGTTGATCGTTTACGTTTTTAAGTAAACATTTTTTCATGCTTGTGTCTTTTAAACCAATCGTAATACAAGCATAGCCGATATTCATACCATCACCTTTTTCTTGTTAATTAAAACTTATCATATGCAACGCCTACATTCAAACGATATGATGAAAGATTCATGAATGAAGCTTATTGACATTATTGCTAATTAACCTAGAATTAATATAGGAGTTAAATATGAAAGCACTACTTATCTTTAATCCATTATCAGGCGTTTCCCAGATAAAAGGGAGTCTTTATAGTATTGTCAATCTATTTTCAAAAGCCGGGTATAATCTTAATATTCACGCAACTCAAGCTCGTGGTGATGCTTTTAGTACAATAAGTAATACTGGTAATGAATATGATTTAATCGTATGTAGTGGTGGTGATGGTACGCTAAATGAAGTTGTTAACGGGATGACTGCTTGTGATTGTAAAGCCATTTTAGGGTATATACCAGCTGGATCAACTAATGACTATGCTTCAAGCCTCAACTTACCAAAAAATATGATCAAAGCTACGGAGTTGATCATTAATGGTGAAGCATCCTTATATGATATTGGTAATTTCAATGACAAACACTTTGTTTATATCGGTGCTTTTGGGGCTTTTACGCAAGTCGCCTATGGAACGCCTCAAGAGGTGAAGAATCTAATTGGACATTTAGCTTATGTATTTGAGGGGATCAAGAGCGTATCTTCAATCAAAGCTTATCATATGAACATCAAACTAAATGATAGAGAATATAATGAAGCATTCGTATATGGTATGGTAACAAATTCGCTTTCTGTTGGTGGTATTTATAAATTAAAAAGAGATAGTGTTAAACTTGATGATGGGCTATTTGAAGTCATGTTGATCAGGGAACCAAAATCAGCAATTGAACTAAGTTCAATCACCTCATATCTGTTGGGTATTGATAGTAGTTCAGCTTTAGTAGAAATAATTAAGACAGACAAGATCAGTTTTTTAGCAAAAGAAGCTTTGCCCTGGACAATTGATGGTGAGTATGGAGGGACATTAACTGATGTTACGATCACTAATAAGCCAAGAGCATTAAAGATAATTGATCACCTAAAATAATAAAGCGGTTTGAATTTTCAAACCGCTTTTATCTTTATTTAGTTTTAACAGGTGGTTGGTGGTTATAATTACGACTTTTTGGTTCGCTAAGAATGACGGTCCAAATTACACCTTGTTTGATCTTTTTTAAATCGATAAGTTGTTTATTCTTCTTCTTGGTCATTATTAGTATCCTTTATATCGGATATAGTGCGACGCATACTGGTATCAGCGATCACATTTTGCATGTTGTAATAATCCATAACACCCAATCTTCCAGATCTTAGTGCTTCAGCCATCGCTCTTGGAACTTCAGCTTCAGCTTCAACAACTTTAGCGCGCATTTCTTGAACAGCTGCGATCATTTCTTGTTCACGAGCAACAGCCATGGCACGACGTTCCTCAGCTTTAGCTTGAGCAATACGTTTATCGGCCTCCGCTTGATCAGTTTGTAATTGAGCACCGATATTACGACCAACATCAATGTCAGCGATATCAATTGATAATATCTCAAATGCAGTACCAGCTTCTAAGCCTTTCATCAGAACAGTCTTAGATATTTTATCAGGGTTTTCTAACACATCTTTGTGAGTCATTGCTGAACCAATAGTTGTGACAACACCTTCACCTACACGGGCAATAATTGTTTGTTCACCTGCTCCACCAACTAATCGATCGATATTGGCTCTAACGGTAACTTTTGCCTTAGCTTTTAATTCGATACCATCTTTGGCGATAGCAGCGACGATTGGTGTTTCGATAACTTTCGGGTTAACACTCATTTGAACAGCTTCTAAGACATCACGACCGGCTAAATCAATTGCCGCGGCTCTTTCAAATTCTAATGGGATATTAGCTCTTTGGGCAGCGATGATCGAGTTAACGACTTTCTCAACGTTACCACCAGCTAGATAATGAGCTTCTAGCTTATTGATCGATATTTCAACTCCAGCTTTGCTTGCCATGATCAATGGTATTATAACTCTACTTGGTACAACTCGACGTAAACGCATACCGATCAAAGTAAATATACCTACCTTAACATTGGCAGCTAAAGCGCTTATCCATAAGGCTAAAGGTACGAAACTGAAAAACATAGCTAACAGAAATACAATGGCAATAATAATCAATACATATGTGCCTAATCCTAGTAAATCAGCAAATCCATTCATGATTTATCCTCCTTAATTTCTTTAACGATAATACGATTGCCTTCAACAGCAATAACTCTAATC